>CBHCMF010000189.1:0-8445 GCA_965974465.1 uncultured Noviherbaspirillum sp.
GAACCGCATCGCCCCGTAGTGCGGCATCTGCATCGTTTGCCGCAATACCCCTCCCATAAACTTGAATTGAGCAAGATTTTGGTAGCGGCCTTTTTTTTCAATTCATAAGATCGATGCTCGCTGTCACGGCTCCCGATAGGGCGAGGCCCTGTCTCTCGCCGTCGCAGGCAGCAGGGCGAGTGCCATGAAAAACATACCGCTAAACATTTGAATGATGGAAGAAATGCGTTCTACTGACGGCCATATAAAAGCAAATTCGCGCAAGGCAAAGACCGGCTTGGCATTACTTGGCGTAGCGCTGGTGCTGTTTCCCTTCTTCGCATCCCAGTTCGGTAATTCCTGGGTACGCATCATGGATATGGCCTTGCTATACATTATGCTGGCCCTAGGGCTGAATATCGTGGTCGGCTTCGCTGGGCTGCTCGACTTGGGCTATATCGCATTCTTTGCTGTTGGCGCATATATGGCGGCCTTGCTGGCATCACCGCAATTTGCAGTGGTACTCGAATCCTTGATTAATACCTATCCTGTAATAGGCAACGCGACGCTCGCAATACTCGGGCCTGAGATCGCAACAAACGGGATTCACTTGTCAGTGTGGTTCATCGTTCCATTAAGCGCGGCACTGGCTGCTTTTTTTGGCGCCTTGTTGGGGGCGCCGACACTAAAGCTGCGCGGTGATTATCTGGCGATTGTCACGCTTGGCTTTGGTGAAATCATCCGTCTTTTCATTATTAATTTGAATGCCCCGGTCAACATTACCGATGGCCCAAAAGGCATCAACATGATTGATCCGATACGTGTCTTTGGCGTGTCGTTGGCTGGCGACCCAGGATCGAAAGCGACGCTTGATATCGCTGGATATGCAATGCCATCGGTGAACGCCTATTACTTTTTGTTCTTGTTGTTGTGTCTTGCGACCGTCTTCATTTCCATTCGGTTGCAACACTCGCGTTTAGGTCGTGCCTTTGTTGCGATTCGTGAAGATGAAATCGCTGCCAAGGCAATGGGCATCAATACCCATAACGTTAAGCTGTTTGCATTTGCTCTAGGCGCGTCTTTTGGCGGTGTGGCAGGTGCGATGTTTGCGGCATTCCAGGGATATATTTCGCCTGAATCGTTCTCCTTAAACGAATCGATTGTGATCCTTTCGATGGTTGTCCTGGGGGGGATTGGGCACACTCCCGGCGTCGTACTGGGAGGGGCAATTCTGGCTGGATTGCCAGAAGTCTTGCGTCACGTCGTCGAGCCAATACAGCGGCAGTTATTGGGCCACGTATTCATCGAAGCCGAAGTATTACGCCAATTGCTGCTCGGGCTGACGATGGTGTTGATCATGCTGAGACGTCCTGCCGGCTTGTGGCCTAGCTCCGAGCACGAGGACAAGCTATGGCTAGTCTAAGGGGGGCGCTCAAGGCGTATCACGCGGCGTGTTGGGTCACAAGGTATGACGGGCATGACGGTCATGTTGTTCGATGCTGATGTGCTACGTTCAGATTAGCGGAATCTAGTGAGGAGTACTCCCAAATGATCGGTTGTGCAGGTTTGACAGTCAGAGATACGTAACGATGCAGCATGTTCTCGACAATATCGTCTGGCATACACTTGTTGGACCACATGCAAGGTATGCTACCGGAACAGAGGAGGCACGCCGATATGTAGCGGGCTTCCCTGCAATTATCGCTTTCTCAGATATTCGCAATCCGAACCTCCCGGCTTTGACTCCCTACGCCGAACTCGGTGAACATTTGTACTGTGATGGCTGGGCAGGAAGCGCTCCTGGCGGATGGCGCATTGAGGCTGAGACCACGATGTGTAAGATGATCTGGGACGGCGAAATGCCCGCGGTGGATGAGGCAACTGAGGCTGTTCTCCTTGGCCCGCAGCACGCATCAGCAGTGCTTGAACTTGCGTCGCTGACTCGCCCTGGACCAGTCGGTCGGAGGGCCATTGAGCTCGGCGAGTATTTTGGCATCTACGACGGTGCACGTTTGGTAGCGATGGCCGGTGGTCGCTTGTGTGCCGGCGGGCTAAGCGAAATTAGTGGTGTATGTACACATCCCGACTTTCAGGGAAAAGGTTTAGCTAAACGTCTTGTCATCAAACTGATTCGACGCCAGATGATACGCGGCGATACACCCTTCCTTCGCGTCACACGGGACAACAGCGTAGCCCATAGGCTCTATCAGCGTATGGGATTCCGCGATTATCAGGAATCGGTCGCTAGGGTGATTTCGCGCGGGTAAGGCGTCCGACAAGAATGGGCTTCGGCACGGGGTCACCGTGCCGCATACCGATTACGCTGATCGATGTTGAATATTGGTTAAGGCTTGCTTGGGATGGAGACATCCAGAGCAAGCCTTAAACTTCTTGGTCACACCCTATGTGGCCCAATTATTTCCACCCGATTGCGGTAGGCCTTGGTTAATCGCGGATCTCCAAGGCACGATTGAGACTGAGTGCAGCCAATGAGCCGCCGGCCCCCGACAGCAAATAGAGGCTGACATAGGCCAGACCGAAATGCGCGGACAGGCCAAGTGCTACCAGAGGCGCGAAGCCTGCGCCAACCAGCCAAGCGAGATCGGATGTCAAGGCCGCACCGGTATAGCGATACTTAGTAGCAAAATTGGCGGTAACGGCACCTGAAGCTTGCCCATATGACAATCCCAGCAAGCAAAAGCCAAGCAAGATGAAGATCGTTTGCCCGAGGTCGCCACCATCCATCAAGGTTGGGACAAAGCCGCTGAATACCGCAATAAGGCATGCCAGCATACCTAACGTGGTGCGTCTGCCGAGACGATCGGCAATCAAACCGGAGACAACTACGCCAAGTGCCGCAAGCGCCGCGCCGGCCATTTGGATCACCATGAACTCGCTGATTGAGCGAGCGGAATATAACGCAATCCAAGACAGCGGAAACACGGTCACGACGTGAAACAATGCGTAGCTCGCTAAGGCGGCCAGTGCGCCGATGAGTACGTTGCGTCCTTGCGAGCGAATCAGCTCGACGACATCGGTCGGCTCTAACTCACGCTCCTCGAGCAACCGCGAATATTCATCGGTGGATACCAACCGCAAGCGCGCGAACAGTGCCACCACATTGATGGCAAAGGCGACGTAGAACGGGTAACGCCAGCCCCACTCTAGAAAATCTTCGGAGGAAAGGTTGGCTAGCAGATAAGAGAACAGCCCGGTAGCCAGCATGAAGCCGATTGGCGCTCCCAGTTGGCCAAGCATTGCATACCAACCGCGTTTATGTTCTGGCGCATTGAGTGCCAGGAGCGAAGGTAGCCCATCCCACGATCCGCCGAGCGCAACGCCTTGGCCAATACGTAAGAGCGACAGTAAGACAATCGAGGCGAATCCCAAGTGGGAATAGGTCGGTAGGAACGCAATGCCTGCGGTAGAAATGCCTAGCATGAGAAGGGCGCCGGTCAGTTTGGCTTCACGGCCAAAATGCCGTTGGATTGCCATGAAGATAACCGTGCCGATGGGGCGCGCGATAAAGGCAAAAGCAAAGATCAAGAACGCATAAAGCGTTCCTTCTAAGCGCGGTTCGAATGGGAAGAAAACGGAGGGGAACACTAGCACTGAGGCAATGGCGTAGACAAAAAAATCAAAGTATTCCGAAGTGCGACCAATCACGACGCCGACGGCAATATCACCTGGTGCGACTTTTGAGTGATCAGCTTTGCCGCTTCGGGCATCAGAGCCGGCTGAAGAACGTGATGACAGACCGGCGGGAAGTTCTCCGCCGTAAATACGTGTGCTGGACATAATCACTCCTCAAATTGGATATCGATAAATCTTTTTAAACTTCGCCCACCAGGGTGGGACAAAATGTCCAATCGACAACGCTCACCTGCAGAAGTAGAGTAGCACAATTTTTGATCTGCAACCTTTACTTTCCTTCATGTTTCTGTTATTAACTCGTTGCCAACTAATCCTTGCGCCCCTTGTGCTGCTGGCTGGCTGTGATACCGTCGTGATGAATCCATCCGGTGATATTGCTGCACAGCAGGCTAATCTTATCCTTGTCTCCACGCTGCTGATGTTGCTGATTATCGTTCCGGTAATCGTCTTGACGTTAGTGTTCGCCTGGCGTTATCGGCAAAGCAATACATCGGCAAAATATGATCCTGACTGGGACCATTCGACCAAGCTCGAACTGGTGATTTGGGGGGCTCCTCTGCTCATCATTATTGCCTTAGGCCTGCTGACTTGGATCAGCACCCACTTGCTGGATCCGTACCGGCCACTGCAGCGCATCGATGCCAATCGGCCTATTCCTGCTGAAACCAAGCCGATGACTGTTCAGGTGGTCGCACTCGACTGGAAATGGCTGTTCATTTATCCGGAGCAGGGCATCGCGACGGTCAATGAGTTGGTCACGCCGGTAAACGTGCCGATCCGCTTCAAGATCACTGCCTCCAGCGTGATGAACTCTTTCTATATTCCTGCGCTGGCAGGTCAGATCTACGCCATGCCAGGCATGGATACTACGCTCAATGCGGTCATCAATAAGCCTGGCGAGTACGAGGGCTTTTCGGCCAATTACAGCGGTGCAGGTTTTTCTCATATGCGCTTCAAGTATCACGGTGTAAGCACCACAGACTTTGACGGCTGGGTACAGAAGACGAAAGCGGCAGGCGGATCGTTGAGCCGTGACGAATATCTGACGCTGGAACAACCGAGCGAACGTGAACCGGTACGCCGTTACGGTACCGTTGCGCCCGACCTGTATCACGCGGTTGTCAATCGTTGCGTAGCGCCCGGTGCAGTATGCATGGACAAGATGATGACTGATGACGCCAACCGCGTTAAAGCAGCCATCGCGCGTAACAATTTGCAAAAAGACGAAGCACTGTGCCGCGTTGCCCAAACCGGCACCGAGGTCTCCGCCTTGCCCTCCTATTTCAATCAAGAGTAATCATGTTAGACCAAACTGATCTGACGAAACTCATCTTCGGCCGGCTGGGCTGGGATGCGATTCCACTTCACGAACCCATTTTGATCGGCACCTTTATCATGGTTGCCCTCGGCGGCTTGGCGCTTCTTGCTGGGCTGACCTATTTCCGCCTGTGGGGCCCCTTGTGGCGCGACTGGATTACCAGCATCGATCACAAGAAGATCGGGATCATGTACATGATCCTAGGCCTGGTGATGCTACTGCGTGGCTTTGCCGACGCGCTCATGATGCGTGCCCAGCAAGCGATTGCCTTCGGTGATTCGGCTGGATTTCTTCCGCCTGATCACTATGACCAGATCTTCACGGCACACGGCGTCATCATGATCTTCTTCGTCGCCATGCCGCTGATTACTGGTCTGATGAACTATGTCGTGCCACTCCAGATCGGCGCGCGCGACGTGGCATTCCCGTTCCTGAACAACTTCAGCTTCTGGATGACTACCTTCGGTGCCGCGCTGGTGATGGCATCCCTGTTTGTGGGGGAGTTCGCCCGCACCGGCTGGCTCGCCTTTCCGCCGTTGTCCGGCATTCTGGGGAGCCCGGATGTAGGGGTCGATTACTACATCTGGTCTTTGCAGATTGCTGGGGTAGGGACCTTGTTGTCTGGTGTTAATCTGATCGCGACCATCGTGAAAATGCGTGCGCCCGGCATGACCATCATGAAGATGCCGGTGTTCACCTGGACGGCGTTGTGCACCAACGTGCTGATCGTGGCCAGCTTCCCGGTACTGACTGCCGTGCTCGCCATGCTGTCGCTGGACCGTATGTTTGGCATGAACTTCTTCACCAATGATCTGGGCGGCAACTCCATGTTGTACGTCAACCTGATCTGGATCTGGGGCCATCCTGAGGTGTACATTCTGGTTCTGCCTGTGTTTGGCATTTTCTCGGAAGTGGTTTCCACTTTCTCCGGCAAACGCCTGTTCGGCTACACCTCGATGGTGTATGCGACGGTGGTCATCACGATCCTGTCTTATCTGGTCTGGCTGCACCATTTCTTCACGATGGGTTCCGGCGCTAGCGTCAACTCTTTCTTCGGCATCACAACGATGATTATCTCGATCCCGACTGGGGCGAAGATTTTCAACTGGTTGTTCACGATGTACCGCGGCCGTATCCGTTTCGAATTGCCGATGTTGTGGACCATCGCTTTCATGATCACCTTCGTTATCGGTGGCATGACAGGTGTGCTGCTTGCGGTACCGCCTGCCGACTTCGTGCTGCACAACAGCTTGTTCCTGATTGCCCACTTCCATAACGTCATCATCGGCGGTGTGGTGTTCGGTCTGTTCGCCGGCATTAACTACTGGTTCCCGAAAGCCTTCGGCTACAAGCTTGATGTATTCTGGGGCAAGTGCTCATTCTGGTTCTGGGTGATCGGCTTCTACCTCGCCTTCATGCCGCTGTACGTGCTCGGCCTAATGGGTGTGACCCGCCGTATGAGTCATTTTGAGGATCCGTCGCTGCAGATCTGGTTCCAGATCGCCGCGCTCGGCGCCGTGTTGATCGCACTCGGCATTGGCTCGATGCTCATGCAGTTCTTTGTCAGCTTCAAGCGCCGTCATGCGCTGCGTGATGTGAGCGGAGATCCATGGAATGGCCGTACGCTCGAATGGGCGACGTCTTCGCCGCCACCAGACTATAACTTCGCGTTCACGCCGCGTGTCTATGATAGTGACGCCTGGTTTGACATGAAGAAACAGGGCTACAGCCGTCCGCTACAAGGCTTTACCGCAATCCATATGCCAAAGAATACCGCTGCCGGCTTTGTGATCGCCGCGCTGAGTGGTCTCGTTGGATTTGCCTTGATCTGGCAAATGTGGCTGGTTGCCGGCATCAGCTTCGCTGTGATGATGGCGGCGATTATCATCCATACCTTTAATTACAAACGCGATTACTACATCCCAGCGAATGAGGTTGTTCGCACTGAGGATACTCGCACACGCTTGTTGGAAAGCCATGTCTGAGATTACTGCAACTTCTAGCGAGGCGCTCCGCGCCGACGCGAGCTCGCGCTTTTATGTGCGCGAGCATCATCCCGAAAACGGCACCTTGCTCGGTTTCTGGCTCTACTTGATGAGTGACTGTCTGGTATTTGCATGCCTGTTCGTCGCTTACGCGGTATTGGGGCGTGCCTATGCGGGTGGCCCGTCCGGGGCTGAACTGTTCGACTTGCCGCTGGTCGCAATGAACACGGCATTGCTGCTGCTGTCATCAATCACCTATGGCTTTGCCATGTTAGAGTCTCAGCGCAAGCGTCTGGGGAGCACCATGGTCTGGCTGGGCATCACCGGCTTGCTCGGCGCTGGATTCATTGCGCTGGAGCTGTACGAGTTTGCCCACTTGATCCATGAAGGTGCAGGCCCTCAGCGTAGCGCCTTCCTGACGTCATTCTTCTCGCTGGTGGGAACGCACGGTCTGCACGTGACCTTCGGTATCATCTGGCTCGTGACGCTGATGTTCCAACTTAACCGCCACGGGCTTATTCCTGAGAACCGCCGCCGTCTGATGTGCTTGTCCATGTTCTGGCACTTCCTCGACGTGATCTGGATCGGTGTCTTTACTTTTGTTTATCTGATGGGAGTCTTGCCATGAGCGCGCATCACGCCAACAATCATGACCACCATGGCCATGATGGCCACGACGATCACGCGGACCACGGCAGTCTGAAAAGTTACACCATAGGCTTCGTCCTGTCGGTGATCCTGACGGCCATTCCGTTCTGGCTGGTGATGGGTAAGGTGTTCGACAAGTCCAGTACGACTGCCGCGATCATCCTGGGCTTTGCTGCTGTGCAGATTGTCGTTCACATGATCTATTTCCTGCACATGAACACAAAATCCGAAGGCGGCTGGTCTATGCTAGCGCTGATCTTCACCGTTGTGCTGGTGGTGATCATGCTGGCCGGCTCGATCTGGGTGATGTACCACTTGAATCACAACATGATGCCCGGCATGATGCATGATTCAACACACCAGATGCACGAAATGCCATGATAAAGCGGGGAGCGCAGGGCAGTGGCTCGCGAAGCAGCCTGGCTCCGCAAGAAGCTGAGCCACGCTCTCGCTCTCTCGCTACCCTGGTTACGCTGGCCGTATGTGTTGTGCTGGCGTTCGCAGGTTTGGTGACGCTGGGGACTTGGCAACTCCAGCGCCTGCAATGGAAACGTGCTCTCATTGAACGCGTTGAGCAGCGGGTACACGCTGCTCCTGTGCCCGCTCCAACTCCTGAGCGTTGGCCACAAGTCAGCGCGGAGACGGACGAGTATCGTCATGTGCGCTTAAGCGGCACCTTCCTTTATGAACTCACCACCAGAGTCCAGGCATCAACGGCTCTCGGCTCAGGCTACTGGTTGCTGACACCGCTACGCAGTACAGAAGGTCACGTGGTGTTGGTCAATCGCGGTTTCATTCCGACTTCGGCAACTGGCCAGAAATACACTGGTCGGGCTGCTGGCACGCGCGCCCGGCGAAGTC
>CBHCMF010000190.1:0-8390 GCA_965974465.1 uncultured Noviherbaspirillum sp.
TTTCCGTTGCAGGCACCTATGATGACAGCGTCGCAGAAGCGGCGCAGCGTAGCACGTCTGAAGGCTGGACCGTCGTGTCGGATACCGCCTGGCCCGGCTATGAGCGGATACCAGGTTGGGTCATGCAAGGCTACACCATGATTGCAGAAGAAATGCTGCAAGCCTTACCCCAACCACCTACCCATCTATTTCTACAGGCCGGCGTGGGCGGATTTGCTGCCGCGATTTCCGGTTATATGCGTCAGCGTTTCGGTGCAGAGGCGCCGAAGACGATCATCGTTGAACCCAATCGTGCCGCGTGTCTCTTTGCCAGCCATGCCCTGGGTGAGGCATCCAGCGTCCCACCCGGGCCGCCGACCGTCATGGCAATGCTTGAATGCTACGCGCCTTCATTGATTGCTTGGCGCATCCTAGCGCGCACCGGCGATGCATTTATGACGGTGAGCGACGAGCAGGCTGTGACTGCAATGCGCGCGCTCGCAGCTGGAGCGCGAGGAGATGTGGCCATCGTTGCCGGAGAGAGTGGAGCCGCTGGCTTGGCAGGGCTGTGCAAGGTTGCTGCCGATGCCGATCTGCGGAAGATAGTTGGCCTAGGAGAGACCTCGCGTGTGCTGATCGTTAATACCGAAGGCGCTACTGATCCCGACATTTATGAGCGAATCATGTCGGCATCGTCGAAGGAGAACAAGGAATGAGCACGCTGGTCGATATCGCCCGTTTCCCCATCAAGGGGTTTGGTGCGCAACGCTTGTCGCATGTGATGCTCACACAAGACAGGGGGTTGCCTTATGACCGCTATTTTGCCCTCCGAAATGGGCAAGGAGCCGTTGCCCAAGACGGCGGTTGGACGTCTTGTCAGTCCTTTGTGCGCATGACGACACATGCATGTCTGCCGCAATATCGCGTAGCGTTCACCGAGAAGGGGGAGACGGTCACGATCACCCACCCGACCGGCGAGACACTCAATGTTCGATTTGACGCGCCGGAACAGGTCGCGCATGCGAATCGATGCTTGCAGGAGTGGTTCGCGGTTTCGGACGGTGGCCTGATTCATGCCGCGCCGGCCTTGGGCTATTGGGATCATCGTGATGCAGCAATTTCAATTATTAATGTGGCGACGGTCATGGCCTTGTCTGATGCTGCTGGCGTTGAGATCGATGCGGCGCGTTTTCGCGGGAATTTTCTGGTGGATGGGTTGGCTGCCTGGGAGGAGTTTTCCTGGGTGGGCAAGCGCCTTCGCATCGGGGAGGCGGAGTTGGAAGTGCTTCGACCGATCGACCGCTGCAAGGCGACGTCGATCAATCCGGCAACAGGCGAGGTAGATGCCAATATTCCCTTGCTGTTGCACGGAAAATTCGGCCATGTGTTTTGCGGTGTGTATGCGCGCGTCGTCAAGGCAGGAGCGGTACAGACGGGTAACAAGATTGACGTGGTCGGCGATGCACTGCACGCCGTGATGGAGGGAGCAAAGGTTGATACTGCGCCGCCGGTAGATCAGTGGCCCCGCTATGCTACTGTGCGCAAACGTGTGAATGAGGACGAGCACGTCGTGAGCTTCTGGCTCGACGATCCCTTGACGTGCTTGTACGGACAGGTCCACGCGGGGCAGCATATTCGGATTCATGGCGGTGAGTCATCCTGGCGTTGTTACACCCTCTCTGCCGTGGCGCCGACAGGCACGCTGCGCATCAGCGTCAAACGTGAAGCGGCAGGCGTGTTTTCGAACTGGTTGCATGCATCGGTGAAGGAAGGGGATCGTTTGCTCATTTCCGGCCCCTCTGGAGCAATGCGTCTGCCGTCCTTGCATGCGTCTCCAGTCGTGCTGCTGAGTGCCGGCATCGGTATCACACCGACTGTTGCCATATTGCACGAACTCGTGGCGCGCTGTCATTGCGGTGAGGTGATCGTACTGCATAGCGCACGAAGTAAACAGCATCTGGCGCTATGGGAGGAGGCGAGGGAATGCCTGTCTCAATTGCCGCAGGCCATCGGCAAGCTGCATCTTACGCAAGGGGCAACGATGGATTCCCCGGCAAATCATGCCGTTGTTGGTCAGCGTATGACGGCCGCCGATGTGCAGGCATGGGTGCGCCCTGGTGCCAGTTATTTTCTTTGTGGCCCGTTGCCGTTCCTGACCATGGTGCGAGCCGCATTGGCGGATGCGGGTGTTGACGCGTCTTACGTGCATGCCGATGTGTTTACCTCGCCATCACTGACAAACACGGCACCACGTGTTGCGTCCTCAACTGAGCCACGTCGTATCCGGTTCGCCAAGAGCGGAAAGGACGTCTTGTGGAAACCAGATTGCGGCTCGTTGCTGGAGCTTGCCGATGCAAGTGGCGTCCGTGTCAATGCGGCTTGCCGCAGTGGGGTGTGTCAGGCTTGCGCGGCACCGATTCGATCCGGTGGCGTAGAGCATCTGCTGGAACCAGCGATGCCACTTGCCAAGAATGTCGCCTTGCTGTGCTGCGCCGCACCGACTTCGGATCTTGTTCTGGATGTGTGAACGGGCGTTTGGAATTTATTTCAAAATAGGAAGGTGCTCCTTATTGATGAAATGCGTTCTCTTCGCCTTGCCGCTTAAGCTACTTTCGGCTGGGGGGCTGTCATCTCGGCCAACAACGCAAACACTTCGTCTTTCGACAGCACATAGCGTTCGAGCAAGGTGTCTTTCAGCCGCCACATGAGCCCCTTGTACGACTGCATTGCTTCCAGCGTGCGTGTGTACAGTTCGTCAGCTTTTGCCTCTACCTGCCGTATCGCTTCTTCGGTCGAACCTTCTCGCTTGAATTGGGTGTAGTCGACCTTGGAACGCGAGTACATCGACAACTGATTCACCATCAAGTCCAGCTTGGCCGTGATCTTTTGAATGTCGTTCTGGCTGCCGGTCGAAATACCGCGCGCACCGTAGAACATTTCTTCGGCCGCTACGCCGCCGTAGAGTTGAATTACCTCTTGTTCCATTTCTTCTAGCGTCTGCAGCGAGACATCTTCAGCAGATGACAACACGTAGCCGAGCGCGCCGACCTTGGATACCGATTCGGTACTGATCTTCAGCAACGATGACTTGGCCTTGATCTCTTCCCAGTCCATGCCTTGGCGCAGATAGGGGTCGATCTGCATGAAGAAATGGCCGAGTTCGTGCAACGCAACACGCTCACGCTTTTTGTCCAGACCGGCAGTGGTGGCGCGATCGGTCAGGCCGATCGAGGCGCGTTCGAAGGCGCGAAACAGAACATCGGTGGTGATCAGGCGCTTCTCCTGGATGGCGATCATGCTGGCACGGTCGACTACGGTTTCCAATAGGGCAGGGCTTAGGTTGGCGGTGATATCCGCCACATAGTCGAGGTTCAGTTTGTTCCAGTCGATGCAATTCGCGTTCTTCTTGGCGAGGAAGACGTTCAGCAACTCGCGACGCTCGGCCTTGTTCGGCAAACGGAAGTTAATCTTCACCGCAAAGCGGCGCAGCATGGCTTCGTCCATTGGTGTCGTTGCGTCGTTGAAGTTGGAGGCGACCACCCAGATCACATTGGCACCCTGGTCGCTCTTGATACCATCGAGCAGACTAAGCAGTGTGTTGGCGGTATCGTCATCCCATTTCTTGTCGCCACGACCACGGGGCATGAAAAGACTTTGCGCTTCGTCGAGGAAGATGATGCAGCGTTCCTGCGCGCAGGCCTTTTTGTAGAGGGCATTAAGCGCCTTTGAACCGCCACCGACCAGCCCTGACTCTAAGCCAGAGCCGGACGCCTGGATCAGCGGAATATTTAACTTCTTCGCCAGATAACCGGCCAGCTTGGTTTTGCCCGTACCGGCCGGGCCGGTCAACATGACGTTGAAGGGCTTGTCGATGTTGTGTGAGCGGTAAAGGTCGCGGTTGCGAATCATTTCTTCCAGATGCGCGACCTCTTGCTTGATGTCTTCCATGCCGATCAGATCATCCATGCTGCCTTTGAGGCTTTCCGGCTTGATCAGGGACGCACCTGCCCCCATGCTGGGAAGGCCCTTGCGCAATCCGACGAACAGAACGATGAGCAGGACAATGCCGAATGCATTGCGTGCCAGAAAACCGCCGACTTCAGTTATCGCATCGCTTTTCGCTTCTTCGTCTTGCAGAATTTCCTTGTTTGCTTCGAGAAAGTCCGCCTTCGCGATCGCATAGGGGATGGCATTCTTTAATAACACCTCGCGTTCGAGATTGCTGTGGGAAGTACTAGGTACCTTGACCACATGGACTTGCGGAGCGTCTTTGTATTTGAATACGTAGCGAGGAAAGTCCGACAGCGGTTGTGCCACCAGCAGATAATCGAGGCGATGTTTGTTGGCAGCGATTTTAGTGATTTCGGAAATATCCTGGGATCGGACCACCGGCGCGGCTTCGCGCAGGGCCAAGGGCTTGAAGACAACGGCTGCAACGCTGGCAAATGCCAGCAAGACCATTAAGAGCGCGCCGACATACGCGTTGTTAAAGAATTCGGCTAACTTAGAGAATCTTGGCATTCGTTCATCCTGTAAAGAGTGATGTTCGATACGACCAGTGTAGAGCTGCTGTTCTGGCGCAACGTTTCCAGACGGGATAGGACAAAGGCTTTGCGCTTTGGTTGCTTCGCACAAAAGAAAAAACGCGGTTTTTTTCTATACGTGCATAGGAGTAAGAAAAGCGCGAGGCCCCTATGTGAATGCCAAGAAACAATCAACTGTTGAGTGAGCGCAAATTTGCCTGTTTTTCATGGTGCTTTAATAAGCAATCACGCTGAACGACCCACGGGGACAGGGCATGGTTACAGCCATCATTTTGTTGTTAACGATCCTAACTTTCGCATTAGTGATCGGGGTTTTCGCCATTGCTTTGATAGAGCTCGATCACATTGATGACATTGCCCATCGTCGTTGTTCCAGTGTGGAGAAACAGAGAAGGGCGCTCTAAAAAAATCAGTTTTTCGTAACAGCGGCTACGTCGGTGTGCTTGTGTCTTGGTGCGTTGCAGCATCTTTGTGCCGAGAGAATTCATGGACAAAGTGGTAACATACGCGCCCATGGACAAGTGTTTCCTACCGTCACTGCTGCCGCCTGATACTGACATATTCCTTGAGGCAACATCTGTTCCTGCTCCTATAGAAGAGGCGCAGGAGGCGGTATATCGTCTGGTCGAAAATGCGCCGATGATTGTCTGGGAATCGGATACGACCGGCCGCTGCACTTATCTCAATCCGGCTTCTTTAGCCGATATCGACACACCGGGCGCCGTGCATGTCGAACATTGGGGGAGGCTCATTCACCCTGACGACGCGCAACGTGTAGGGCAGGCACTTCGCGAAGCACGTCAAAAGCGCTTGGAGTATCAGCTGACGTATCGCATTGTGCGCCGTGACGGCAGTGCGCGCTGGGTGGCGGAAACGGCTGCACCGCGCCTTGACGCGGATGGCGTTCTGCAAGGATATGCTGGTACGCTGGTAGACGTTTCAGAGAGTCAGGAGGCGCGCGCCAACCTAGCCCGCAGCGCCGCTGAACACAAACTGCTGACCGAAAATGCGCGCGATCTGATTTCGTATAGCGACGCAAACAACATGTACGTCTATGCGTCGCCTTCCCACAAAGATACGCTTGGGTACGATCCGCATGAACTGATCGGCACACCCCTTTTCGACTATATTCATCCGGACGATCTTAAACCGAGTAAGACGCCTCCAGATAAAAATCGGCGTGGTTTGTTGAATATCCGGTTTCGACACAAGAACGGCACATGGGTATGGCTGGGGGCGAATACACGTACTATTCGCGATCCACAGACCGGGGCCAGACTAGGCATCGTCGCAATCGCACGCGACATCACTACGCAACTTCAGTCTGAACGTGAGCTGGCGCGACGTGAAGAGCGCTTTCGCAGCCTGACTACGCTGTCCTCCGACTGGTACTGGGAAACCGATGCGCAGATACGATTTAATTTCGTTTCTGAGGGCATATACACCAGACTTGGCCCTAAAGTAAGCCAGCTGCTGGGAACAACCTACGATATGCATGTGGCGGATACCAAGGACCCCGGTTATCTTGCCTGCGCAGCGAGTATTGCCGCGCGCCGTTCCTTTCATGATGTGATCATTCCAGTGAATTCACTGGCGGAACCTGGTACGGTACGATTTCTTCGCATTTCTGGTGAGCCGTTTAGTGAGAACGGTGAATTTTGCGGCTACCGTGGCGTCAGTCGAGACGTCACGGAGGAAGTTCGGACTGCCCAGGCGCTGGAACATCTTGCCACCCGCGATATTCTGACTGAATTGCCGAACCGGGCCCGGCTACAACACTGTCTGAAGGAGCGCTTGGATGCGCACCATAAGGGGCCTACGCAGGCAGTGTTCTTCATCGATCTCGATAACTTCAAAGAAGTCAATGATTCTCTTGGTCATGCGGCCGGAGACATGCTGTTAAAGGAGATCGCCGCACGGCTGCTCCAATGCATTCGGGCCGACGATACAGTGGCCCGTTTGGGCGGTGATGAATTTGTGGTGCTGGCGGAGTGCTGCGACGGCGCGTCTTCCGCTGCCCGGTTGGCAGAAAAACTATGCGTGGCGCTGGATCAGCCGGTACTCATTGAAGAACATGAAGTCAGGGCAGGGGCATCGATCGGCATCAGCATGTTTCCGCAGGACGGTGAGACCAGCGAAATGCTGCTGCAGAACGCAGATACCGCGCTGTATCGTGCCAAGGCGGCAGGCGGCAATACCTATCGTTTTTATACAGAGGAAATGGGGGCGGCGTCGCGCTCGCGCATGCTGCTGCAGGGGGCATTGCGCCACGCATTGACCCGGGATGAATTTGTGGTGCACTACCAGCCGCGCGTGGATCTAAAGTCACAGAAGATCATCGGTGTGGAAGCCTTGCTGCGTTGGACGCATCCGCAGCTTGGTGCGATTTCTCCTACTGTCTTTATCCCCTTGGCAGAGGAAAGTGGCCTGATCGATGACATCACCGATTGGGTGCTCCAGCGTGCCACCGCACAGGTACAGGCGTGGTCCCTCCAGTATGGCACGCCGCTGCGGATCTCGGTCAACCTGTCGGCCCGTCAGTTGCACAACAAGCGAATATTAAGTTCTGTCGTGTACGCGCTGTGCACCAGTGGCCTGCCTCCGATCCAGCTGGAGTTGGAGCTCACTGAGACAGCATTGATGGAAGACACCGAGGTAGCGGTCAGTCTGCTCAAGGACTTGAAAGGGCTTGGGGTGCGGCTGTCGGTGGACGATTTTGGAACCGGCTATTCCTCCCTCGCCTATCTGCGTCGCTTCCCTCTTGACAGTCTCAAGTTGGACCGCTCTTTCCTTCAGCAACATCACGAGGATGAGGTCAGTCCGTGGAAGCTTGCCAAAGCGATGATCAACCTTGCGCATACGCTAGACCTGTCGGTGGTGGCGGAAGGTGTCGAATACCAGGAACAACTGGTGTTTCTGCGCACCACTGCATGCAACGAGATACAAGGGGCCTGTATCAGCGTCCCTCTTGCGGCAACCGATCTCGAAAAATTGCTGAGTCGTTCTTTCGAGACTGTGGTGGTATAGCGTGATGTTGATTCTATGCGTTCGGTTTGGCGCGTAGCGAAAGTGAACGTGCCATGCGGTAGGCAAGTGTTTCCGTACTGGCGCGGCACAGATCAAGCCAACGGACGGTACGGTTGTCAGTATCGCAGATTCTGACAGGCGAACAAGCTCATGATGTGGTGCATGTGCGAGTGCTAATAGAATCAATACAACCAGAAGCCGTTATGCTGATGACGTTCTGGTATGTGGCCGGATTTACTTGAGCGGTATATCTTGATGTGTGCGGCGCGAGTTCATGATGCGGTACTTTTGAAACGCCTTGGCCCCCGGTGTCAGAATAGTTGTCGCGTCACCTGAATGAAGTAAATCGTATCGGGGGTGGGTAAAGAGGCGAAGTGAAAGCATATTCAGCGGAACGAAAAGAAGCGGTGTTGCGGCGGATGATGCCGCCGGAGAACAAGGCGGTATCGGAACTGGCCAGGGAGACGGGCATCACTGAACAGACGCTCTATACTTGGCGGCGTCAATTGAAGAATCAAGGAATGCCGGTGCCGGGAGATGGGAAGAATCCCGAGGGATGGTCCTCGGAAGACAAGTTTGCGGTGGTGTTGGAAACCGCGGCGCTCAATGAAGCGGAGCTGGCCGAGTATTGCCGGCGCAAAGGACTGTACGTGGAGCAGATTGCCGCTTGGCGCAAAGCATGCCAGTCGGCCAATGCGAATGCGAGCGAACAGGCGCGCAACCAGCACGAGCAGTCCAAAGAAGACAAGAAGCGCATCCGGCAATTAGAGAAGGAATTGCATCGTAAGGAGAAAGCGTTGGCCGAAGCGGCGGCGCTGCTGGTTCTGCGAAAAAAAGCCC
>CBHCMF010000191.1:0-8311 GCA_965974465.1 uncultured Noviherbaspirillum sp.
AATTCCCTTGCGCCAGCTGATCGGCTGCATCCACCGCTGTTCTCAATGGCACCGTAATGCCGCGGGTTACCCAAAACGCAGCAGTGGCAGCCAGGACCACGGCAATGACGCTCAACATAATCATGAGTTTTCGTGCTTCAACAAACACTTGGTGAGCCGCCTCGCCTGATTCGTCCATCATCTCTCCCTGGAATTTCACCAGTTCTGCGACGTTAGCCTGGTATGCACGCAATATCGGTCGCAGCTCTTGCGACAGGAAGACTTTTGCCTCTTCTTCTTTTCCCTCCTCGACCATCTTGATTAACTTGTCTTGTCCGACAATGAATTTGCTGCGTTCTTCCTGAATTTTTTGCAGTAGTTCTTTCCCTCGCGGCAGGGTCAGAACTTCCTTCAGACGTTCCATCTTCTCCGCAATCATTTTGCGCGCCGCCATGATTTTCTCGATTTCTTGGCGCTCTTCGCTCTTGTCGGTGCTGAGCAGCAAGTTACGCATTGCAATGGCGATCTCATTCGTGCCGGCGGTGACACTGTTGGCTAACTGGGCCTTCGGCCACTTGTCATCAACGATGTCAATGAGGGAGGTGTTCAAGTTGCCAAGCCGTGTAATGCCAATAAAACTGATGGCGGCCATCAATAACACCACCATGGCAAAGCTAATACCTAGACGCGTTCCGATTTTCATATTTGCGAACATAATGGCCCCTTTAATTTTTCCTGGATATCGCAGATACAACCCTCATGTTCTGCGTCTTGAAATTACCTCATCCGATTGATCAGCGCGTATTCATGCAACCTGTTGCTGTCCCTCCTGAGCCTCGATTTGATTAAACAACGCAGCCATATCGAGAATCAGCGCAACTTCGCCGCTGCCGAGAATGGTTGACCCACTGATGCATTTGACTTGACTGAACATTTTGTTGAGCGGCTTGATCACCGTCTGGAATTCGCCGAGCAAGGTGTCGACCACCAGACCGGATCTTTTCCCGGCATACTTGACCACCACGATGTTCTCGCGCCGTGCAGCGGTGCCTTCCATGTCGAACAGTTCACGTAGCCGGATGAAGGGCAATACTTGCCCACGCAGATTGGTATAGTTGTGTCCTGGTTCGGCGGAGAACGCCACGCATTCCTCGATCATGTCCAGCGGAATGACGAACATCGACTTTCCGACGGCAACCAAAAAGCCGTCGATAATCGCCAATGTGAGCGGCAAACGCACGGAGACTGTCGTGCCAACGCCCTCCTTGCTTTCGACGTCAACGCTGCCACGCAACGCCGTGATGTTGCGTTTGACAACATCCATGCCGACACCGCGGCCCGACAAGTTGGTGATCTGCTCAGCAGTGGAAAAGCCCGGCTCGAAAATCAGGTTGTATATCTCTTTATCGGAAAGTTCCCGCCCCTGCTCAACCAACCCGCGCTCGATAGCCTTAGCCAAAATCTTGTCGCGCTTGAGGCCGCCCCCATCATCGCTGACTTCGATCACAATGCAGCCAGAGTCATGATAGGCGTTTAGCTTGACCGTTCCCTTGACCGGCTTACCACAGGCAATACGCACCTCAGCCGGTTCGATGCCGTGGTCAATCGCATTTCTGACGAGATGGGTGAGAGGGTCGCCGATCTTTTCCACCACGGTCTTGTCAAGTTCCGTGTCGCCGCCGCTGACAATCAGGCCGATGTCCTTGCCGATCTCCCTGGAGACATCGTGCACGACGCGCTGGAAGCGGTTGAAGGTCGCGCCAATCTTGACCATACGCAGCTGCAGCGCGCTATCTCGCACCTGCTCGACCAGATTGGAGAGAATCGACGTACTTTCCTGCAAATCACTATTGTGGGCACGGCGTGCAATCAGGTTAGCGCTTGCACCGGCAATGATCAGCTCTCCAATCAAATTAATCAGATGATCGAGTTTGTCGGCATCGACACGAACCGAACGGCTTTCCTGGGCCTTCAGTTCCTTCACTTGCTCTTGCTTCGCCAGTGCTGCCTCGACTACTGGCCGTGGTACTGCACCTTGCTCAACCAGTATCGCCCCAATCGGCTGGGACGAGGAGGAATCATTTTGCGCCGCGAGGGACTGTGCGCTCAGCGCTGCCTCCAGTTCCTGCTCGGTCACGCTGCCACAGCGGACGAGTATCTCGCCCAGCCGCACCGGCTCCTCGGGTAAATCCTCAATCAGTTTGATGTATTCAGAGACCCGGCTGTGCGGCGGCAAGATACGAATGTCGCAATCGTCCCGCACGAATTCAAATGCGCTCTCGATGGTTGCCTTGTCAGCGTTGGTCTTAAAGGCAATTTCGAAGCCCAAGTAGCACGATTCCGGATCCATCTCATCGGCGTCGGGCATGGCGTCGGCCAAGGTCGCAATACCAACGATGGTGCCGATTCGGCCAAGATAGCGAATGAACGACAGCGGGTCCATCCCGTTACGCAGCACATCACGGCCGAAGCGCAGGGAGATATGCCAGTTGTCACCATCGCTCACTGCGCCCTCAATCCGCTCAAGGCCGTCAACTTCCTGTGCGACAATGGGAATCTGCCTTTTTTCGGGAAAATTGGAGGTATTGAGATATTCGCGCAATTGGGTGAGCAGTGGTTCGCCACGCTGCGACGTCGCCTCATCTGTTTCGCACGAGCCGGCATCCACCGCATCGATCAGCACACCAATATGATCACAGCTAGAGAGGAACAAGGCGATCAATTCATCGCTCATCGTGACCTTACCGCCGCGCACTTCATCCAGCACGCTTTCCACCACATGCGTGAACGCGACGATGTGATCGAGACCGAACAAGCCTGCAGAACCCTTGATCGTATGTGCGGCCCGAAACACCGCATTCACCATCTCACCCGTCTCATCCCTATCATCGGCAGAAAGCAACGCGCTCTCCATGTCCTCCAGTAGTTCACGGCTTTCAACAACGAAAGTCTGCAGCGCAGCGTCAAGATTCATTTGAATGCCTCGCCAGAGAAGTGTCCCCCACGATCAGCGCTATAGGAGTGGTGGGGAGAAATCACGAGCGGATCGTCAAAGTAAAGCCCCAGATTAAGTAACTCGAACACCTCGACCACTGCCGGGCTGTGCGCCACCAGACGCATTTCCTTGTTCTTGGATTTCGCCAATTCCTTCGCCAGAATAAGTAGTTGCACCCCTGCTGTATCTAACTCGGTAACAGCGCTCAGATTCACTTCCAGCACAGGTAAGCGCGCCACAGCCGCAAGCAGTGTCTGCTTCAATTCCTCCGCCCTGTATATGGTCATTTCACCTTCGATACACAACACTGACAAATCTGCATCGCACTTCTCTGTTGTCGTCATAGGTTCTCTTTCCGGTTGAAGGGCTGGCTGCGCTAGGAGGGTCAGGGCAAGACCAGTTTTTGCACCGCACTAAGAAGCAAATCCGGCTTGAACGGTTTGACCAGCCAGGCCTTGGCGCCTGCCGCTTGGCCCTCCCGCTTCTTCTCATCCTGGGATTCCGTCGTGAGCATGATGATGGGTGTAAAGCGGTAGACTGAATTCTGCTTAACTTCCTTGACAAAGCTGATGCCATCCATATTCGGCATGTTGACGTCGCTGATGATGAGATGGATCTTTTGACCCTTGAGCTTGCCGAGTGCGTCCTTACCGTCACTGCCCTCGATCACCTCATAGCCTGCGCCTTTCAGCGCAATGCCGACAACCTGCCGGAACGAAGCGGAATCGTCCACGATCATGATGGTTTTTGCCATGTATTCCCTCGATATGCGGCGTTAAAAAAATGTCACGTCCTCACTTGCACCGGAAGCACTCGCCCCTCCTCCCGTACTCTGGTGGGCGTGACGCTCATCGTCCATCGTGTAGTGCTGTTCCAACTCTTTCAGCCATGACTCAAGTGTTGGCAGCGTTTCATCTTTTTCCTCGCCCACGGTCCGCCCTAGACGTGCCATGTCGGCCTCCACCACCTCCAGAATCTGACGAATTCGGTCCTGGAACTGCAGCGCAATCAGCAGGCCTTCGACATCATGGCGAATATTGTTTCCTTGAGCGCGCATGTGGTCGGACGAGCGCGCCAGTTCACGCACATGACCGAGGACGTCTTCGACGACATTGCTGGCGGCACCAATGGCGACCCGATCCTGGTCAGCGGCCTTGGAAGCAACCTGCAGTGTAAGACTCATGGTTTTGGAAATTTCGGCCATCCGTTGCGTGATACGGGCACCGATATCGGCTGAAGATTGAGACAGTTTGCGGACTTCGCCAGCGATAACGGCAAAGCCGCGGCCTGCCTGTCCCGCACGCGCAGCCTCGATCGAGGCGTTGATCGCCAGCAGATTGGTTTGTGCGGCAATTACCCTGACTTCGCCGGCTAACTCCTTCAACTCTCCGGTGGCAACCGAGAGGGCTCGGACGTTATCGAGCAGCTCAGCTTTGCTGCCCACCACATTTTCGAGGCAAGTGATCACCGGCCCCAATTCGCGCTCGCACAAGGTCAGCAAGCTGATCGTGACCTGCTTGCCCGCCTTCTCGTCCACGCCGGTAAAGCCTGCTAAATTGAACTGTTCCACCAAAGAAGAAAACCCGGCGAGCAACTGGTTGATGGCCGTATCAGTCTGGCTCTTAACCGACTGCACATGTCGCTGCCAGATCGGCAGCACCCCAGACAAAAGAACAAAAATTTCGTCCATGGAACGCTGGGCCGTCTGCGGCGCCTCCATGTCGCGCGCCATGGCGTCGACCTTCCGACCGTGCCACCACGCCGACCCGCCGGCACAAACAGTGACGCCAATCAACGCCATCCATTCCAGCAAACCGCCCCCCTGAAAGAGCGGCAAGGCAGCGAATGTGGTCGCGGCGGCAGCTACCGAATAGCGAGACAAAATACGACCCGCCCATCCGGTCTGCACCTTTGGTGCCGTGTCGCTTGAAAGTGTCTTCATTGATTAGTGCCTCGCAGCTTGAATAATCCGCAGCTCCACCCCTCTTCTACGCGGTACGACGTATCATTCATGCGCCGACCGGCAGTACACGAATGGGGATGGCCCTATGGCACAGGTTGACGCCACTTTGAAATCAATTCACCCAGGATGCGCTTGTCAATAGGCTTGCTCAAGGCACCCAGGATATTCAAATGATGAAACCGGCCCATCAGCGCCGCTGAATTGACGAATCGCTGTTCGAGGCCAGACATCAGGATGAACCCGCAATTAGGACTTTTCTTCGCAAGGAGCTCCATCATCTGGAAGCCGTCGGTGTTCGGCATGTTGAGGTCACAGATGATGATATCGGGCGCAAGGCGAGCGCCCTCAAACGCTGCAAACCCTTGTTTGCCATCCTTTGCCGTAGTGATATTTGCCACGCCAAGGTCGTGCAGCATGTCTCCAATCGATTCCAGCATGAAATCGTCGTCATCCACCAGCAACACGTGTAAGGAATGAGGCGAACCGGAGAGTTTAGTGTGTTGGTTCATGGTGTAAAGCATCAAGCATCATGTTGGCTTTCAACAGATCCTGCTGAAGCAGGCGCTACCCACAGCATCTCCAGAGATATCATGTCGATACAAAGTTTCTTAACGACATCAAAATTACCATGATTAAAGATTGCCATGGGAAAACTTTATTTTCAAGTAGGAATCACTAACACAGCGTGTAGGCAAATCCTTAGGGCGTGCAAATCGCATGGAATGGAGAAGCGTTCTATCGCGCAAAGAGGATCATTGCTGACTTGAGATTGGCCCTTTATTTGAAACGTGTGGCGATGGTTCTGGGCGCAGAAATGGCCGTACGGTACCGAAGCACAAGGGGCAAAACGGCTGTAATGCGGGGAAGAATGCTCAGATGCCCTTCTATATCAGCTTTGTCACTACCCTTTCGATGTACAGGGCAGTTGTTCTGGAGTCGTCCGCCGATCCAATTCTAGGGACTGAATACCGCTATATATTTCCTTGCCATAGGCCAACCTATCTTTCCCTTCAAGGGCAATTTCATAGCAAACACTTTTGCAAAGAAACAACAGTGTACTCACTGGAGATGGGTGAAAGGATTCTGGTGCAAATTTTGGAAAAGCCCGAAAGATCGCTTTGCGATGCTTTTTAATTCATGCAGCCAATGCTGCTTCTTGGACGGCAAACGTCACTTGGCATTGCGATGATCCTGTTCGATCACGTTATTCAAAAAGCTCATATACACAAAGTTCGAACACCCTCTCAGTTAATATTTTCTGTAAAAAGGAGACAGCCCGGCCAGCTACACCTGTAAGGCAGCGACAAGGCTGACTATCACCTTAAATTTCTATAACAGCTTGGTTATCTGGCCAATTTCAACTCCCCCTCCTGCAGCTGGGCAAGATCATTCTGAAAATGCCGGTAACTGGCCGGTGAAAAGCGGACCGCTAGCAATAACATGGCTAGGCTAGCGATAGTCATCAGCAGCCAAATGTAGGACAAGTCGTTGAACACATCGCGCAGGCTACCGGCAGTGAACGGCACCAGACTGGCGATAAGGAAGCCGCCTCCCTGCACGAAAGCGGTGAAGTTGCCGGCCAGCGTGGGGTCTTTCAAGTGATCCATTGCCACGATGATGGACAGCGGAAACAGGATGCCGATGCCGACGCCCAGCAGTGAAACAGCAAAATAGGGAGCCCACAACGGTGCCATGATCAGTATCAGAAAACCGGCAGCCACCAACAACAGCGAGGTAACGAGCAGGCCGCGACGATCCGGGAAACGGCCAATCACCATCGATAGCCATAGCGCCGTCAGCGCCTCGACAATGGTTAATACCGACAACAATAACCCAGCAGTGCCCTTGGATAGACCTAGACCGATATAGAACGGTGAGATCCATGCCATCGCCAGCATAAAAGCACCGGTACCAATTCCGAAGAACAACAGCAGCGACCAGCAACGGCCGATGTACCAGAACGGTACTCTGCGTTTGCCTGCTCGCACCATGCTGCGCCCCTCGTACTGACCACTGCGCGAAGCCAACAACCAGATCACGGTGGCGGCAATGGCTGGCAACGACCAGCCTGCCAGTGTACTCAACCAGCCTATGCGGTCTTCCAGCCACGAGGCTGTACCGGAACCGATGGCGGCACCTGCCACAATGCCCGTCGAGTACAGTGCGATTACGCTGCTGGTAGCTGTGCCGAAATTGCGCTTGATGAAGCCGGGTAGCAGCGCTTGGATAACGGCGATACCCAGCCCGACCAACCCAGCGCTGGCAAATAGGCCATAGCGGTTATCCGCCCACAATCGAATCAGGCAAGCGAAGGCAATGATCGCTCCGCCAATGGCAATCCCGCCGCGCTCACCCAGCACCTGACGGATGATCGCGGCGTAAATGGCCCCCACTCCCATCATCAGTACCGGGATAGTAGTCAGCAGGCTGATTCCTACCGATTTGACCTGCGCAAACTGGCTGATGGATTGGATCAGAGGACCGATGGCGGCAATAGCTGGACGAAGATTTAGTGACAGCAGCAGGATGGCCAGCAGTAGAAAAACGTCTGCCAACTTGTTATTTTGACTCATGTGATTTCCTGTTATTGAGGTGAGTGAACTCGGATAACCGGCGCCGCGCCCTGTTAGAAGGCGTGCTGGCGCAGGTAACCGGATGGCTCAGTACGAGTAGTCGCGCTGACCTATGAGACGTGTCTCATTCGAATGAATCTCGACACCACCAATCAGCTGTGTATGGCCGGTACAGTCGTTTCCCTTCACAGAAACAGTAGCCGACTTGACTGACTCATGGTTTTCAATCCACAGCTCGTCCAAACGCAAAAAGTGAACCTAATTGGCTATGCATTTCTGACATCATACACAATTTGGAACACTCGTTCCAAATCAAATTTTATTCTGGATTTCTATTTCTAAAAGGAGTGCCTACTGACACTTGCAGCGGGTGCGGAACTGCCAGCACCATACGCACCGCCTGGTTGCCAATATTGGCCGCAGTGCAGGATATAAAGTCCAACTTGGCAGAAGGCGAACGGGAACAGTTAATCGGATCGGCATGGACATCATGCCAAACATGTAAATGAGGGAAAATGAATCAGAATCCGGAAGTCATCGCGGTGCTCAGCCCCTGACCTACCGGGGTGTCTGTAGCGCGTAATCTGGCAAACAACGGCTATGCCGTCACGGTGTGAAACCGCATAGAGGCAAGCCTGCAAGCATGCGCTACGGTGATCGGCTGTCAGCGTAGCGACACATTGTGACTGGGCTCAAGAATGGTGATTACGTCACCCTGGCCAACAAGCATAGCTTGATATAGCCAATGACAGGGCTACCAGCTTCCTCACCCCGAGCTATTCGGCCTGATTATCCGTCAGC
>CBHCMF010000192.1:0-8281 GCA_965974465.1 uncultured Noviherbaspirillum sp.
GCGGGGGCGGGTTGTTTCCGTTATCGATATCAGAAAATTTTTCGATTTGCCGGACCAGGGGCTATCCGATCTTAACAAGGTCGTGATCCTGGCCAACGACACCAGGGAATTCGGGGTGCTCACGGACCGCATCATCGGCACGCGATACCTGCTCACTGCCACGTTGCAGGAAAGCCTGCCGACCTTGACCGATGTTCGAGGCCTGTATTTGAAAGGCGTGACCGGCGAGCGCTTGATCGTGCTGGACGCAGGGAAAATTTTGCGCGACGAGAAGCTTGTCGTGAACGTTCAACTGGAACGATGAATCCACAGGAAAAGATGATGAAATGGATACGCGACTTAAGTATTCGGAACAAATTGCTGATGGGATTTGTGCTGGTGTTATTACTGTTGTTAGGCGTGATTGCATTGGCGTACACCCGCCTTTCCCAGATTAACGAATTCCAAAAGCAATTATCGAGAGATTTTACTGAAGCGCTCGACTTAACCACTGTAATTCGATATCAGGATTCAATACGGGCGAGACAACTTGACATGCTGATGGCAGACACGCCGGTAGAGCGTGAACGCAGGCAGAACGAAATCAGGGAGCGTGAGCAAATAATCGACAAACTGTTCGACAACTTACGTTTGCTCTACCAAAACCAACCACGTTTTCTTGAAAAAATTCAGGAATTGGAGCGAATTGACAACGAATTTAAACAAGTACGGCAAACCCAAGTCATTCCTTTGATTCACGCCGGCAAGCAAGACGAGGCCAAGAAACTCGTTCGGGGGCCACAGCTGGAACGATTCGAGAAAATACGCGACATTGCCATACCCTTGCAACAGGAGGCTCTGCGGGACGTCGAGTTGGTGATGCAACAGTCCGAGCGCATAGCCGAACAGGCGGTTCAAATATTTTTTGCGATAAGCCTGGCCGCCGTCCTTGTTTGCATGATGTTGACTGCGGTCTTAAACCGGATCATTGCCAATCCGCTTAAAAGGATAGCCGATTCGGCGACGCTAATTGCATCAGGTAATCTTGCAACGCCATCGTATGTCATCGAGCAAGCCGATGAAGTCGGACGGCTATCGCAAGCCTTCCACCGTATGTCGGGATATCTAAAGGAAACAGCGAATGCTGCTGAACGGATCGCTGCTGGTGACTTGCGCGTTGGGGTGAAACCTCTATCGGAACAGGATTTGTTCGGCCGCGCTTTTGCTCGCATGATCGACAATCTCAAATCGACCACTGCCGAACTCACTGAAGGCGTCAATGTACTGGCCGCTGCCGCCAGCGAAATCCTCACCTCCACTACGCAGGTTGCTTCCGGCGTGGCGGAGACTGCTACTGCCATTTCCCAGACCACCGCCACCGTCGAAGAAGTCAAACAAGCCGGCCTGCTCTCCAGCCAAAAGGCCAAGCATGTGGCCGACAGTGCCCAGAAAGCTAATGAAGTGACGCAAGGCGGCATCCAGGCTGTGACTGCCGCCATCGATGGCATGAACCGCGTGCAGGATCAAGTGGCGTCCGTGGCGCAAAGCATTGTCACCTTAAGCGAGCAAAGCCAAGCCATCGGCGAAATCATCGCCACGGTCAACGATCTGGCCGAACAATCCAATCTCTTGGCCGTGAATGCTTCCATCGAGGCAGCCAAGGCGGGTGAGCAAGGCAAGGGCTTTACCGTGGTGGCGCAAGAGATCAGGAGCCTGGCTGAGCAATCCAAGCAAGCCACGGTGCAAGTGCGCCAAATCCTTAACGATATCCAAAAAGCCACTGGTGCTGCCGTCATCGCTACCGAGCAAGGCACCAAGACGGTGGAAGTTGGGATGCGGCAGTCGCAAGAAGCAGGCGAGTCGATTCGCTTGCTGGGCGCAACGGTCAGCGAGGCATCTCAGGCGGCGGTGCAGATTGCCGCGTCCAGCCAGCAGCAGTTGGCCGGCATGGATCAGGTGGCCTTGGCCATGGAAAACATCAAGACAGCCAGCACCCAGAATGTGAGCAGCACCCGCCAGACGGAAACCGCTGCCCAGAATTTGCACGAACTCGGCCAGAAAATCAAACTACTGGTCGAACGGTATCAAGTGTGAGAACGGGCCTGTGATGAGCCATTTCAGGCTCTGAAGAAAGAATAGCGTGACGGCAGAAAAGGGCTTATAGCAGTACGCGTACTGGAAGCGACGTGCAATGCTGCAGTGCGTCCGCTACGGCCAGCAAAAATGTGAAACTTATGGCTATACAAGCCCACAGCTTGGCAAGCGTCATTTACTGCGTACCATTGGGACGCAGTAAATGAATTCATGATTGGAACGTATGCGTCTTTAACCAATCTAATTTTCGCGGAAGGAAATTAGATCCACCAAGCAAATGAATTCCGGACTTCAATAACTGGCGGCGGCCTGTTTCAATGAAATGGACGAGAAAGATTTGCCCATTGTCGTGTTCAAGCTGGATGATCAACGTTACGGCATCAAGCTGTCTGCCGTCGAGCGGGTGGTTCGCATCGTCGAGATCACGCCTATCCCCTACGCTCCGGAAATCATCCTGGGTCTCGTCAATATCGGCGGTCAGGTTATTCCGGTCGCCGACATCCGCCAGCGCTTTCATTTGCCGCCATGGCAGCTCAAGCTGAACGATCAACTGATTCTCGCCCACACGTCCAGCCGCGCCATCGGCTTGATTGTCGATGAAGTAAATAGCATCCATCACTACCCGTCCAGCGACATGGAAAATGCTTCAACCATCCTGCCGGGTATCCGGTACGTCGATGCTGTGCTCAGGCTCCCCGACGGCTTGGTCCTGATACACGATCTCGACCGTTTCCTGTCCCTCGAAGAAGAACAGGAACTTACTCAAGCCTTAGGTGATTTCTGTGAATGAATATCCCCTGATCGTGGTGCAGACGGAAATCACCTTAAATGCATGCCGCACAGAACTTGCCGCGCCGCATCGTCAAGCGGACAGCATGACGATTAATTCGCCGGAGCAAAGGTCATGATAGTGGTCGAACGATATCTAGTGATCCGTCTCCCCCGCTTTACGGTTTCTGCCGGTCTGGCAGAAACCGTAAAGCGGGGGGCGACGGGCCACTAGTGTGAGAATGCCGAGGAGAAGTCGGTGTCACAAAAAGAGGAAGCGTTTCGGAAACGGTTGCTGGAGACATTCCGGATTGAAGCGGCTGAGCATCTGAAGGCGATGTCGTCGGGCCTTCTTGAGCTGGAAAAAGCCGATGCGCCGGAAAAACGCCAGGCAATCGTCGAAACTGTTTTCCGCGAAGCGCACAGTCTCAAGGGGGCGGCACGCGCCGTCAACGTTTCATCGATCGAAACCACGTGCCAGTCCATGGAAAGCGTACTGGCTGCCCTAAAGCGCGGGGAAGCTGCCATTTCTCCTTCCTTACTGGATGCGCTGAATCGCGCGGTCAGTGGACTGGAAAAGCTTTATTCCGCTGCCGACTTCGGCCAAAGCGATGAAGCGCGACCGCGTGGACTGGTACGGCATCTGGAAAGCGCTTTGAAGAAGAGCGATCGGCCCGTACCCGCAGCCCCGCTGGAAACGCCAGCACCCGCAGCACCGGAACAGGGAAAAATCGCCCTGTCTGCCGAAAGGCCGGCCGTTAACGATACGATCCGCATCGCTACCAGTAAGCTGGATGCCATTCTCTTGCAAGCCGAAGAACTCGTGTTCGCCAAACTTGCCGCCGCGCAGCTGGCCGCTGACCTGCGAATAGTTCAGAATGCCATGCGGATGTGGAAAAAGAAATCGGGCCGCCTGCATTCGACACGGCCGGCGCACCTTTCCGCTAATGATAATGATGCGGGAGGACTTGCAGACGAACAGCGAAGCTTTTTTTCAGAATTCGACAACCATCTAAACCAGCTTACGCACACTGCCGCCAGCCACCAGCATGTGCTGTCGCACATGGTCGATCATCTGCTTGACGAGACCAAGAAGGCTGCAATGCAGTCGTTTTCCTCCCTCCTCGACCTGTTTCCCCTGCTGGTGCACACCTTGGCGCGCGACCAAGACAAACAGGCTGAGCTTGTCATTCACGGTGCCGATATCGAAGTCGATCGACGCATCCTGGAGGAGATGAAAGATCCGCTGATCCATGCCATCCGCAATTGCATCGACCATGGCATCGAAGCGCCGCAAGTGCGCGCTCAAGCTAACAAGCAAGCCGTCGGCCGCATCAGCATCGCGATCTCACCGAAAGGCGGTAGCAAAGTGGAAATTCTCGTCGCCGATGACGGTGCCGGCATCGACATTGACAAGGTGAAAGCCGCTGTAGTCAAGCACGGTCTGCTTGCGCCCGAAGACGCGCAAGCGCTGGATGAACAAGCCGCGATGGCGTTCATCTTCGAATCTGGCCTGACGACGAGTCCCATCATCACCGACATCTCGGGACGGGGACTAGGGCTCGCTATTTTGCGCGAGAAAGCCGAAAAGCTGGGCGGCCAGATCAGCGTCGAAACCCGGCGCAACGCAGGGACCACCTTACGCGTCCTGCTGCCACTTGCGCTGGCGACTTTCCGGGGCGTGCTGGTCGAAACGGGGGATCGCTCATTTATCTGCCCTTCCTTTCATGTCGAACGGGTGCTTCGGATCAAGCGCGAGCACATCAAGACCGTCGAAAACCGCGAAACCATCGAGCTTGACAAAAAAGCGGTCGCGCTAGTTCGCTTGGACGATGTGCTCAAGCTGGCGCGCAAGCCGTCCGCCGCCGAGCAAAGCGATCTCCTATCTGTCGTCTTGCTGCGCTATGCGGATATCCGGATCGGATTTGCCGTCGACCGCATCGTATCCGAGCAGGAATTCTTGGTCAAAAGCCTCGGTTCGCAGCTGGCAAGGGTGGCGAATATTGCCGGCGCAACCATGCTTGGCGACGGCCATCTGACCCCGGTTCTGAATGTGGCCGATTTGATGCAATCGGCCAGCAAGACCGGTCCGGCGCCTGCTGCCGCACAGATCACCTCCAGGGAACGCCGGTCCGTCCTGGTGGTGGAGGATTCGATCACCACCCGCATGCTGCTCAAAAACATACTGGAAGCGAACGGCTGGACCGTCAGGACTGCCGTTGACGGGGTCGATGCGCTGACTACGCTGAAAATCGCACCTTGCGATCTCGTGGTGTCCGATGTCGACATGCCACGCATGAACGGCTTCGATCTGACCGCCCGCATCCGCGCCGACAATAATCTGGCCGAGTTGCCCGTGGTGTTGGTGACGGGACTCGAATCGCGCGAGGACCGAGAGCGCGGTATCGATGTCGGTGCGAATGCCTACATTGTGAAAAGCAACTTCGACCAGAGCAAGCTGATCGAAGTGATGAGCGGTCTGGTTTGAGCGGCCATGATCAAGATACTGATCGTCGAAGACTCTCCCGTTGTGCGGGATTATCTGACCTACATCCTGAGCGCCGATCCTGAGCTGCAAGTGGTCGGGACAGCCAGCAATGGGATCGAAGCCTGCCAGGCTGTACCACGCCTGCATCCTGATGTCGTGACCATGGACATCCACATGCCGCACATGGACGGATTCGAGGCCACGCGCCGAATCATGGAAACCCATCCGGTACCGATCGTGGTCATCAGCGGTGCCATGCAGGCCGATGAAGTCGCCACCACTTTCCGCGCGCTGGAAGCGGGTGCCCTGGCATTTCAGCCGCGGCCAAGCGGCATCGGCCACGCCGACTGTGAAGCGGCAGCCAGAGAACTCGTCAAAACCGTCAAGCTGATGGCGGAGGTCAAGGTGGTTCGGCGCTGGCCAGCCACCAGAAAGCTGGAGCCGGCACGCGAAATGGTACCGGCGATTGCCGTCAAACCGGCGGCGGAAAGCATCAAGCTGATCGCCATCGGTGCCTCGACCGGCGGGCCGCTGGTGATCCGCACACTCTTGAACGAATTGCCACCCGAGTTCCCGGCACCGGTGATGATTGTGCAACACATGGTGCCCGAATTCATCCCCGGCTTCGTGGAATGGCTACGCCATACTGCCTGCCTCGACGTCAGGCTTGCCGACAATGGCGAAGCCGTGCAGGCAGCACGGGTCTATGTCGCTCCCGGCGGTTGCCAGATGGGAATCGGGCCAGGCGGCAAAATCGTCTTGTCCCAGGACCCGGCCTGGAATGGCCATCGCCCTTCCGTCTCTTACTTGTTTCGCGCGGTGGCGGAAGTCTTTCGCAACGAAGCCATTGGCGTGCTCTTGACCGGCATGGGAAGCGACGGCGCGGCGGAACTGCGGCTGATGCGGGAAAAAGGTGCGGTGACCATCGCCCAAAACGAACTGACCAGCACCGTGTTCGGCATGCCGGGAGAAGCCATCAAGCTTCAGGCGGCCACCTACGTCCTACCGCCAGAGCAGATCGCCGCCACACTCCGGGAGGTCGTCACCCATCCCCATCAGGTGAATGACACAAAAGGAACATGCCCATGAATGCCCCTCAAGTCAGCAACCCTCAAGTCAGCAATATCCGCATTCTGGTAGTCGAAGATAGTCTGACCCAGGCGGAACAACTTCACTATTTTCTTGAAGAATGTGGCTTTCAGGTCACGGTCGCCAACAACGGCCAGGAAGGACTCAAAACCATTCGCAGCCAAATGCCGGATATCGTCATCAGCGACATCATCATGCCGGTCATGAATGGCTATGAACTATGCGAAGCCATCAAATCCGACGAAGCCCTCAAGGACATTCATGTCATTCTGCTGACGCAGCTGTCCAGCGCGCACGATGTCATGAAAAGCTTGCAATGCGGCGCCGACAATTTCATCCGCAAGCCCTTTGACGAAGACTACCTGCTTTCGCGTATCCACTATATTCTTACCAGCCGCGAGCTGCGCAAAACTCAGAAAATGCCAATGGGCGCGGAAATCTATCGGGGCGGCCAACGCTATTTCATTACGGCGAAACGGCAGCAAATGGTCGATCTCCTGATCTCGATCTACGAAGAAGCCATGCGCATGAATGAAGAATTGCAGATCCGGCAGAAAGAACTTGCCCACTCCAATCAATCGCTCAATGGTCTTTACCATGTCGCCGTCGATCTCAACGCCGCCCGCACCGAATCCGAAGTGGGCAACAAGGTATTACAGCGCGTGCTGGAACTACCGGGTGTGCAGGCCGGATGGATCGAGATCAAGAATGGCGATCCGGATTTCCAGATCCTGGCGAGCTACGGCTTGCCCGTCTCGATCGAAAAATGCATCGGCGGCACGGGAGACTGCCAATGCCGCCGCCAGCTACTGTCCGGCGAACTCGACCACGCCGCCAACATCCGCGAATGCGAACGCCTGAAAAAAGTAGCCACGCTGACCGGTCTTCCATCGTCCCATGCGAGCATTCCCCTTTGGCTTGGTGAACGGACCTTGGGCATTATGAATCTGGTCGGCGAGGAAGAATTCAGCGAGGAAGAGCTGAAAACCCTGTTCGGCATCGGCCATCAGGTCGCCATTGCATTGGAACGCGCCCGTTTGCATCAACATCTGGAAACCCTGGTCCAGCAACGCACCGCGGCGTTGACCCAGGAAATCGCCGTGCGCATGCGGGCCGAAGAGACCATCCGGCAAAACGAGACCATGCTGCGAAAGATACTCGACACCCTGCCGGTGGGCGTCTGGGTGGCCGACAAACAAGGCCATATCGTTCTGGGCAACCCTGCAGGGCAGACGATCTGGGGAGGCGCCTTTTACACCGGCCTCGAACAATACAACCGATATCAGGGCCGATACGCTGATACCGGCGAACGCGTCGACCCGGAAAAATGCGCCCTGGCGCGCGCGCTCAAGCACGGCGAAATCTCGCTCAACGAAATGATCGACATCGAATGCGACGGTACCCGCAAGACCATCCTCAACTCCGTCGTGCCCCTACTCTCCCCCACCCAGCAGATCGCTGGAGCGATCGTGGTCAACGAAGACATTACCGAACGCCGAAAGTCCGAGGAAATCCTGGTGCTGCGCAACCGCGCCATCGAGGCCAGCGTCAACGCTATCGTCATCACCGATTGCGCCAAGGAGGACAATCCGATCGAATACGTCAACCCGGCCTTTGAAAGAATCACCGGCTATTCGCGTGATGAGGTAATCGGGCGCAATTGCCGCTTTTTGCAAGGACAGGACAACGATCAACCTGGTCTCGAAAGCATCCGCGCTGCCGTGCGTGAGCAGTGCGAAGGCTATGCCATCATCCGCAACTACCGTAAGGACGGCAGCCTGTTTTGGAATGAATTGTTTTTGGCGCCAGTACGCGACAAAGCGGGCAAGGTCACCCATTTCATCGGCGTGCAAAACGACATCA
>CBHCMF010000193.1:0-8199 GCA_965974465.1 uncultured Noviherbaspirillum sp.
TGATTTTTCAGGCTTCTCCTACCGTTACTTTTTGCAGAAATGTGCCACTACCCCCGAGTAACGTAATTTGGTGGTACCACGGCAATTGTGCAAGCACCGCTTGCACAAAGTCGATATCTGGCCACGCTTGGGCGAACGCGCGCATGTATTTCAAGTGACGCGGCGAGAAGCCCTTCATCGTAGGGAACGCGGCGATCAAGTCGTTCGATAACTGATCGATGACCTTGGCACCCCACCCTTGTTGCGCTTGACGGGTCAAGATTTGCTGGCCGATTTGCCAGTACAGCAGCACCAGTTCTTTGTTGACAGCAATAGCGGCACGCTGCTGCGCGGGGGTGATGCGCTGTTTGAGACTGGCGAGCCAATCGGCGTAATCGGCAGGTAAAAAGGGATCGAGGTCGGGCATCGCAACAGGGTCGTAAAAACAGCAGCGTGAATGAAATTGTCTAACAAGGGGTTAGACAAATGCAGCGTGGAGTAACTGCTTGATTATAAACGGATTGGGACACTGGGCTCGGGAAACTGTTGTAAATAACCATGTTTTTTACTGGCAATGATAATACGCCTTATCATGCACAGCACAGGAAAAAAAAGCAGCACTGCTGATGCCGCTCCAGTGCTGAAGCGCCGAGCGCTCCCGTCTCAGCTACTTTGTTGAGTTATTGGGGAAGTAGAATGAAATTACGAGGGTGAAGAGGGGCAGAGCGCCAATCTTAATTAGCTCGAAGATTTGCACAATTCCCTTGTTCTCGGGGTTGAGGTAGTACCCTACAAAAACGCCTACACAAATAATGGCGAGCCCCAATAGGATTTGTCGGGCAAAGCGGAGACGCTCCCCCTCGTCAATCTTAACGCCGGAATGGTCGCTAAAAACGTTTGCGACGTCGATTTCTTTGATGCCTCCAGCACTGCTCCCTTCCGCCATTACACCCCCACTAGTCGGCCCACGGCTTCTAAAGTATGGTCTTCCCTCTCTCTAACAATTCCAAGAGAAAACCCCTTTTTTCTCTTTTCCTGATCGGCAATCGCCAACAGGGCGAAAGCGCGTCTCATCGCTTCTGCTTTAGTAATCCCGTTTCGTTTTGCAATTTCGGTAAGCTTGTTGTCAATCTCGTCCGAAAGGTCTACGGTTAGCCTCGTCACAATAACCTCCATGCGTAGAATGTGCGTAAATTGTACTGCAATATGCAGTATTGTAGAGCGTGCTCTTTTGGGGGGCGTCTCAGAATTCAGAATACATCGGACGATAGCTGCACTGCAGCATCAGTTAAATCAATGGGATAGCGCCCCCCGTTTTGCCCCTTCAGACCTAGCCTTAACAAACAAAAAATGTCTTGCCGGATCAATATCTTAGAATTCCCTAACGTGCTTTATATTCTGAATTCTGAAGCTCCCCCTTGTTGAACAGATGTGACATTTTGCAAATACTGCAGCGAACGATGCTGCAGTGCAGTAAACTGGTCTTGTCTCCTCCAATCTCCCTGGAGTTGGATTCGCCCGCTGCCACGACGTCAGCGGGCTTTTTTGCGCGGACACCTCCACCGTGCCCAAGGTAGAAATCTCTGCTTCCCGCAAAAGAGAATAAGATCCGCGTAAGATCCGCGCATGGCTGAGTGATTTGCCTGCTTTACATTCCGACACCTGCTCCCACCAAAAATAACCAGGTTGCTGCTTCAAAAGCTGAAACAATAACCCGCCCTGCTCCCCTCTCTTCTGTATTCAACGGTGCAATTTACAAGCGCCCGGCCAATCGCACTGCTGTCCACAGCACGGTGCCGCAAGACTGTGCGCGCAACGCATTCAGGAAGCCATCCTTGCGCCGCGCTGCCAGGTGTTTGGCAACGCAGGATGGCTCAGCTTCTTCACATATTTCGACAAGTCAGCGCTTGTGACTGCACAAATGGGCATTTGCTAGCCCATGCTACGTTCCGCTTGCGCACTGAAACTGAAGGGGAAAAGAAGACAAAGGAAAAGTGCCGCGCCTGATCGCTACTGCCATTTGCATAGTCCTTCCACGTCATAAAGGGCAAGTTCATGAATAAACGATTTGCAGTATTCCTTTCTTTAGCGTTCACCAGTCTCCTCACCGCGTGCGGCGGTTCTGACCCGGCATCCACTGCGGCGACAGAACAAACGTCAACCGCGATCACCGCAGCGGAAACCACGGTCGTCACCACGCCCGACACTTCGGGCGCCACACAGGCAGCACCACCAACGGCTGACCAGCCCACCACGACGAATGCCGACTTGGCGAGTACCACAGCGGTGAGCGACCGCTTGGCGCTGCAAATCCTGCAAGGGCCCCCTTTTGCCCCCAAAGACGCGACCATGTTCTCGCCGCAGACCTATAACACGCCGCCCACCCCGCCCGCCCCCCCGAAACCGACCAGCGAGTACCAACTGCGTGCGGAACTGGCAACGGCATTGGCATTACGCTTTGGGACCAATGACCCACGCACGCGCGAAGGCGTCGCTGTCTTTGACGACCCGGTGATTAAAAGCTATGTTTCCGATCCGCGCCTCAGGGTTGCGCTAGCCTTACTGAAAGGCACCGCTGCTGAAGTCGCGATTCAGTCCATTCGCAATGGGGATTTCGCCAGAGTGATCTTTGGTGACCTTAGTCGTAGCAACGCTATTGGTGTGTCGCAACTTGTGACTGGCGATACAAAGCAAACAATCGTTATCAACGAGCGATACCAGTACGAAAACCCTAAGTTGCTTGCTGAAGTGATGGCGCATGAGGTGCTTCATCCCGACAATGTGGGATCTAATAAAGAAGAACTGGTTGCCAACACCATCGAGTGCCTGATCTACGGCAAACTAGTCCTCGAAGATGGCACGATTGCGCGCTCTCAAACCGAACTGGCTCGGCGCCTCAACACCAAGCTCATGGCCTTGATTAACAGCCGCGATGCGGAAGGAAGAATCCGCATTCTGACGTCGAGCACAGACAATGTGTATCCAGGGTCTTCTGTCACTCGGCCATACTTTGCAGCTGCTTTCTTGCCATTCGGGGCTGACACACCTGGCAACACCGTGCTACGCGTGATGCTGGCTAATGTCACCGGGAGGGATTCCTCGAACGCTCACTTCGATGATCCTACGATCCGCTTGCTGGACCGGAATATTAATCTGCTCACGCCCTCCGAGTGGGTTCAATTAGCCAATATCTTAAAACTCGATACTGGCTTGTAATAATGCGTCTAATGCGACAGTTACGCTTAGTGATGAAACATCGGTAATAACACTGGCAATGGTGCGGCAACGTGTCACACCATTGCATCTTGCCATTGCCGCAAGCGCCCGATAAGACTTGCCCCCCGTTTGATAACGGGTTAAGTCAAGCAATCACCCGCTCTCCTCACGCCCACTAACGCACGGATTTTCTTCTATTCCTCAGCAGGTGCTGCACGACGCGGCTGCGGGTTCTGCACCACATTGCAGGGGCGATCACTCTTTCTTCACGCAGTAGGCCAGGCTCAATTTTGCCGATAAGATACGCAACATCGGTACGCGACACGTGTTGCTGTCATTGTCCGCTGCACGTTTGTCTTGGTGAAACACCTTTTCCAGCAATGGTAAGAAGCGGATAACCCAGCGGTTGATCGTCTAGTGACCGACCATCACACCACGCTCTTGCATCATTTCCGTTTAATTGCCCTCACCTTTGAGGTTCTGGCGGATAATCCATGACCAGATGTTGACGTCCGTCGCCATGCGCCTGGACGATTCCTATTAACGCCCCTCCGCACGCAATAACCCATTTCCGGTTATCCGCCTATGCTAAGTCGTTCAGCGCAGCCTGCCCTGCCGATTCCTGCCTAGCAGCGTGGACCACCGTTGTTCATACTATTTCTTTACGGCGATCGCTATCGCGGGTCGCGCTAGAAAAATCTGCATCTATATATGTGGCCAGCCATTGGTGCCCTCATAGGAACACAACCATAGAGCGGAGTGAAGTGGATATCATCATCAGGCCAAAACACAACGCTATCTTGTACATTCTTCAGCTCACATCCTTCCCATACTCCATGCAACTCTGCCAGGGCTATACGTCGGGCCAAGGGGAGTGTGCATTGGTCGCGATAGGACGCTAGTCTTGCCTAGGAATCATCGAGAAGAGCGCCGGCCGGCCAATGAAAGCAGGCTATGCGAAACCAATGGTGAGAATTTACGGGTAATTGAATTCCGTATTTTCCTGCCCCAGGCGCCTGTTCGAGGTGGCGTCTGGGGCGGAATACGCTAAACGCTAACATCTCTCGATTAGCCGACACATAGCCCGCGAAGATAATTCAATGTGATAAGTGTTTGATTTTAAAGAAGGTGATAGTATCACCACTCCTTCAGCGAAAAAAAAGAGCTTGGCATGAGCCAAGCTCTTTTTCTTTTCCAGTCACATCGTACGCTCACGTCTGGCGGTCAATTTTTGTAAGTTATTGATTTTAAAAGGCGTGATAGTATCACTACCAGATCCGGCTTATTTCAACTGGCTAGCCCTGCGTTCAAGAACTTCGCGTACGGCTTCCTGTACAGCTTCCGCCTCTTCCGCCGAGTGGAACTGGATGCGCAGCACCTTGTCGGCGCGCTGAATGGCACAGTAGGTCGCCCGACCGACTTTGATGCGAATCGGTTCTGGTTTTGCCGCTGCTTTAGACGCCACTTCTGTCGCCGCCTCTTTAATAGCCCGGCCTTGGTCGATTTCTCCCGCAGCGACCTTGGATACCGCACGCACCACCTGATCTGCTCTGCCCTTCTTTGCAAGGCCAGCCAAGTCTTGGGCTGCATTGGCACCTAAGATATGCGGATGCTCCATCAAAATAATAATGGCATCTTTCGGCAAATCGTCGAAGGCCATCAGTTGTGTTACGAAGGACCTGGATACCCCTGCCCCATCAGCGACTTTGGCATGAGTCAGATCCGGATGTCGTTCAAGAATCTTCTTGAATCCCAAGTACTTTTCGAAATCCGGTAAGTCCGGCTGCAACAGGTTGGCGTAAAACGCATTGATCTCGGCTTGGTCATCATCACTATCCAACAGCACAGCTGGAATATGTGTCCTGCCCAGTTCACGAAAAATCGCTACCCGGTTATTTCCCGACACGATCTCAAACCCGTCGGTCGCGTGCTTCCGAACCGTAATCGGAGTCACTAAGGGATTATTGCGAAGATTTTCCTTCAACTCGTTGTACTGTTGCGCGGTAAGCTTACGGCGGCGCCCTCTTACCTCATGCAATTCGTTCAGCGAAATTTCCCTGCTACTGGCCGCTTCCGCTTCTTTGAGTTTGGCTTCCAATTCCTCTACGCGCGCTTCCGCAGCATCAATCCGCTGGGTTGCATTGAGAAACATGCCTGGTGCCGTGCGGGGCGTTTTCTCCGCAGGCTTTTCAATGGTGCGCGCTTTGATGCCGGCCGTCTTTGCGCCGAGCTTGTCGTAAATACTCATTATTGCCTCCACGCCAGAGCTAATTGATCCAATACGTAATCTGCCAAGCGATCCAGTGGGTCCTTGAAGCGTCGGTACGCCTCGGCACTCCCATCGGGTTTACTCAAATCGTAAATCGTCTTCAACTGGGCCGACGCAGTCCGGGCGGCCGTGCTATCTGGTATCTCGATGCCGTTGATGTGTGCCCCATATGCCTGCTTCATCCATGTCTTCACTAACCGTGAAATCTCATTCGCTTGAACTTTGGTATAAATGATGGAGATGAAGTCATAGCGTTTCTCCTTGGCGTCTGGAAGCCCGTCGACCAACTCTGAAAAAATTCCCCAGAACTGGACACTTGAGGCAAAGTCGAGCGCATCAGGAGGGCAGGGCATCAGCAAACCATCTGCAGCGATCATGGCATTGACCGTCAAATGCGAGAGACTGGGGGAGGTGTCGATCAGGATCAGGTCAAATTCGGTACGCAGAGGTTGGAGACCCATTTTGAGCATCTCCCAAAAGCGGAATCCTCGTTGCGACATGGCTTTTGCCGGAATAGCGAATTCAGCTGCGAGCAATCCGCTCGATGCGGGGATAACCGACAAGTTGTGCCAGTAGGTCGCTTGCGGCGCGTAACGCAAATCCGGTTCGTCACCATGAATGTACGGCATGATCGTCTGCTCGATCTCGACGTCTTGCTCTGGGCTGATCCCTAGAAGCTGTGTCGCCGTCCCCTGTCCGTCGCAATCAACGACAAGAACTTTCAAGCCACGCAACGTCAGTGCCTGTGCCACTGACACCGTCGTGCTGGTCTTGGCCACACCGCCTTTGTAGTTGCACACCGCGACAACCTTGCCAAGCTGGTTCTCAGGACGGGCAGGGCGGTTACCAATCACCTTCCCCCAAACGATTGCATCTTCTAGGCTGTACTCTTTCGCTTTCGATCCCTCTGGCTTCTGACCCGCCGGGAGGTTGTGTTTTTGCGTGAGATATTTAATCTGCGTTTTGTCGACACCGCACAATTCCGCGATTGCAGCGCTGGTGAATGTTGGCGGTACCTTACGTGGATGCGGTTCAATCATTGCCTCACGTACCTGCTCCAAGACGTCTGCTGCCATACTGGCCAAGGCATCAAGGTCATGCATGCTCACTTGCTGCAAACTCATACTTTCTCCTTTTTTAGGTTTATTCCGTATTTTATAAATGGTACTATTAAATGCGGAAATTAAACATCTTTACCGAACTACGGCGTGAAAGCGAAAGATTCTTCGCCAAAATCCTACTTCTCCCAGAACCGAGGGATCCATGTGCTTGGCTAGCGAAGGAGTGGGGAAATACGACGAGCCAGTTATGATTTATCGCATCAGGAGGAGAGGTAAGGCCAAAGATAAGCCAAACCAACAGCGTCATCGTTCCTGATGCTGCGTGCAGTCGAAAGGTGAGAAGCAACAGGTAGTGCTGTTTCGCCTCTCTGCTTAGAAGAGGGCAGGGAAGGCGCGACAAAGCAGATAGAGCGCAATTTCAAGCGAACAGTGACATCTTGTCCTGTCGAGCGCCGAAAAACTTGCTATAAGCCCGTCTCTTAAAGTTAAAAGGTGAGACCGAGCAGGGAGGGTGTGAAATAGCTACGTAGATCCACACGGTCCATATTAGAGGCAGGGAGTATTCCATCATGGGAATCACTCCCTGTTGAAGCTCACCTGAAACCAGATAGTTCCCAAGGTGAGCTTCACCGGGGAAGAAGCTTTTCGTATGTAATGGTGCGCTGTTACAGGGAGACTGACTGGACTCTGCTCTAGTAAAGTGAACCAATGCAATCATAGTCTATCTTCTGCGGCAGCTGATTTTGGCAACCCCGCCTTCCACAAGCATCGACTGGATTACTCTGCGCAGATGCTGAGCCTCAAAGGTGAGCCCAAACGGGGAGCATAGGGGACTATCATTTTCCCCGCAACGGTGAGACCTTACAGGGACCAGGAAAGGGCAGGGCACGTGATGTACACGCGATAGACGCGCAGAGGGGCGCTACGCTCGTGAAAGACACCTTGGTGCAGAGCGAAACTCAATGCATCTTCTGAAAACGACCCTGAGCGATTTCAGCTCGACGAAAGGTGAGACTACTCGGGGAGCATCTTCGAGAAACCGTTAACATTCAATAATGGTGAAGCAAAACAGTAACCGCTATTTTTGCTGAACGGGAAATTCTAAGTGCCGGTTCCATAGGATGTATATAGACAGCGTATTTGTTTGAACCACTTATCCCCCCCCTCGAAGGCCGCAAAAGTAACTTGGTGACGCTGCCCCGTCAATGCAAAGGTGAGGAATAACAGGGAGTCATTTCGGAACTATGTCGAAATTAATTAAATAACAGGATATCTGCTTCGTTAGCAGCAGATGCATACGCCTCACTCCAGGTCTGCACGGTCATTTGATCAATGCGAATTTGCGAATTAAGGTGAGTATTTACAGGTAATAGAAGCATCCCCGTAGATACTCACCATAGTGGAGACTGATAAAGAACATTTCTGCAAACTCTGCGTTATGCCCGGATATCGCATTGGATCATATCGAAGGTTTGTTAATTTGCTACTAGTTCGATATATGGATTAAAAGGTTTCTCTCGATTTCACAGTGGCCTTGAGAAATTAAAAGTAAACACCTTAAGATCTTGTAAACCTTAAGCCAGTGCTAAGCGAGTCCCGGCGTAGGTTTGCGGCCGATATGGTGAGCCGGATCAGGGAGTAAGGTGAGACTCTACAGGTTCGTAGGTGAGTGAA
>CBHCMF010000194.1:0-8172 GCA_965974465.1 uncultured Noviherbaspirillum sp.
TCGGCTTCCAACGCACGTAACTCTTCGTCGGCGCGTCCAAACATCATCGGATCGCCGCCTTTTAGCCGCACCACCAGTTTGTATTTTTTTGCACACTCAACCAATTGTTGGTTGATGACAGCTTGTGCTGTGGAGCGCTGGCCGGATCGTTTGCCTACCGATATTTTGCATGCCTGCGGGCAGAGAGCCAACATCTCTTCTGTTACCAGGGCGTCATAGAGAACGACATCGGCTTGGGCAAGAATGCGGGCGCCGCGTACTGTGATCAGATCGGCGGCGCCTGGGCCCGCCCCGAGCAGATACACCTTGCCGGTGGTAGTCTGCGCGGTGAATGAGGATGGCATGAAGCGGTGGATCGGTCAGGCTAGCCGGATCATGCCCGCAGCCACCGTCTGATGCGTGACTTCGTCGATCAGGATGAAGGAGCCGGTCGAGCGGATGGCGTCATAGGCGTCAACAGCGAGCGGTTGCTGCACATTGATCGACACGGTGGCGATATCGTTCAACTTCAGCGCATCGGCTGCGCGGCGTTCTTGCGTATTGATATCGAGCAATGTGTCGATTTGTGTGACGCGTGCGGCGACTTGCTTCGTCGTATGCTTGAGCCAGTACTTGCGGCGCATGTCGAGCGGTTCTTCCGATAGCCAGCAGACCTCCGCCGTGACCGTCTTTTGCAGTGTGGCCGGCTTGTCGGCGGCTGCGAGCATGTCGCCGCGCGAAATATCGAGATACTCTTCCAGCAACAGCGTGATCGATTGGCCAACAGCAGCCGATTCATGCGAGCCTTCAAGCGTGAGGATGTCTTTCACGGTTGCGGTCTGGCCGCTCGGTTGCACCACCAGCTTGTCGCCTTTGTGTACCTTGCCTGCTTCAATGCGGCCCATGTAACCACGGAAGTCATTGGCTTCATGGCCATTGTGACGCGCTACCAGCTGCACCGGGAAGCGGAACGGCTCGTCGTGCGATTCATCGTAGACGCTCAGGGATTCGAGCAGGTTGATCAGTGTCGGTCCCTGATACCACGGCATCTTATCGCTGGCGGTCACGACATTGTCACCGGCCAGAGCGGATAGCGGAACCGCGCGCACGTCAGTCAGTCCGAGCTGTTTCGCAAATTTCTGGTATTCGGCAACAATACGGTCGTACACCGTCTGGTCGTAATTGACCAAGTCCATCTTATTGACCGCAACGATCACATGCTCAATGCGTAACAGGTGGGCAATGGTCGAATGGCGTTTTGTCTGCGTCAGCAATTGGACGCTGCCGTCTTCTCCCAACTTAACCTTGGAGACGTCAATCAGAATGATAACGGCATCAGCGGTCGATGCGCCGGTCACCATGTTGCGGGTGTATTGCTCGTGACCTGGTGTATCAGCGATGATGAACTTGCGCTTCGGTGTGGCGAAATAGCGATACGCCACATCGATGGTGATACCTTGCTCACGCTCGGCTTCCAAACCGTCGGTCAGCAGCGACAGGTCGACCGTATCACCCACGGTGCGCTTGTGCTTGGCGCGTGAAATTGCATCCAGCTGGTCGGCGAAGATGCCCTTGCTGTCAAACAACAAGCGGCCAATCAGCGTGCTTTTGCCATCGTCAACCGAACCTGCAGTGATAAAGCGCAGCAGGCCGCGCTCTACGGCAGCGTTGGTCGATACTTCTTGTTCTGCAACGGCGTTCATTAGAAATATCCTTCTTTTTTGCGTTTTTCCATCGAGGCTTCGGAGGTCTGATCATCCATGCGGGTCGCACCACGCTCTGTAATTTGCGTGACGGCGGTTTCAGCAATGATCGCATCCACGTCTGCCGCATCCGATGCGACTGGGCAAGTGCAGGAAATGTCGCCGACGGTGCGGAAGCGGACCAGACGGGTTTCGACGGTTTCTCCATCGCGCGCCGGTGTCAGGTCGGTCAGTGGCACTAGCAGACCGTTGCGCGGAATGACTTGACGTTCATGCGCGAAATAGATCGATGGCAGCGCTAGCTTTTCGCGGGCGATGTATTGCCAAACGTCGAGCTCGGTCCAGTTGGAAATCGGGAACACGCGCATGTTTTCGCCCGGATGAACGCGAGTGTTGTACAAATCCCAGAGTTCAGGACGTTGTGCCTTCGGATTCCATTGGCCAAATTCATCTCGGAAGGAGAAGATGCGCTCTTTGGCGCGCGCTTTTTCCTCATCGCGGCGAGCACCGCCGATGCAGGCATCGAACTGAAATTCGGCAATCGTTTCTAACAGCGTGACCGCTTGCGCCGCATTGCGCGAATCCGTCTGCGGATTGCGTAGACGCACGGTGCCCCGTTTGATCGAATCTTCGACGGAACGCACGATCAGGCGTTCGCCCAATTCTTGCGCGCGCTGGTCGCGAAATGCAATGACTTCCGGGAAGTTGTGGCCGGTATCGATATGCACCAATGGGAAGGGGAACTTGCCTGGACGGAATGCCTTTTCAGCAATGCGCAGCAGCACCACGGAGTCCTTGCCGCCTGAAAACAGCAGGGCAGGATTGGTGCATTCGGCTGCGACCTCGCGCATGATATGGATCGCTTCCGATTCCAGCCAGTCCAGATGACGATTGCTGGCGGCGTCCAAAAAGAGTTTTTCGACTGCGGTATTCATGGTTCTTTACGCTATGGATTTGATTCTGACGAGCTTGCCGTCAACGACATGCAGGCCGCATTCCTTGGATTCCGGGTTCTCCCACCACCAGCGGCCGGCGCGCACATCTTCGCCTGGCTGAATCGCGCGGGTGCAGGGTTCACAGCCGATCGATGGGTAACCTTTGTCATGCAGAGGATTGTACGGCACCTTGTTGGTGCGAATATAGTGCCAGACATCCTCTTCCGACCAGTCGGCTAAAGGATTGAACTTGGTCATGCCATGCGCCTCGTCGTTTTCCTCCACGGCGAGTGCGGCGCGCGTGGTCGATTGTGCGCGACGTTGGCCCGTTACCCAGGCCTTGTTGCCCGCAAGCGCACGCTTGAGCGGATCCACCTTGCGGATGCGGCAGCATTCCTTACGCATCTCGACGCTGTCGTAGAAGGCGTTTAGACCATTTTGCTGTACATAGGCATCGACGGCAGCCTGTTCAGGCTTGTATAGCGTTACCTCATAGCCGTAGGTTTCCTTGATGCGGTCCAGCATGCCCAGGGTTTCCTTGTGCAGGCGGCCGGTTTCCAAAGAAAAGATCCCGATCGGCAGTTGTGCGCGCAGGATCAGGTCAGTCAATACCATGTCTTCCGCTGCCAGGCTAGAGGCGAAAACCGCCGGTGTGAAATCGTGCGCGATGCGTGTCAGCGTCGCCTGCGTATTCTCCACCAGGGTGTCGTAGTCGCTCATGCCGAGGCTCCTGCACCGCGTTGGACGCGGCGGAACAGGGGGGACTTGCGATCCCATGAGGTTTGGTAGACCTCCGAGAAATCGGTGAGTCCTTTCAGTGCATCGTGGATGTTTTTGTCTTCGCGTACCGCGAACGCGTCGAAGCCGACACGTTGCATATAGAACAATTGGTCACGCAGGACATCACCGATGGCACGCAGTTCGCCGGTGTAACCGAGACGAGCGCGTAGGTTATAGGCGATCGAATAGCCGCGGCCATCAGCGAATTTCGGGAAATCGACCGCGATCAGTGCGAAGCGGCCCAGGTCGTCTTTCAGCTCTTCTGGGCGTTCGCTGCTGCCAATCCAGACCCCGAGTTCCGCACGGCCTTGTAGGGCAGCGCGCTGTGCTTGCCAAACTGTCAGCGGCACGATGACTTTGCCTTCCGGAACAGTAACCGTCTCCGGGGTATCCGCTTCGCTCAGACGCAGGACGTTCCAGTCGTCGGCGACGACAGTCTTGTTTTTGATGATGTTACGCATAGGCGTCTTCTCCAGCGGGGTGGGCAATCTTGATCGGCGTGGCGTATACGAATTCCTTGAACGGTGTCACGCCAATCCGGCGTGCGGTATCGATGAAACGCTCATCTTCATTGCGCTCGCGCAGGTAGACTTGTAGGATGCGATCGATCACCTCCGGCATCTGGTGCGCGGAGAAAGACGGGCCAATGATCTTGCCGATGCTCGATTGATTGCCTTGCGCGCCGCCAATCGACACTTGATACCACTCACTGCCGTCCTTATCGACGCCCAGGATACCGATGTGGCCAACATGGTGGTGACCACAGGAATTGATGCAACCGGAAATGTTCAGTTCGATTTCGCCGATGTCGTGTTGGAAGTCGAGGTTATCGAAACGTTCGGCGATGTCTTGCGCAATCGGAATCGACTTGGCATTCGCTAATGCGCAGAAGTCACCGCCAGGGCAGCAGATGATGTCGGTCAACAGACCGATATTTGGCGTAGCCAGGCCTTGCGCCTTGATTTCTTCCCACAACTTGATGAGATCCGATTGTTTGACGTCGGACAACACCAGGTTCTGTTCGTGGGTGACACGTAGTTCGCCGAAGCTGTAGCGGTCAGCTAGGTCGGCGACAAAATCCATTTGCTCGGCAGTTGCATCGCCGGGCGGCACGCCGGTTTTTTTGAGCGACAGCACGACAGCAGCGTAGCCGGAAACCTTGTGCGGCTTGACGTTGCGTTTTAGCCAATTGGCGAAAGCCTTGTTGTCAGTCTTAAGCTGTTCCACAGCCGCATCGGCAGCTGGCAGCGTTGCATATGCAGGCGCGGTGAAGTAGGCGGCGACGCGGGCGAGTTCTTCCTCGGTCAGCGTGCTGGGACCATCTTTCAGGTCCGCCCATTCTTCTTCCACCTGACGGGCAAATTCCTCGACACCGACTGCCTTCACCAGAATCTTGATACGGGCCTTGTACATGTTGTCGCGACGGCCGTACTGGTTGTATACGCGCAGAATCGCTTCAATGTAGCTCATCATGTGCTGCCATGGCAGAAAAGCTCGGATCTCGCTGCCCAGGATCGGGGTGCGGCCCATGCCGCCGCCGACCAGCACGCGGAAACCAATTTCGCCTTGCTCATTCTTTACGATGGAAAGGCCGATATCATGCACCATGATCGCAGCGCGGTCTTCCAAAGCGCCGTTGATCGCGATCTTGAATTTACGCGGCAGGTAGGCGAACTCCGGATGGAAGGTGCTCCATTGACGCAAGATTTCGCAGAAGGGACGGGGATCGACGATCTCGTCCGGTGCGATGCCGCAATACTCGTCGGAGGTAATGTTACGCACGCAGTTACCCGAGGTCTGGATCGCATGCATTTCGACCGATGCGAGCTTGGCAAGGATTGCAGGCGTTTCTTCCAGCTTGATCCAGTTGAACTGGATGTTTTGACGCGTGGTGAAGTGTCCGTAGCCGCGGTCGTGTTCACGCGCGATGTGCGCAAACATGCGCATTTGCTTCGACGACAGAAGACCATAGGGGACGGCAATGCGCAACATGTAGGCATGGCGCTGGTAGTACAGGCCATTCTGTAAGCGCAGCGGACGGAATTCGTCCTCGCTCAGTTCATCGGCGAGACGGCGACGTACTTGATCGGCATATTGCGCAACACGTTCTTTGACGATCTGATGATCATATTGGTCGTAACGATACATCTTCTTCTTCCAATCTTAAAAAACCAGTTTGGCGGCGACGCCGGTCAGCGTGGTCGCCAACAAGCCGCGCAGAATTTTTTCCGGAACTGCCTTGGCAGCGAGCGAACCAATGGTGATGCCGGGTACGGAGCCCACCAGCAAAGCCATCAACAGAGCCCAGTCAATCGAGCCAAGCCACCAGTGGCCGAATGCGGCAATGGCAGTCAGAGGCACCGCGTAGGCGATGTCCGTGCCGGCGATTTCCGCGGGGGACAGGCGAGGATACAGTAATACCAGAATCGTCGCACCAATTGCGCCTGCGCCGATGGAGGAAATCGTTACTAAAGTGCCGAGCATCGCGCCGACAATAATCGTGGCGGCGGTAAGCTTTGCACCTTGCAATTGCTTTTCAGGATGCTTGATTACCCATGCCTGCATACGGCTTCTGAAGAGAAGGGCAATGACAGTAAGCAGTACCGAGCCGGCGATCGAATAGCGGATGATCAGGCCGATTTCCTTATCAAGTGCACCGAAGTATTTGAGGGCGATAGCAGCAATAATGGCAGCAGGCAGTGCACCGTAGCACAGGTGGCGCACAATATCCCAATGCACGGTGCCTCGTACCCGGTGCGCCAGCGTGCCGGCCGCCTTGGTGGTGGAGGCAAAAGCCAGATCAGTACCAACTGCAACAGTAGGAGAGACGCCGAAAAATAGGGTGAGCAGGGGCGTCATCAGTGAACCGCCACCAACGCCTGTCAGGCCAACCAGCAGGCCAACAGAGAAACCGGAAAGTACATAGGTAAGAGTCATTTCACCTCGCGCAAAGTAGCGTGAATCGTAATAAACTTATTCCTTATTCCAAACTACTTAGTATTTATTTGCTTATATGCCCGATTGGCATAAACAAGAATGAAATAGCAATAGATCAAGGGAAACGATGAACCTTCACCAACTTCGCTTTGTGCGAGAGGCTGTACGGCAGAACTTTAACCTGACCGAGGCTGCCAAGGCACTGTATACCTCACAGCCTGGTGTATCGAAGGCCATCATCGAGCTGGAGGAAGAGCTTGGCGTGGACATCTTCACCCGCCACGGCAAGCGCATCCGGGGCTTGACCGAGCCGGGGCGGGCGGTGCTGCGTTCGGTCGAACTGATCATGCAGGAAATTGACGGGCTGAAGCGGATCGGCAAGGAATTCGCTGCCCAAGACAGCGGCAGCTTCACCATTGCAACGACACATACGCAGGCACGTTATGCCCTGCCGAAGGTGGTGCAGGCATTCACGCAGAAATACCCCAAGGTGCGCTTGTCATTATTGCAAGGAAATCCGAAGCAGATCGTAGAAATGGTACTCAAGGATCAGGCCGATGTGGCGATTGCCACAGAAGCAATTGCGAGTGCCGAGGGACTGATTTCCTTGCCATGTTACCAATGGGAACATGTCGTGGTAGTACCGCCAGAACATCCATTGCTCAAATCCAAGGCAATTACCTTGGAGGAAATCGCGACGTATCCATTGATTACTTATGATGGCGCTTTTACCGGCCGCGCCAAGATCGACCATGCGTTCGCGATCCGCGAACTGAAACCCGATATTCTGCTGGAAGCCATCGATGCCGACGTGATCAAGACTTACGTGGAACTGGGTATGGGCGTTGGCATTATTGCTGGCATGGCATTTGATTCGGAACGCGATAAGGGCTTGCAGGCAATTCCTGTCGGCCACCTGTTCGGCTCCAATGTCTCACGTGTAGCACTCAAGCAGGGCGCTTATTTGCGCAGTTATGTATACAGCTTTATTGAGCTGCTGACGCCGACCCTCAATCGCAAACTGATTGAACAGCTCATGAGCGGCGAGAAAGACAGCTACGAGTTATGAGCTATCGCTGCATTCGCTGAATACGGGTAGAATTCCGCTGTCATTGGGGAGTAGCCGCCCTCCGATTCGCGAGAGGGGCTTGCGTCAACAGACTTGACCGAAGTATGCACTGCGGTCATGGTGCAAGCGACTCCAGGTTTGGCAAGACCTTTGACCATGCCTCTTCTGCTTCGGGCCGGAAGGGGGCATGGTCATCGGTATACATCCGGCCCTGGAGTGTTCATGGAAGCTTTTCTCATCTCTACGGGCATCGTCGCTCTTGCTGAAGTGGGCGACAAGACGCAATTGTTGTCATTGCTGCTGGTTGCTAAATTCCGCCGTCCTGTCCCCATTATCCTTGGCATTCTAGTCGCCACACTATTGAATCACGCATTCGCCGGCGCAGTTGGTAACTGGATTACGGCATTCGTCGGTAAGGACGTGTTGCACTGGGTTCTTGGCTTGTCGTTTATTGCCATGGCGGTGTGGACGCTGATTCCGGACAACATCGAAGCGGTCGAGACAAGGCCCGCCAGACTCGGCATCTTCGGCACGACGGCAGTGGCCTTTTTTCTAGCCGAAATGGGAGACAAAACGCAAGTAGCCACAGTGGCACTGGCGGCGAAATATGCAACCCTTTATGCCATCGTCGCTGGCACGACGCTCGGTATGATGATCGCGAATGTGCCGGCGGTGTTGTTCGGAAATAAAATGCTCCAGATCCAGAAGGTCCCATTGAGACTGGTACATGCGATTGCCGCCACGATTTTCGCTGTACTGGGCGTGCTGG
>CBHCMF010000195.1:0-8126 GCA_965974465.1 uncultured Noviherbaspirillum sp.
ACATCCCAAGTCCTTTCATTTATAAAAATGATCTAATGCATGGGGCGGAAAAAGAAATGCAGTCAGGTTAGGAAAGGAAGGTCTTGTATTGAGTAAATGAATGCCTAAGAGCTTGTTTTCGTACTCGGCCCACATTTTTTCTGGCCTGATAATGTGATGAAAATTGGACACGGCTCTCTGATATGCCTTATCTCAAATGGTTCGAAACCGCATTAATCTTACTTGCTAGAACTGCGTATAGGGTACGACCAACAAAAACAGGAAAGATGAAGAATTCCATTCGGAAATCAGTGTAGAGGCAAAATTTCCATTTTGCAATAATTTGGTTTGGTAGGATTGCCTGCCTCGCCTGGAGCTCTGAGCCTTGCGTAACTTCCCCGTCATCTTGTAGGTTGTAGGACTTGGAAACGACAACGGTCTCGAAAGGAGCTATTTTGGTCGGAAGGATGAAGGCTATGCTGTGCTCGATATCTTTGTTCGAACTGGAAAAGGGTCGAAACCAATAATCTGTATAACAATTCCACCCCATGCCATTTACCTTCGCCCACCCTGCCGCGGTTATCCCTTTACATCAACTTATGCGGCATCGCCTGTCTCTTTCCGCATTGGTCATAGGCAGTATGGCGCCTGACTTCGCCTATTTTCTGCCGGGCGCTTCAGGTGGATTGAGTCATAGTCTTTGGGGCTTGATGATCTTTTGCCTGCCGCTCGGGCTGATTACCTATGTCATCTTCCATCTGCTTATCAAGCGTCCTATGGTGACGCTTTTTCCTGAGCCGATGTCACTGCGCTTGTCTTCGATGGCGCATGGTGCGATCACACTGCCGAACGTGTCGTTTTGGACGGTATGTTTATCGATCATCCTAGGCGCTTTCACACATGTTGTTTGGGATGCTTTTACGCATGCCAATACGGTAATGGTCCGGCAGTTCGATATATTACGTACCGTAGTCGCCACCTTTGGCACGTATAAACTCTATTTGTTCAAACTGCTACAGCATGCTAGTACGACGATAGGTTTGTTTTTGCTGGGAAGGTGGATATTTCGCTGGGCAAGGGCAGAGTACACTCCCGTAGAACATTCCAAGTCCAATAGCCTTCCGCTCAGTATTCGATGCCTGGTTATTGGGGGAATGCTTGTGCTCAGTGCAGGAGGTGGCATATTGGCTGGTCTATACAAGCCAAGCATATCCATGGAGGGTTCTTTATTTCATGCAGCGGTTGCTGCAATCATCAGCGCCACGTTGTCGGTAGTTACTTTCTCTCTGGCTTGGCATGCATATTTCTTGTGCCGGGAGAGGCTTGTAATCAAGCGGTTACTTACAAAACGTTGAGCGGCCAATTTACCTGTTCGGCATATCTATGGAAACTCCTGACACTCTCCACGATTTCTGGTTCGGTTCAAGCACAGACGACGCGATTGTCGCGCAGGAAAGGGCAGAACTCTGGTGGATAAAAAAGGATGACATCGATAAGCTGATTCAGCAGCGTTTTGCCGCATATGTGCAGAAAGCAGCCAGCAATGAACTTGATGCGTGGGCAGTGACACCACTGGGCCGTCTTGCGTTGATCCTTCTCACGGACCAGTTTCCGAGAAACATCTATCGAAACACACCGCAGTCCTTTGCATGCGATGTGCTGGCACTCGCCTGGTGCAAGGAGGGATTGCAGGCCAATGTCCAGATCGCGTTGCGGCCGATTGAGCGCGTGTTCTTCTATCTTCCGCTGGAACATTCAGAGTCTCTCCACGACCAGGAAATGGCGGTGGCGCTGTTTCAGGAATTGGTGGATAGGGTGGATCCGTCGCAGAAATCGGTCTTTGAAGGCTTTCTGGATTACGCGGTACGCCATCATCAAATCATTGCGCGTTTCGGCCGCTTCCCGCACCGCAACCAGATTCTTGGCCGCGCCTCGTCACCGGAAGAATTGGCGTTTCTTCAGGAACCGGGTTCATCGTTCTAAGAGAGAGCCATCACGGCGAGAGAGGGATTGCTCACATAAAATCCCTGCTCCGTGTATTTAGCCGCCCCAGCAGTGAGGTCAAATCCACCAGCCGCTTTGCCACCAGATGCCGTACCTTGCCTTCGCACTGCCATATACCGAACACGCCAAGCAAATGAGAGGCCAGCAATTCCTTCCGATATTTGTCCACCAGTGCCGGCCACACGATTACATTCACCAGGCCGGTTTCGTCTTCCAGCGTAACGAACACTGCACCATTGGCGGTTTGCGGGCGCTGCCGCACAGTGACGATGCCGCAGCCACGTGCTATCTGGCTATTGGCGAACGTGTTCAGGACGTCTGCCGGCAAAAAACGTTTTTTCAGTAGTATCGGCCGTAGCAGTGCCAGCGGGTGACGGCCTAACGTTAGGCCGAGCGCATGGTAGTCGGCGACAATGTTTTCGCCTTCGGTCGGTGTGGGCAGTGGCACCGCGTCTTCCTGCACCGGCGCCTTCTTCAATAGATCTTTGTCCGCTTCGCTGACGGCTGCCTGCCATAGCGCTTGGCGCCGATTGCCAGCGAGGGCTTCAAGGGCATTGGCATTCGCGAGCATCTGCATATCGTGCCGCGTCAATTGCGCTCGCAGTGCCAGGTCTGTGGTGTTAGTGAAGGGCCTGATCGCACGTACCTCTGCGATGCGTTGCCCGGCATCGCGCGATAATCCGCGTACCATATTGAAACCAAGGCGCACCGCTGGCTGGTTACCTGCGCCCGGCTCCAAGGCAGCATCCCAGTTGCTGCTGCGCACATCGACCGGCCGTACCTCGACCGTGTTCCGCCGCGCATCCTGTACCAGTTGTGACGGTGAATAGAAGCCCATCGGTTGACTGTTAAGCAAGGCCGCCAGAAAAACCGCCGGCTCATGCCGCTTGATCCACGAACTGGCATATGCGAGCAATGCAAAACTGGCGGCGTGGCTTTCGGGGAAACCGTATTCGGCGAAGCCCTCAATCTGGCGCACGATGGCCTGGATGAAGGCGTCGTCGTAGCCTTTTTGTGTCATGCCCCGCTTCAGCTTTTCCTGGAATTGGCCGAGATCGCCTTTGCGCCGCCATGCTGCCATCGAACGACGCAATTGATCCGCTTCGCCAGCAGAAAAATTCGCCGCCAGCATGGCAATCTGCATGACCTGTTCCTGAAACAGCGGCACGCCACAGGTGCGTTCCAGTGCTGGCCGGATCTCTTCCTTTGGATAGCTGATCGGTTCCAGCCCCTGTCGTCGCCGCAGGTAAGGATGCACCATGCCACCCTGAATCGGCCCCGGCCGCACGATCGCCACTTGGATCACCAGATCATAAAACTGCTTGGGCCGCAGGCGTGGCAACATGGTCATTTGCGCACGGCTTTCGATTTGGAAGACGCCGATCGTGTCGGCCTCGCTGATCATGGCGTAGGTGGCAGGATCTTCCGGCGGGATATCTTGCATGCTGAACGGCTTGCCACGCCGTTCGGTAATCATGTCGAGCGCGCGCCGAATCATGCTCAGCATGCCGAGTGCAAGGATGTCAACCTTCAGTAAGCCGAGCGCATCCAGATCGTCTTTGTCCCATTGCACCACGCTGCGCTTTTCCATCGCCGCATTTTCGATCGGCACCAGCCGCGACAGCTTGTCACGCGCAATGACGAAGCCGCCAGGATGCTGCGACAGATGACGCGGAAAGCGCATCAGTTTTTCTGCGATGTCTGCCCACTGCTGCGCGATAGGTGATGTCGGATCCATCCCGCATTCGGTAAAGCGAGCCGACAACCCGGTCTTGCCGTCCCACCAGCGATGTGATTTCGCAATCCGGTCCACAATGGATAGATCCACGCCTAGCGCTTTCCCGACATCGCGCAGCACGCTGCGCGGTTTGTAGCTGATCACCACTGCCGTCAAGGCGGCACGCACGCGGCCGTACTTTTCATAGATGTACTGGATGATGTCCTCACGCCGTTGATGCTCGAAATCGACATCGATATCCGGTGGTTCGTTACGCTCCTTCGAGATGAAACGTTCGAACAGCGAATGACTGCGCGAGGGATCGACTTCGGTAATGCCGAGGCAATAGCAAACCGCCGAATTGGCTGCTGAGCCGCGCCCTTGGCAAAGAATGTTTTGGCTGCGTGCAAAACGCACAATGTCATACACCGTTAGAAAGTAGGACTCATACCGCATCTCGGCAATTAAGGTCAGTTCATGGGTAAGCTGTTTCTGTACCTTTGCCGGAACGCCGTTAGGGAAGCGCCAGCGTGCACCCATCCAGGTTGTCTTGTGTAGGTAAGTGGTGGCTGTCTCGCCGGGCGGCACCAGCTCGTCCGGATATTCATAACGCAGCGTATCAAGTGAAAAGGTACACAACTGTGCAATACGCACTGTCTCCGCCAGCGCAGTCGCCGGATACAAGTTTGTCAGCCGTAGCCGGGAACGCAGATGCTGCTCTGCATTTGGCGCCAAGTCATAGCCACATGCCGCGATTGGCTTGCCAAGCCTGATGGCGGTCAGCGTATCTTGGAGCGGCTTGCGTGAGCGTACATGCATGCAGACATTGCCGGTGGCGACCACTGGCAGGGCGAATGTCTGGGCCACCTGCTCAACCACAGCGCGATGTGCCTCATCTCCAGCACGAAGCAACAGTGTCATTGCAATCCATGCTCGTCCCGGAAAGGCACGCCGTAGCCATTCAGCCTGTTTCGCCAGCGCATCCACCGTCACGCCATGGGTCGGTGTCAGAATCGCCAGACAGTCCGGCATGCCGCGCAGATGGGTATAGCCTGCTTCGGGCGTTATGAAATCCGCTGGTGTTAATCGATATGCGCCCTTGTCCGCGCGCATGCGCGCCAGCGTAATCAGCTCTGAAAGATTGCCATAGCCCTCACGATTCTGGGCCAGCAGGATGAATGAAAAGGCTGGACTACCGTCCTTATTCACCAGCTGAAACTGGCTACCGATGATCAGAGGCAGTCCCAGCCGCTTTGCATCGACATGTGCGCGTACCACGCCAGCCAGCGAGCATTCATCAGTAATCGCCAGTGCGGTATATCCAAGTTTGGCGGCACGTGCCACCAGTTCCTCCGCGTGCGAGGCGCCGTGCAGGAAAGTAAAGTTGGTGACGCACTGCAGTTCGGCGTAGGCGGGAAGGGCTGATGGGGAGGAGGAAAGCACGGGCATGTGACGGTAAAATACTGTATAAAAACACAGTATAACGGGTATGTCGGCGTATGGGAGCAAGTCCCGCCAGTTTGCGTGGTTGACACTCCTGCTCTGACTTGCGGGGGGGGGGCATGGATGGCCAAAACTATCTTGGTCAAGTCGATGCCCATTATGATGGCGATATTGCGCACAATCATGAGCTGTGGTGGATGAGGTTGACTGGACGTTTTCGTTTTGCATCGCTGACGCCAGCGGTAAACCCTTCCCCGCATGCTCGGATGGCATCCCCCAATTCATTCATTAAAAGCGCATGATGGTTGCTTTAGTTCTTCTTCCCGGAATGGACGGAACAGGCGAATTGTTTGACGAATTCTTGTCATCACTCGGCGATGCGCTAAGGCCCATTGTCGTCGCTTACCCTAAGGACCACCCGCTTGACTACGATGCATTGACTGCATTTTCTCAAGCCTACCTGCCACAGAATGAGCCGTTTGTGCTGCTCGGAGAATCATTTTCTGGCCCAGTTGCTATCTCCCTTGCTGCGACCAAGCCTGCCGGGTTGCGGGGACTTATTTTGTGCTGTTCATTTGATCGGAATCCATTTCCTATTTTTCGCAGGCTCAGTTCGATCATCGGTCTCATGCCAACGACGAACAAGCTGATTCGCCTCCTTGGGCCCCTCCTGTTTGGCCGATTTTCAAATCCAAGATTAACAGCGTCGCTGCGGCACGCTCTCGATGGTTTATCTGCGACCACCTTGAGAGCAAGGTTGAAAGCGGTGCTGGAAGCGGATTTTTCGGAAAAGCTGAAGCAGGTGGATGTACCGATTCTCTATCTTCAAGCGACAGAAGATCGTATCGTTCCTCAATCTGTACTACATAAGGTGTTAGCGGGAGCACCAACAGCAGAGGTGGTCAAACTGCGCGGTCCTCATTTGCTGTTACAGACATTGCCATCGGACGCCGCCGAGGCTATTCGATCATTTGTGCAATCAAGCGGGCGGCAACGAAGTTGAGTACCGCAATAGGCATGTCATGAGAAACCGCAAGGGCTTGTGTTAAATTGCCATTTCGCGATTTATAGCAAATTAGTCCTCGATCACATTCAACATGCTCTCCGCGCTGAAACAACCGATCATTTACGTGCAAATCTCACCTGAACGACTCACTGTGAAGAATGTGAGGTCAGGGCAGGCCGTCTCTGAAGTACCGGAAGTGGCGGTGAGTGCGGAGCCGAAGCCAAAGATTCTGGGCGTGGGCTTGCAAGCTCGTTTGGCTGCGTCCGGACAACAGGCCAAGGTTGTGAATCCGTTTGCTCATCCTCGTTCGCTAGTGTCTGACTTTACGGTCGCAGAGCAACTCATTAAGGAATTTGTGCGGCGTCTGCAAGGAAAATCTTTTTTTACTCTTGCCCCGGTTATTGTCATCCACCCCTTGGGTTCGCCCGCGGGCGGTTTCACGCAAGTTGAGAACCGTGCGTTCCGCGAAATGGCACTGGGTGCTGGGGCATCGAAGGCCATCGTATGGAATGGCCGCAATCTCACCGATCAAGAGGTCCTATCTAAGCAGTTTCCTCCCGGTGAGGGCGTGTGGGAATGACACGCAAGCCTATTAGACGTATGAGGCGCAGCAAAGAAGAGGGAAAATATTGGCGAGACGTTTGGCGCAAAGCCAGAGGCTTTGCCGTTCATCTCTCGAAAAAGGACTGGTGCAATTACTGGCATCAGCATTTTTGCTGGAGCAGCGAAGGCATAAAAAACCGCTTTGAACACAGAAAGCACATTCGCCCTTTAATGCAGGCTTTTGCTCGGACCCAGCGAGAGTTAGCAGATCAAACAATGCCCTATCAGGTGTTTGTGTGTATAAATCCAATCGATCCGAGTATGGATGCGCTTTATGTCCACACGCCAAATCCGCACTCTGCATTTCCTGTAACCTTTGATGATTGCCGTTTTATTGACACCTTGCCTCCATTATTAATGGGACTGGTAAACACGGAACGCTACAAGATAGGCGTTTCAGAATCAGGGAGAGACAAGTGGTACACAATCATTCCCAGGTAACGCCCAACATCTCTGTCCATAGGACGCCAGCCGGTTTCGCTGCCTGTTGACCTCTGTTATTAGAAAACGCAAGTTCACATCCCATGCAATCGAATGCGTATAAACATCCTCGAATCGGCATTCTTGGAAAACTCGCTGAGCTGATCGCAAACTCGCGAACGCTGGCTTGGCTGCGCCGTACCGTAACGTCGCGTCTCCCATTCCTAAAATTGTCGAGTGAAGTCGAAAACGTTGTATATCTCACTTGGCTTGTCCCAGTGAGTGCATGTGAAGGCTTCATTCCAGCCGGTGTGCGTCTATGGCAGCGCAATGGACTGACACCGTTCACTGTTTTAACCTACCGCCACAACCACTTTGGTCCATCAATCTTTGGCTTTTTCAGAAAGTTATTTCCGTCTCCGCTTCAGAGTAACTGGCGTTTATATCTGGAGCAGGCGCCGGCAGGCGCCACGCCGGTCCGCACCGTGCTCTTCTTAAAGAACATCATGAACAGCCTTGTTTACACGCTTGGTACACGGGTGTTTAGCGACGTTTTGCCCACGCATCTTGCAGAAAAGTTTTCTCACCGTCGAGAGGGCGATTTTATTCGGACGGAGATTGCTCCTGGTATCGGCAGTTCACCGGCGCTTATGTGCAATATTCGTTGTGGCGGTGAGCAGCCCTTGGGCACGCATTTCACCTCCATGTTTGGGGCCTGGTCAAACGCCATAGAATTTTTAGCCTGCCAAGATGCAGCCATTGCGCACGTCAATCACTGCAATGGCCTGGCGTTTTCGGAAATCCAGTTGCCAATCGCGCTATCGGATGTTTTGCCGGCATCGCCACTGGATGGTCCATTGGAATGCTCCTTGCTCTCCCTGCTACAGCCGGTTGAGGGACCGCTGTGCTTTGTCGTGCCAACTGTTCCATTCAGCGTTTTGTCAGAGCGGCTGC
>CBHCMF010000196.1:0-8085 GCA_965974465.1 uncultured Noviherbaspirillum sp.
AGCGGATGGCGTATGAACCGTTCGGCAAGCGGCGCTTCGCAGTGGGTAACACCGATCCGAATAACACGATTGTTGGCGTCAATACCGACCGCGGGTACACCAACCACGAACACTTGGACGAGCTGGGCTTGATCCATATGAATGGCCGTGTGTACGACCCGCTGCTGGGCCGCTTCATGAGTGCCGATCCGATCATCCAGTCGCCCGGCAATATGCAAAGCTATAACCGCTATGCATATGTGATGAATAACCCGCTTGCTTATACCGATCCGAGTGGGTTCTCGGCATGGACGAAGATCAGGAATGCCGTTGTGCGGGTGGTTGCCGCTGTGGCTGACGCCTATGGCTGCAGGGGGTACTGTAGCGCTGCTGTTGGCGCGTATCAGGGCTACAAACAGGGGGGAGCGGGCGGTGCTGTTGTTGGCGGCATAGGAGGATATCTTGGCTACCAGATGAGCACGAATTACCCATTAACCAATAGCGCGGGAGCCATCAACTGGACGCATGTTGCTATCAATGCGGCAACCAATGCGGCGGTCGGGTGTGCGAGTGCGGCGACAGCCGGAGGCAATTGCGGAAGGGCGGCACTTGCAGGAGCGGCAGGGACGGTTGGCGCTCCCTACGGACTTTATGGGGCAATGATTGCTGGCTGTGCAGCTGGCCGTATCACTGGGGGCAGTTGCGGTGACGGAGCGCGTAGTGCTTGGGAAAACTATGTTGTATATACTGCTATTCACTATATCCAGCAAGCACAGGAGGTGGGAGATCTTAGGCAATTCTTAGACTTCAAGTATGAAGTGGCTGAGGCAACGCCAGAAACGCGGGCCGCGAGAGAGTTGCTCACGGATCTCGCAACTAAGGCGCAAGCCACGGTGGATGCCAATTGCACGGGCTGGTGCATCCTCCCTTGGGTGAGAGGAACACTTATTCATAGCGAATTTACAGCTTTGGTTCGCGCTCTTGGTCCGGCTTCAGGCTTTACGGCAGAAGTGAGTTACTTGGACGGCATCGTCGTTAGCTATGGTACTAAGGGCTCGTCTAGAGCCGATGTGGTAATGGGAAATCTTGCGTCTCCAACTATAGTCTTCGATCTAAAGACGGGATGGGCTTATATGAGTATTAGCCAAGCCAAGGCATACGGCGCCAATCTTCCTACTGGGACACCATTCGATATCTTGAGGCCGGCTTCCAAGCCGTAAGGGTTCTGAGCATGAACAAGAAGAAAATTTCCCACCTTATTCTCAGACAAGTCTCTGGATTGCAGGTGTCTTCGAATTCATTCTTTCACAATAACTTTCAGCACGTACTCAACGGTATTCATCTTGAGTACGTTCCTGGGGGCATCTATTTGTGGCATCTCGTATTTCCTCTCTATGATAACTTTGGGTTCAATCTTCTCTATAGTCAGAGAATAGCGGGGGACTCTGGGTACATACACACAGAAAGCAAATCGAATGAGGAAATTGCCAATGAAGTGCTTTCCTCGTCTGCGTCACAACTGGTCGCTGAGGCCTCCGATCCTTTGAGGATTTCTGACTTTATTGGCATTTTGGAGCGAGATCCGGCCCTGCTCAGGAACGCTCACGTTAGAATGACGTATGGGATATCGTTACTTCTTAACCATCAGGAAGAAAGTGCCTTGACCAATTTTCGACTCGCAGAGCTAGGGCTTAAGGGGCGCGACATAGAGGACTTCAAGCGTATCAGTGAGGCGCTTCGTATGGGCCGATCTGCCGCTCTGTTGGTTTTGAACGATATTCAAAATAGAGTCTTCAGAGATCTAAGCATCAAAGGCACAGTCAAAGCTCTAAGTTAACCGTGCATCGCCGCCATAGCTACGACTTCAATATCTCTTTCAAAAACAAAAAATGGGGTCATATCCTCGGCACGGCGCTGGAGCGGTTTGATGCGTGTTTGTTGGCGTATTTCCTGATAGACAATCATTGCCATTGCGGCAAATCAACGGGGTGTACACCCAAGCCTACAACCGTCGGCATGCAAAAGTCGCGCATCTCTTTCAAGGATGGTTCAAGGCCATTCTGGTCGATGGCGACGCCTATTTACTGGAGGTATGCCGGTAGGTGGAGTTGAATCCGGTACACGCACGGATGGTGGTTCATCCAGCCGATTAGGTATGGAGCAGCTATGGCGCGCATACCGGCTGCGAAGTTCCTCCGCCGTGGCTCGATACCGTTGCCGTTCATGGCTATATCTGTTGGGCCGCAATGTGATGCGCCCGCGTGATGCCGCGCTTGCGGCATCACGCTATGCGAAACTGGTGGAGCAAGGCAAGGACGTAACGCTATGGGACAGGGCGCTACGCCAACAAATCTAATCCACAGCAAAGCTATGATGTTGTGGATGTGGCCAGATCAAAGTTTTTAATGATGATTCCAGAAGTTCCCCCTATTCCTTATCACATTCAATCCCTTGTTCTTTGTGATAACTCTATTACGTTGCCTGCCTGTTTTAGGGCGACAATCCCAGGCCATCATCAAGTGTTCAGCGAATTAATTGTAAGTGATACGTTTAAATCCCAATGGCAGCGGAAGGGTTTTACAGGAGCTGAATTTCGGCCGTTAATGTAGATTGGACGAAGGATAAGCTAAGCGTCATCGGTCGTATGCTTTGCTCGTTGTAGACCTTTTCTTCTTTTTTAAAATAAAAAGTCTTCTTGACGCCTATCGCCCCCGGCTTTTGCCAAATACAAACCGCGAGGTGGCAAGGTAATTCACCGCAAGCGCAGTAATGGACGCAATTGCCACTGCGATCAACGGCGGTATTTCTGCCAGCCAGACAAGCGCAGCATAGATCCCATAGTTCAAGCCAAATCCCAACCCGTTGACCGAGATGTACTTGGCCCAACTGTTCCAGGTATTCGCCGGCACGCCAAACGTCAGCCGTGCATTGAGGAGCCAGGTCACGGTCGCTGCACAAAGAAACGAAGGAAGCCTGGCGAGTATCGGCGAAGCGTTCGAAAACGTCGTGATTGCAAGGAGCAGGCCGGCATCGACGGCAAAGCCGACCACGCCCACACTGGCAAACGATAGAAATGCCTTAAGGTTCACGGCATGACCGTTTCAATGCAAGAGGTAGAAGAGCCGTTTGGTTTCCGTTCTTCCACGGCTGACACTGTCGAGCACCAGCCCTCCTCCGGCGAAGATGGAGGCGAGCAGCATCATGGCAGAAGCCAGGATGGCAGTCGGAAATCGTGGCACCAGACCGGTATGGAGAAACTCCAGAATAACAGGAACCCCTAAGGCGAGAGAGCAGACTGAAAACAATAGTGCCAGCGCCCCGAAGAATCTCTTAGGCTTGACTTGGGAGTACAGATATAGCAAGACAAGGGCGATGCGGGTGCCATCCCGGATGGTGTTCAATTTGCTGGCGGAACCCTCTTCGCGGTCACCGTATTCACTGTCAATTTCGACCACGGACAGGCCAAGGTCCAACGCATGGACGGTGAGTTCCGTTTCAATTTCGAAACCGGCGGATAGACAGGGAAACGACTTGATAAATCGGCGTGACATGATGCGATAGCCTGAAAATACGTCGTCTATCTGGGAACCAAACATCTTGCTCATGGCCCAGCTGAAGGCTTTGTTTCCAAACTGGTGGCCTTTCCGGTAGGCGGCGTCGAGTTCAACCTTTGTGGTACGGCGGCGACCGACGACCATGTCTGCATCGCCCTGGATGACCGGGCGCATGAGCTTGTGGATGTCTGCGCTGGCGTAGGTGCCATCGCCGTCGACGAGAACGCAGATGTCGCGGTCTGTGGCGCCGAAGAGTTTGCGCACGGCGTTACCTTTACCTGGTTTGGTCTCTCGAATCACACGGGCGCCGGCTGCGGCGGCTTCTTCGGCGGTGCGGTCCGTCGAGTTGTTGTCGCACACAATGATCTCAGCATGTGGAAGTTCTTTACGATATTCCGATACGACACGTGCTATCGCAACTTCTTCGTTCTTGCACGGGATCAGAATCGCGACAGAGTGTGACATCTCCCCCTCCTGTGCCTTTGCGTTGCGGACGACTCCGGTGAGATGGTTGTCATTCATTTCATAACCTTCAAAACTTGATACTTGATTTTCAATAGATGTCACTTTACCGCGTATAGCTGCGCGCCAGGCGTGTTCAGGACTAATTTGAAATACTGGTCGAAGCCATTGCGGTTTCGTATTTCACTTCCCGTTTCGGATGTTGGTAATAGCAAGGCATTGGCGCCGACAGATTTGATTTTGGCTGCGAGGTCCGCGGGCGATAGTGCCAAAAAATCTCGGTATCTTCCAGGTCCGAAGATATCACCTATCGTATCAGGTGGAAGGTAGTAAAGATCGGATTCCAGTCCTATTTGGACCAGTTTGTAGTCGGGACGCGTTCTTAAGAACTCGGCAACTTCATAGGATTGGAGTGTCTCGCGTAAATAGGCAGCACGGTCATGGCTATTTGCCTGAATTTTATGCCACTGTTTGACGGCGGATGTTGTCGAAGCGAGTAATAGCGCCATTAACACGATGGCGAGTGCCGTATGCCCGGCGGCCATGACGGCCCGTGAAGACACTGCCGACAAACGCACCAGCGGCCCGGCTACTATGTGTTGGAAGCTATCTCGAAGGGTAAGGGCCGCCAGGATGCAAAGGAATGGATACGCCGGCATTAAATAGCGGGGGTAATGCGACGTCAGCATCCAAACCGTAAATGCGTAAGTGGAGAAGAAAAGCACGCCGCGAAAGGCGATTTCTTTTCTTCGCGCCCATAACGCAAATGCACCAAGCGCAGGCCAAACATGCCAACTAGGCCATCCAAATACGCGGCGAATATCGGCAACTTGATATTCCATGTCCTTTGGATTCCAGCCCCAGTATCCAAAAATAGCGCCGCCAAGCGGATGAAACGGGTCTCCGGAAATCAGGTAGTTACGTATGTACCAATAGGCGCAGGGTAAGGCGAATAGCAATAACAGGGTAAAAAGTTTTCGTGGCCCGCGCTCTCGCCAGAAAATCGCTAGCGCAATAAAGGGCACAAAGATCAATGCCTGGTACTTGATGCCTGCCGCTACGCCAAGCAGGAATGCGGCGATACAAATCAGCCCAAAATGCCTACGCTCATACCAGAGCAAGGTACATGCGGCACTGAAAAAGATGAAGGCTGTCAGTGCGAGGTCCACGTAGGCATTGCCAAATTCGACCTTTACCAAGGCGACAAAGAGGAGGATGGCGATGGAGGCGACAGCACGCCCAAAATAGTGAGTGATGACTCCATACATCGCGATAATGACCAATGCGCCAGCAAACGCATGTGCCATATGCGAGAAGATGTCGTTTTCAAACATCAAGCCGCCTGCATACAGGAGGTTGAAGTTGTAGGGGAACAGCGGATAGCGTAGCCACTCGTTCACTTGCAGTTGCCCAGCTAATGCCCAATTACGCGCATGGGGTAAGTGGTACATCAATTCGTCCCATGCTTGTGGCGGACTCAACGGGCGGAGGAATAGCTCTGTGATAACTATTGTCGGTATAGCAAAATTAACCCAACGCCATGGTGTTGGTGTCATGTGGCGGGAAGGCATGGTGAGCTGTCTTCGGCGTTCTTGAAAAAGCTTGGCACAGAAAACCACCAGTCCCGCCTCCCCCAGCACGACCAATCCAAGTACGCTCCCAGGTCGTAACACTCCCAAGATGCTCAGAATCTGTAGCGCCAGTATAAAAATGCCTACGCCGACACAGAGAGTGAGGGCGACGGTGAATGCATTAGGGAGGTCGTTGATTTTGACGAGCCGAGTCAGAAATATCCCTATTCCGTAACAGCTACTCGCAAATATGGCGAGTAGTGCGTAATGACTCAGAACAAATTGAATTTTTTCCACAGGAGGGCAATGCAGAGGATCTGCAACAAAGGCAGGGATGAAGGAAGAATGGCAAAGTCTGACTGAAAACTGTCCATATGGCAATATCAGGCCATTAAGACAAAGCGCGCGAATAGGGTGAAGTCTTTTATAATCGCAACCCCCAGTTATTCGATGTGTGGTTACCGGCCTCCAGACTGATTAAAAATAGCCGCTTTACACGTCCGGTGAATAAAATTAGAAAGCGCGGCGACATAAGCGCTTCATGCCTGAAGACGAAATACCGAAGAAATCTCAGAATTGCCCCAATTATGAAAAGTCATTTCGCTTTTGCGTGGAATAAAACAGTCTGGAGGATAAGGCATGCCGCGAAAGCGTTCGGTGTGCCGGGGATGGGCGCAATGTTGTTGTTCTTGACATGTGCGCTTTTCTTGTTTGTTGTTCTTATGCCCTTGCAAAAGCAAGTTCAGGCTATTCAATCAGAAGCTTTGCGTTTTAGTGCGCGCCCTAAGGCTAGAATCATCCAAGTCGTAAAGTCAACGCCCGCTGACGAGCTTGCACAGTTTTATGCGTTTTTCCCATTTGAGGAAACGATTGTAGACGATATGGCAAAAGTTTATGCTGCCGCTGCGCAGCAGAATTTGCTTCTGGAGCAGGGAGAGTATCGGCTGGCGCCGGAGCGAGACAGCAAGCTGACGCGGTACGGTATCTCGTTACCTGTTAAAGGCGGATATGTGCAAATACGAAAATTTCTTGCTCAAGCCTTGGCTGATGTGCCGAATCTGGCGTTGGATAGTGTCACTTTCGGCCGCCAGAAAGCAGATGAGGCGGCGATTAATGCGCAGCTTCAGTTCACTTTATATCTGCGCCAGCCATGATGTTTCCCGGTAGGCGCCTCGTGCTGTTCAGTTTGCTGATCGCTACCGTGGGGGCGGCGATTTGGGTGTCGCAAGATAGGGACGATACGGAACATGCACTTGCGGAGCCGGTATCAAAGCCGGTCTCCCGAAAGGCGCCGGCCACAGTGTATGACGGCGTATCGCCGGCGTTGTCTTCGCCCGCACCTTCAGTTGCCCTGCCCTCGCGTGTGCCGATGGCAGTTGGGGATCTGAATCCTTTCAATGTGAAGTCTTGGTATGTTCCTCCCCCCCCGCCTCCACCACCTGAACCGCCTAAACCCACCGCGCCGCCTTTGCCTTTTGTATATCAGGGAAAGCTGGAAGAAGGGCCCGGTGTTTGGGTATTTTATCTACTAAAAGGCGAACAGTTCTATGCTGTACGTAAGGGGGAAACATTCGATTCCGTTTATCGGTTAGAGGATGTGGCAGGGGGGAACCTCGTTATTCAGTATCTTCCCATGGGGATTCAGCAAACGTTGCCCATTGGTGCGGATTTTTAGAGAACAGAATGATGCAGACGTGCAGAAAAGTACTTTATGGCCTGACGTTGATTGGCTTACTTACGGCTTGTGCTGGGGAGCGGTATCACCGTGAGGGTTTGAACAAGCTCGCTGAAGGTAAGGCCGTAGAGGGATTGGCAGATTTGGAGCGCGCGACCAAGGAGTCGCCTGAGAATGGACAGTTTCGTTCGGATCTGCTTCGACGAAGAGCGGAATCGGTTAATCACTATTTGGTCAGTGCGGACACGGAGCGCCGCGATGGAAAGCTGGAAAACAGCGAAGCCTTGTATCAGCAGGTGTTGCAAATTGAAGCTGGCAATAGCCGCGCCCTTGCCGGGATCTCTGCAATCGAAAGAGACCGCCGACATTTACTGTTGACGGACCAGGCCAAGGAACTGTTGAAAAAAGGGGAGGCTGAGCACGCGACTGCTTTGCTGCGATTGGTCACCACAGAAAATCCTTTGAACCGAGAAGCATTGGCGTTGATGCGCCAGATTGAGGCGCTGCAAAGCAAAGGTCAGTTGGTAGAACCGACCTTACGCATGGGGAACCAGAAGCCAATCAGCCTGGAGTTTCGCGATGCGAACCTCAAGATCGTATTCGAAGCGCTCGCGCGTACAACCGGCGTGGACTTCATTCTTGATAAAGACGTGCGTCCCGATTTGCGTACGACGGTCTTTTTGCGTCAGACGTCGCTCGAGGATGCCATCGATCTGATCTTGCAGACCAATCGGTTGGAGAAGAAGGTTCTGAATGCAAATGCGATTCTGATTTATCCCGGCACACCTGAAAAGCTGAAGGACTATCAGGAACTGGTGGTGAAAGGCTTTTATCTTGCCAATGC
>CBHCMF010000197.1:0-8082 GCA_965974465.1 uncultured Noviherbaspirillum sp.
ACCATAACAAGGAAGAGGAATTTCCTCCTACTCAGGACCCGACACCTGACTCGACAATTCGTTTTGAGGGAAAAGCTAATTTCATCCTATTGGCTGTGATTATCGGTCTGGTACTGCTGAGTGGCTTGTGGAAATCCGGCGTGACTTTTGATGTGTTCGGCACCCACGTGGAGCTGCAGAACGTGGTGCGCGATGTGTCGCTGGTTGGTGTGATTTTTGTGTCGCTATGGATTACGCCGAAGACCGCACGTGCCGGTAATGAGTTTTCATGGGGGCCGATTCAGGAGGTCGCGAAGCTATTTGCAGGAATTTTCATCACCATCATCCCCGTTATCGCTATGCTGCGCGCGGGAGAATCAGGTGCATTTGCCCCTATCGTCCACGCCGTTACCGGCGAGAACGGTCAGCCGCTCAATGCGATGTATTTCTGGGCAACCGGCCTTTTATCCTCCTTCCTCGATAATGCGCCGACTTATCTCGTGTTCTTCAATACGGCTAGTGGCGATCCGGCTGTCATGATGACCAGCCTCGCGAGCACACTCGCGGCAATTTCCTGCGGCGCTGTATTCATGGGGGCCAACAGTTATATCGGCAATGCACCGAACCTCATGGTGAAGGCCATTGCGGAAGAGCGTGGCATCAAGATGCCGTCTTTTTTCGGCTATATGGTCTGGTCCTGTGCCGTGTTGGTGCCGCTGTTTGTCTTGATGACTTTTCTCTTCTTCCGGTGAGGTGTCATGACAAAAACAAGAATTCTTGTTACGCGAGCAGTATTCCCCGATGTGATTGAATGTCTTGAGCAATATTTCGACGTTGAGTCAAATCAGGTGGATCGCATCTTGTCCTCGGACGAACTGATCGAGAAAGTGCGCGATAAGAAGGGCATCTTCGTCACGCCAAGTGAGCATATCGCTTCATCGTTGTTTGCTGCTAACCCGTCGCTGAAAGCCGTAAGCAATATGGCAGTGGGGTACAACAACATCGACGTCGATGCTGCCACTCGCGCCGGTGTGGTGGTTACCAATACGCCAGACGTGCTGAACGAAACCACCGCCGATTTTGCTTGGGCGTTGCTACTGGCAACGTCACGCCGCGTGACCGAGTCAGAACATTGGCTCCGTGCCGGCAAGTGGCAGCAGTGGCGTTACGACACCTTCCTCGGCGCTGATGTGCATGGCGCAACACTTGGCATTATCGGCATGGGGCGTATTGGTCAAGCGATCGCGCGGCGCTCGATGGGATTCAATATGCGCGTGATTTATCATAATCGTTCGCGTGTGCCCTTGGATCTGGAGGCCCGCGCAAACAACGCACAATATGTCAGCAAGGAAGAACTGCTAAGGACGGCAGACCATGTGATTCTTGCATTGCCCTATTCACCAAAGACGCATCACACCATAGGCGCGGCCGAGCTCGCAATGATGAAACCAACTGCCACACTGATCAATATTGCACGCGGCGGGATTGTGGATGATGCAGCGTTGATAGTCGCCTTGCGCGCTAATCGGTTGGCTGCGGCCGGACTGGATGTGTTCGAACACGAGCCGGCATTCGATCCGGCTTTCTTGACGTTGTCGAATGTGGTATTGACCCCGCATATCGCGAGTGCCTCAGAACCGACCCGCCGTGCCATGGCCAACTGTGCGGCACATAATCTGATTACGGCCTTGGCTGGCGGTATTCCTCCCAATATTGTCAATCCTCAGGTGCTCACCAAAGGATAAGAGAAATATTAGAGCAATTTGCCTATGCGTGAAAGGGGGCCATCTCGGGCCTGCGATGCTCACTGTAACTCACGTACGGTTGCGCTTCTCAGCCCGACCTGACATCCCTTACACGCACAGTCAAACCGCTCTAGCGCTGCGCCGTTATACAGCCTGACGTGCAATACAAGCGAAAGCTGTTATACGGAAGCGGTGTGCTTCTCAATCGTCATCACTGTCAAGTACAGCGTCACCTACGCTGACTGCTCCCTTGGCTACCGTAGTAGCGGCGCCGACCGCGACGGAACCGGCTGCAACGCCAACACTTACCGCTGTGCCCGCGACCGACGCAGCGGTGGTTGCAACAGAGATGACGGTGCAACCCGCCACAGACATCAGAACTGCCGCAAAGGCGGCAAGAAGAAATTTATTTGAACGCATGGAGTCCGAATTCGGAGGCTGCTTGCGCGGCAAGCGGCTGGTTGAGGAAGGGGCATGTGCCGTTCAGCGCATTCGGACGGCACATCGAGCATTCATCCTACCATTGTTCCGGGCAGATGGATTCAGTTTGACAGGGTGGTTAAACGCCCAGCAGTTCTACTTCAAAAATGAGTGTGGCATTGGGCGGAATGACGCCGCCTGCACCGCGTGCACCGTAACCAAGCGATGATGGAATGATCAGTTTGCGTACGCCTCCAACTTTCATTCCTTGCACACCTTCATCCCAGCCCTTGATGACATGGCCGGCGCCAAGCGGAAAAGCGAATGGATCATTGCGATCCTTGCTGGAGTCGAACTTGCGACCGGCGCTGCCGTCAGCATTTTGTAACCAGCCAGTGTAATGCACGGTGACGTGTTGGCCAGCTTTTGCTTCGTCGCCGGAACCAACAGTGATTTCTTCATATTGCAGGCCGGAGGCCGTCATGATGGTCGACATTTCTTTCCTTTATTAATTGATCTGCGGTGGAATTGTAGCAGCCGGGGGCCGCCTTTTCAGACTGACAGCAGAAGGCTTGAGTTGTTCTGCCAGGACTGCTTCTCCGTAGGCTATATTCCAGCGAGATACAATGGAACCTTCCACGTTTTTTCTGGACTCGATATATCCTTCAGCAGACCTTCCTTTCCGCTTGATTGCTTGTGTTATCGCTGTGATAGGTCGTGTGCGTGAAGGGGTGCTACTCAATGATGTTTTTTGCAATAGTAATTACTCGGACTGAAACGGATGCATAAATTTCCATGGAGGCATTTCTGGTGCGACAGGTATTGATAGCGCTCGGAAGGGCGATGCTGTCGCAGTTGCATTTCAAAATGCTATTGCTAACGGTGTTGCCTTTTTTGGTATCGGGAGCAATTTGGGGCGTGTTGCTCTGGCTTGGCTTGCAGCCGTTGTTCGATTGGCTGCATGCCTATTTCGCAAACAACGATGGCTTTCGGACAGCGGGCGAGGTATTAGGCTGGTTCGGATTGGGCGCAATCAAAACCATTCTGGTACCGTTGATCGCGATGTGGATACTGCTGCCGCTGATGATTCTTACTGCACTGATATTTGTCGGTACGTTGGCAATGCCCATCATTGTGCGGCATGTTAGTGGCCGCGATTATCCGGCCCTGGAGAGGTGTCGCGGCGGGAGCTTCTTGGGCGGCCTCTGGATCGCGGCGTATTCGTTTATCCTGTTCGCCGTGCTCTGGCTTGTCACGCTTCCACTAACGCTGGTTCCGCCGCTGGCATTCGTGGTTCAGCCTGTGTTGTGGGGATGGTTGACTTATCGTGTCATGGCTTATGACGCATTGGCTGAGCATGCAAGTGCGCAGGAAATTAAGGAGGTTATGCGCTTGCATCGATGGCCTCTGCTGGCGATCGGTGCGATTACCGGTGTGATGGGGGCTGCACCTTCATTCTTATGGCTGGGAGGGGCATTGCCAATCGTATCGGCAATTTTCCTTCCAGTGCTGGCTCCTATCGCAATCTGGCTTTACGTGCTGGTGTTCGTATTTTCTGGCTTGTGGTTTCAGCACTATTGCATGGAGGCGCTTGCAGCACACAGGAGAGCTGTTCAACCAGTTGTGTCGCCGACAAGTATGCAATTGAGGGACATCAACTGAAAAGATGAAAATTTTTGACTGAGGCATAATGCCCTTTTAGTAATCGAGCACATCCCATGGCCATCGGACTTATCATCATCGGAGACGAAATCTTATCTGGTAAACGGACCGATATGCATTTCCCCAAAGTGATCGAACTATTGGCAGCACGTGGCCTGCAGTTGGCATGGGCAGAGTATGTCGGCGACGACCGCGAGCGCATTACCTCGCTTCTCAAGCGTACTTTTGCCAGGGACGATATCGTGTTCTCTTGTGGCGGCATAGGTGCCACGCCTGATGACCACACGCGTCAATGCGCTTCGGCTGCACTGGGTGTGCCGTTGACGCTGCATCCCGACGCAAAAATGAAGATCGAGGAGCGGATTGCTGATGTCGCACGCGAGGCCGGCAAGGAGCCCGATTACAATACGCCCGACAATGCGCACCGTCTGAAGATGGGTGAATTTCCCGAAGGGGCAACCATCATTCCCAACCCTTTCAACAAAATTCCCGGCTTTGCAATTCGGCATGGTCAGAGGGGGGCGCATTACTTCGTGCCTGGTTTTCCGGTGATGGCTTGGCCGATGATCGAGTGGGTGCTTGATACGCATTATGCGCATCTGTTCCAGAAGGAACCCCGATTGGAAAAGGCAGTACTGGTGTTCGGACAAGCGGAGTCGACGCTGACTCCCTTAATGGAGTCGATCGAAGCGGCGTTTCCGCGGGTGAAGGTGTTTAGTTTGCCGAGCGTGGGCGATGCCAAGACCAAGTGGCACCTTGAGCTCGGCGTCAAGGGAGAGCCAGAGCAGGTAAGGGCAGCATTCGAAAAAATGCTGCACGGATTGGATCAGTTCAAGGCGGAATATCGGCACGTTTAACGGCCTTTATTAATTACACGCCTTTACGACATTGCAGGGAAGGTCACCACATGGTCGGCGCCGAGCCGAATGCCGATTTTTTCACCAATGGCATGATCATGATGTGAAGGCACCAAGGCAAGCAGCTTCTGCCCACTAGGTAGTCTTAGGGTGTACAAAAATTCTGCGCCGCGAAATGCCTTGCGCACGACTTCTGCTTGGAGGGGGCTACAGTCATCATGGAGGACGTCATCTGCGCGTAGCAGAACATCAACCTTCCGTGCATCCTTTTGGTCAGTGGTGCAGACATTTACGCCTTGCCAAAGTGGAAGGCTACCAAGTTCGATGTTGACCTGCTGGTTAGGCAAGTCAATGATGCCGGGTGTAAATACGCCTTGACCGATAAAATCGGCAACAAAACGATTTCCTGGCTTGTGATACAGATTGTAGGCACTGTCCCACTGCGCGATCGTACCGTCCTGCATTACGCCAATATGATCAGCAATTGCAAACGCTTCGTGTTGATCATGCGTGACAAGTACGGCAGTCGTGCCGAGCTCCTTGAGAATGTCACGTACCTCAAGCGCAAGCCGCTCGCGTAAATCAACATCAAGATTGGAAAACGGTTCATCCAGCAGGAGAAGATCCGGTTGAGGTGCCAGCGCGCGAGCCAGAGCGACGCGTTGCTGTTGCCCCCCGGAAAGTTCGTGCGGATACTGCCGTGCGTGTGCCCTTAATCCAACCAGCGATAGCAAGCGGTCAATTCGGTTCTTGCGTTCGTTCGTTGTTAGGGTGCGCAGTCCAAAACCAATGTTGTCCCACACTGATAAATGTGGAAATAGCGCATAGTCCTGAAATACGACGCCGACGTGCCGCGTTTCGGGGGAGGCCGTGTAGCCAACCCGACTCAATTCTCTGCCACCAAGTAAAATGTGTCCGCCAAGCAAAGATTCAAAACCGGCGATTGCGCGCAAAACAGTGGTCTTGCCACAGCCGGAAGGCCCGAGCAAACATCCGATTTCACCGCGTGCAAGGGAGAATGACAAACTATGCACGATTTCTTGCATTTGCTGGCCAAGCGGATACCCGACCCGAATGGAGTCAATTCTTAAATGACAAGACAGTGAGGATGGTGCATTCATACGGCAAACATCAATAATTGCAAGGATGTAATCCGGTATTGATTATAATTCTCATTCATAGTATCCGCACAATTTATAGTGGAATTTCATGTTTAACCCTGCTTCCTGTTACGCCCCTAAGCGTCAGGACAGCGGCCGTCCGTTGCTCATTGCCTCGCTTGCGGTTGCTTTTCTGGTAGGCGTCCCGATCCTTGGCGTATTGTCTAATCTGTTGACTGCAACAAGCGAGGGTAGCGGTGCGATCTTTGCCCACTTATGGGCTACGGTTCTTCCCGAATATATTCTTAACAGTATCTATATAGCCCTTATTGTTGCCGTACTGGCTGGAATAGGGGGAATCGGTTGTGCTTGGCTGGTGGCGGTGTTCAATTTTCCAGGCAAGCGCATGTTTGAGTGGGCCCTGGTGTTGCCATTAGCGATGCCGGCTTATGTTGTGGCCTATGCATATACTGATTTCTTGCAATTTTCCGGGCCGGTGCAGGCCGCATTGCGTGAGGCATTTGGCTGGCAAGCTGGCGGTTATTGGTTTCCTCAGATCCGTTCAGTAGGCGGTGCCGGTATCTTGTTTGCGATGGTGCTCTATCCCTACGTGTATCTACTGGCGCGTAATGCTTTCCTCGAACGCAGCACACGCATGTGGGAGGCCGCGCGTACGCTTGGTGTCGGGCCGTGGCTCGCCTTCATCAAGATTAGTTTGCCCCTGGCTCGACCGGCTGCGGTCGCCGGTATCGCACTGGCGCTGATGGAAACGTTGGCCGACTATGGTGCTGTCGCCTATTTTGGTGTGCCGACCCTAACAACAGGCATCTATAAATCCTGGTATGCGTTTTCTGACCGTGCTGCTGCGGCGCAAATTGCCGCTATCCTGCTGATCGCGATTACGTTGCTGTTGACGCTTGAACAAAAGAGCAGAGGCCGCGCGCGTTACTATGCTGTTGGTAGCCGGACCAAGGCGCAATTGCCAGCGTCCTTGCATGGCATTCGGGGCTGGGTAGCCGCTTTATTTTGCGCGATACCAATTCTGCTTGGTTTTCTGATTCCTCTTGCGATTCTGCTACGCCTAATGTCGCGTGAGGATTCGTTGGAGATGGGCACTCGTTATCTGGGATGGTTGCAGAACAGCGTGCTACTGGCGGCCATTACCGCATTGGTTGCGGTCGTCATTTGTATCTTGTTGGCCTATGCGGCACGCGTTACGCAAAGCCGCATGCAGGCTGCTTGTAACCGCATTGTCAGCATGGGGTATGCAGTGCCAGGCGCAGTGATTGCGCTCGGTATCCTCATTCCTTTGTCGCGTTTTGATGCATGGGCGGCGGAATACGGATTGAACGTCGTCCTAACTGGTAGTGTTGTTGCGTTGATTTATGCCTATCTCGTGCGCTTTCTCGCCGTGTCGTATCAGAGCGTACAAGCTGGTCTGGTGAAGATCACACCGAGCATGGATGCCAGTGCTCGCATACTCGGGCATGGATTAGGCGCCATGCTCTTGCGCGTGCATGCGCCACTCTTGTGGCGCAGCGTTCTGACGGCTGGTTTGCTTGTGTTTGTCGATGTTGTCAAAGAGTTACCGGCAACGCTAATGGTGCGACCATTTAATTTTGACACGCTTGCGGTGATCACGCATCAGCTTGCTTCTGACGAACGTCTTGGTGAGGCGGCTTTGCCTGCTTTTACTATCGTCATGATTGCCTTTGTGCCGGTGATTGTGCTAGCACGGGCGATTGCTAGAGGTGCGGTAAGGCAAGATAAGCGCGAATAAAAAATGCCTCGGATATCCGAGGCATTGAGGCGGTACCGATAGGGGAGGAGACTGAGGTACCGGGGGCTAACAGCAAATACGGCTGCTGCTTATTTCTTACCGCTACGTGCTGCTGTTTTTTGCGTCGGTTGCGCAAACTGGCTGGCCGCAGTATTCAAATTTGCTTCAATTGTTTCGACAGCCTGCTTGGTGGTTTTACTCAACTGTTCGTAGCTGGCGTTGGCGTGGCCAATTGCGGTCTTGAGAAGTGCAACGGCATTCTCTGAGCCGGCCGGTGCATTTTTGGACACTTCTTCGACCAGTTCCAGTACTTTGCGACTGGTTTCAGAAATCTGTGCTTCGGCAGCCTTAGTGAACTCCACTTGCATATTGGAAGCGATGCTAGTCAGATGGCGACTGTAAGCGAGGGCCTTTTCTGCATTGGGTTGTGTTTGTGCAGCCAGCAGGGACATCCACTCTTGCAGATCTTTCGCGGTGAGGAATTGTGCTGCTGCTGCATTGGACTCAGTAGCAGTAGCATCTGGTGATGGTATTCCACT
>CBHCMF010000198.1:0-8033 GCA_965974465.1 uncultured Noviherbaspirillum sp.
CCTCTTCTTCGGATTTGTACCGTACCGTTTTCCCAACTTGCGGCGCGCCGTATGTGAATAGGGAACTGGGTACGTATGCTTCCCTGTATCGTCTGCTGTGGCCCCTTGCTTTCGCAGTCATTCATGAATTCAGTGGAGCGCTTCATTTTCAAACCGATGCAGCTTTGTCGCATTGAGCAAACGTTTATCAATGGTGATTCGATTCTGAGGTACTACGGTGTTCAGTCTGCTTCAGCATGACCGGCTGCAGGTGCCGGATCTCAAAGTGGAACCGTTGTCCTGCCTGACGCGCTTGAAGCCGCCAAGAGCGTTACCTTAAACCGCCGACTCAAGCACATTGCCGGTATCGACACGAACACGTGGCCCACAGTAGATCTATCTGCGCTTTCCACCTCATAGAGAAGCTCATTAATGAGAGGGTAGAAGGACATTGATCTTAAATTGACGAAGGAACCCTTTGAGCGTACAGAACTGCGTTGCGCTCACCCGCACACAGGTACGTTATTTTTCGCGTGCCGCCCTTCCCCGTTCATCGTTGCCCTTGCACGCCCAATTTAGCGCCCTCTTCATCGGCCTTGTTCCAGAGTGGCAAAGTGACAGACTTTCTTGCTTTTGCCGCGTAAGGGACACATTTCTTTTCCACGGTATATGCCTTTGAAATTCCTCGACAATTTTCACCCATTGTTTCTCAACAGACTTCAGGTGACACATTTACCGTCATAACAGTGACACTTTTCCTTTCCACTACGTTACACCAGCTGAATTCGCGCCCTACGACACAGTGCATTATTATTCGGTGCACTACGCCAAACGAATTGTCATCAATGAATCTACATTTAAAGCGTCGGAAATTGTTATTGGCAACCGGGTCGGTCCCGTTCTTGATTGCGTCTACCTCATGGGCGACTGAAAAGCGGGACTCCTTGGCGGCTAAAACGCAACTGGAAAAGCTCGAGCGGGAGTTCGGTGGCCGGTTAGGCGTGTTCGCCATGGACACTGCCAATGATGCACTACTTGGATATCGTGCTGCCGAGCGGTTTCCAATGTGCAGCACCTTCAAAGTTGTGGCGGCCGCAGCCCTCCTTGCCCGCAGCGTGCAAGTTGAAGGATTAATGCAGCAGCGTCTCCGGTACCAGCAAAGCGATTTGGTTGCATATTCTCCGATCACAGAGAGACATATCGCAGACGGCATGACAATTGCCGAACTGTGTGCCGCCGCTATCCAATATAGCGACAATACTGCCGGGAATCTCTTAATCAAGACATTGGGCGAGCCCAAGACTGTGACTGCATTTGCCCGATCTATCGGCGATAGTGAATTTCGGCTTGACAGGTGGGAGACGGATCTCAATACGGCCATTCCGGGCGATCCTCGCGACACCACCACACCTGAGGCGATGGGCCGCAGTTTGCAGCGCCTGGTTCTTGGTAATGCGCTGGCACCGCATCATCGTGAAAGCTTACGGGGCTGGTTATACGGCAATACAACTGGGGCAGCCCGTATCAAGGCCGGTATTCCGGCGGATTGGGAGATCGGTGACAAGACTGGTTCGGGCGATTATGGTAGCGCCAACGATATCGCTGTCTTGTGGCCACCTCGGCGCCATCCCGTCGTGGTAGCCATCTATACGACGCAACACGAAAAAGGCTCGAAGGCGCGTAGCGATGTGATCGCGTCGGCTGCGCAAATCGTTGTCGACTGGCTTGGCGGGCACTAATAGCCGGCGTACGCTTTTACTCTAAGCTGAGCCGGTTTCAAACGTCTCTGCTGAGGGGCGCCTCCTGCCTTCTGCTCACAAAACTGAATGTCTGCAATCAGTCTGAACTTGCCGGTAGGCGTTGCTTCCTCACCGGCAGGAATTGGCCGACTCCTGCCCGTGGCCGATCGGCCGCTCACGACCCACTGCTGACTGTGGACTTTCTACAAAGCTGACGTTCGCCCAAGTATTGGGAGCGCCAGAAATGTTTAGGGTAGATGGGTGAAGCATAGAGGCGTTTCACACGCTCTAGACCGCAAGCCGACTGTGGGACCGCCCAATAGCAGACACGACCGCGTATCGTCATTCCAAGTTGTATTTTCTTCCACATTGCCAATACGATGTAGAGCAAAAGCACAATCTCGGCAGACAATGATCTCACGGCATGAAAAGGCATTCTGCAAGCTTGCTAATGCTATATGCCTGGTCAAGAACTTCAAGCGTCATCCCGAATTTGGCAAAATCGTCTAGCGCTAGCCAGAGACAAAGTGCGCAAACCACCCATAAGCCGAGTCGGGCTAACTTTAAGGGATTTGGCTCGCCCTATACACAACAGCGCGATTATCAGACCCACTAGGACGCCCTGCCCGAAATTGAAAAGATCGAAAACTCACCCAATCGTGGCTAGTCCGATATAAAACAGTAGTTCATGTGGGCATACAATGTTGGAAAAGATAGGGCTCAAGTAGGAAGAATTCCGAAAATGCTGGGTTGACTCCAAAGCGCAAGAACCGGGTGTCGTTTAGTACGGATAAACACGATACTCCCCGAACTGCCAAATGGAGTTTCTCATGTCTACTGCAAGTTTTATCAGACTAATCGTCTTGGCCGCTATCTGGGGCGGTTCTTTTCTTTTCATGCGCATGGGTGCTCCTATATTTGGGCCGGTCATGCTCATCGAATTTCGGGTGGGGCTGGCAGCAATTTTTCTGCTGCTAGTGTCCTTTGTACTGCACAAACGTCTGAACCTGCTGGCGAACTGGAAGCATTACCTAGTCATCGGGTTGTTTAATTCAGCACTACCTTTCTTGCTGTTTGGTATCGCGGCATTGACAATTTCCGCATCGTTGTCGTCAATTCTGAACGCCACTTCGCCTTTATGGGGTGCATTGATCGGCGCAGTATGGAATTGGCAGCGATTGTCGGCGAAAACGCTCGCTGGTTTGGCCTTAGGTATCGTTGGCGTGTCGGTGCTGGTTGGGTTGGACAAGGTTCGACTTCAGGATGGAGCCGGTCTGGCGATTATTTGCGCTCTGGGGGCAGCATTTTCGTATGGCATTGCCTCGACCTATGCCAAGTCTGCCAAGCAGATCGATCCTTTCTCCAATGCCCATGGCAGCATGTGGGCGGCAAGCTTATTGGTCCTGCCACCGACCCCATTCTTTCCAAGCCCTGCCTCTCCCAGCATGGTGGTCATGCTATCTGTGCTGGCGCTCGGTGTAGTCTGCAGCGGTATTGCCTACCTACTTTACTTCCGGCTCATCGCTGACCTGGGAGCAACCTCGGCATTGACGGTGACCTTCTTGATCCCGGTTTTTGGCATTCTCTGGGGGCACTTGGTACTTGACGAACCGGTCTCGTGGCAAACTGGCATGGGGGCGGTAATCGTCATCACAGGTACGGCGCTGGTAACAGGATTTTCGCCGTCCGCATTGTGGAAAAAACAAGAGGCAGTGCATGGGTGAGTTTAACCAATCATCAGACGCTCACTACGCGCTCGTCGCACAGGCAATCGAATTCATTCGGTCGAATGCCTTGCAGCAACCAAGTTTGGAAGAAATCGCTTCACATGTCGGGATGAGCGAATTTCACTTTCAACGGATATTTGCGCAATGGGCCGGGTTGTCGCCCAAACGCTTCCTTCAGTTTTTGACGAAAGAGCACGCCAAAAAGGCGTTACGACATTCATTGGACGTGCTGCAGGCCTCCATGGAAGTTGGCTTGTCAACCCCGAGCCGTCTGCACGATCTGATTGTAAGTTGCGAAGCGATGAGCCCGGGTGAATTGAAGTCCGGGGGTAAAGGCGTGACGATCGAATATGGGCGAGCCAATACACCGTTTGGGCAAGCGGCAATTGGTACGACCGAGCGGGGTATTTGCTATTTCGAATTTTTTAATACGCCGGAAATCAGCATAGAGGCTGGCTTACGATCGAACTGGCCCTACGCCATACTTACACGGAATGACCTGGCTATAGAAATTCTGGCGGGTAAGATCTTTACAAAAACGCCGACGCCAGGGCGATTGCACATTGTGTTGAAAGGGACGAATTTTCAGGTCAAGGTCTGGGAAGCATTACTACGCACTGAACCAGGGCAAGTGTATTCGTATTCCCATTTGGCCTCGCTGTCGGGCTACCCGAGTGCGCAACGGGCCGTCGGCTCAGCCTTAGCGGCCAATATCGTTGGTTATCTGATTCCTTGCCACCGCGTCATTAAGGAAGGCGGGGAAATCGGCAATTATCGATGGGGCTCGACCCGCAAGACAGCGTTGCTTGCTTGGGAAGCTGCTCAACGTGAGTTGACGATTGACGGCTGACGCAGATGGCTCCTTTTGGCCGATTACTGCCAGTTGCCGATTGGCCGCTTGCGACCCTGTCCGGCCGGTCACCTCGACAGAACTTCAACAGCAGGTAACAGAAAAGAGCAGTCGCCCAAGATGACTACCTGCGGGCAGCAACTCGGCTGTAGTTGGTGTTGGCTATTCTTGCCTACTACACGCCTGACTCGCGCCGCTCACTCCATTCGAATGCTGACCGCTTGAGATGTTCGAGGAAAACAGCCGCAATCGGGGAAAGCCTTTTGCCGCGCGGATACAGAGTGAACCAGTGGGACTGGAGCGGGAATCCCGTCACGTCGAGAATTGTCAGTTGATCGTCCTCCGGCCGGGCTGGAAGTGCATGGCGCGAGATCACGGCAAGACCAAGGCCACCGGAAACGGCCTGCTTGATCGCCTCATTGCTGCCCAACTCCAGCCGCACAGCAGGTACGAAAGCGCTGCGCGCGAAGTAAGCATCGCATGCGAGGCGCGTGCCAGAACCACGTTCTCGAAGGATGAATCGCTCCGCCAGGAGGTCAGTGAGTTCCAGATGGCGCCCCTTCAGTCGGTGCCCTGCGGGAGCAATCAAAACCAAGGGGTTGTGCAGGAATGCATGCTGTTCAAGGTCAAGGCTCTCGGGCGGCATCGACATGATGTAAAGATCATCACGGTTTTCGCGTAGGCGCGCGACGACGCCATCGCGGTTCAGAATCTCAAGAGCAATCTCGATGTTCGGATGTTTCGTACAAAAACTGCCCAGCAGACGCGGCACGAAGTACTTCGCGGTGCTCACCAGGGCGACGCGCAACCGCCCCTGCTCAAGCCCCTTCATCGCATTGATGGCCTGCTCGAACTCCATCCATTCGTCGAGCATTGCCCGTGCTGTCTCGGCGAGCGCCTCGCCAGCTTCGGTCAGGTGAAGGCGCTTCCCGATCTGTTCATATAGGGGCAGGCCGACGGCGTCGGCAAGCTCGCGCAATTGCATCGACACCGTTGGCTGCGTGACATGGCATGCCTTGGCGGCGCCAGTGACACTGCCGTGCTCGGCCAGCGCCAGAAAGAGGCGCAGCTGGCGAAAAGTGGTGTTCATAGGTTTTTAACTATACATATGATAACTAATATCGATTATTAATTATTTTTGCTTATAGTTAACATCGCGGCCAAGCCTAATTGTCGAAAATCAAGATACGCCCGACCATGAAAACGCATACCTCCGAAACTCAAGCCACTTGCACCCCGGCACTTGCCTTGCAGTTCCTCAAAGACGGCAACGCCCGCTTCGTTAACAACTTGCGCGCCAGCCGCGATTTGCTGCAGCAGGCCAACGAGACGCGCGACGGCCAATGGCCGTTCGCCACCATCGTCAGTTGCATCGACAGCCGCACGTCAGCAGAGTTGATCTTCGATCAAGGCCTGGGCGACATCTTCTCCGTACGCATCGCCGGCAACGTGATCAACACCGACATCCTCGGCAGCCTCGAGTTCGCATGCCACGTGGCCGGGTCGAAACTCATTGTAGTGCTCGGACACACCTCGTGCGGCGCAATCAAGGGGGCCTGCGACCATGTGGAGCTTGGCAACCTGACCGAACTGCTGTCGAAGATCCAGCCGGCGGTGTACGAAGAGAGCCACACCCCGGACCCCGCAAGGCGCAATTCGAAGAACACTGCGTTCGTGGAGAATGTTGCCGACCTGAATGTGCGCCGCTCAGTGCGATCGATCATCAACCGCAGCTACATCCTCGAGCACATGATCGCCGCCGGCAAGATAGGCATCATCGGCGCCAAACACAACCTGGCTAGCGGAGAAGTGACCTTCTTTGACGACACCTGGGTGCACGACAAGACATCGATGCAGCGTGTCGTTGCCGGATAGCTGCGCTTCCGACCGACCGTACGTGAATTTCGCCTCAACCTCGATTGTATGTTTTCACGGGTTTGGGAAGCTGCCGTACGTGTGCTCCCAAGGCTGAACGGCGGTTAATCGGGGGGCTGTACACCTCAGTAGTTCACCCCAACGGCAGTTGTGGCCGAGTCGCACGTATAGGCCATCCGGCTGCTTTCAGAGCGGAACGGCCCTTGGAATGTCCGCTACTAGGAATTGGTGACAGTCCGGTTGCGTAGAGGAAAGTAAATGTGCCGGCACTTTTGCCTTCCTCTACGACTCCTTCAGCGTCTCCTCCGTCGATTGCCATGTCATCTCCGAGGTATTCGCCGACGCCACTTTGCTCTAGAGCGGGACGTATTTTCATTATGAATTTAGAATACGGAATGATGTCGCGGATGTCGTGCTTAAAGTAGATGGCAAGGTGTTCCACACTGAGCCCCTAAGAAATCTTGCGCTTACTCGACCGTTGAGGTCTAGCCAGAATGGCTTGAGTTGAGTTGGCTCAGTCGGTCCACTCTTTTGCTAAAGTTGGGATAATCGTAGTGGCTTTGCCACGCATATACTTGAAACCGTAGGGGACTCTCTCCATATCTAGCGATATAAGTATTTTCTCCGCCCGACCACGTGCATTTTTAACGAGCGAAGCAGCGGGTTGTACCGTAAGTGAAGTACCAACTACCAGAACCTTCGCAGCAGTGGCAACATGCTGACGAGCTTCCTCCATGTTTTGTGTCTCTTCTCCAAACCACACAATATCTGGCCTAAGTTGGTACCCGTCTTCGCAAAGTTGGCCAAGTAAAATCGGATCACCATCTATTCGATATCGCTTAGCGGTGTCGGATGTGCTGCGAGCATAAGCTAACTGACCGTGCAGATGAATTACATTGCTTGAACCTGCGCGCTCATGAAGTTCGTCGACATTCTGTGTGATTACAACTACGTCAAAAGCTGTCTCTAGCGAAGCAATTGCCGTATGCGCGGTATTTGGTGAGGCCTGCCACGCTTTTAATCGACGCTCGTTATAAAACGCCAAAACTGCTTCTGGCCGTAGTTTCCAACCTTCAGGACTCGCAACCTCCCGCCAAGAGTACTCATTCCAAAGGCCGTTAGAATCTCGGAACGTAGGGAGCCCACTTTCTGCGCTCAAGCCTGAGCCGGAAAGAACCACTATCTTGTTTGGTTGTATTACAGGCTTCATTTGAACTCTAACGACGCTGTAGAAAAACCCCATTCTGAGCATCTGACTCAGCTTCGGGCGGATTTTTTTCAAGCCAAGCGATCATTTTCATTTTCAACTTCCTGCTTTTTTTAAAACGTCGTTACGGCGAACCACGTCCGTTTTCACACGCCTATTCATGCGATAGAGAGGCCGGCAGGCATCGTACTTCTCACATTAATTCGCATAGCCGTGATTGGCCAGTTTTTCAATATTATGCATCAGGCAGTACAGCTTCCACTGCCCATCCACCTTCGCTTTCCCACGCAACGTAAAGCGGTGCAATCGCTTGTTGCCGCGCAGGTTGCCGAACACTGGCTCGACCGTCGCAAAGCGGCGCGTGATCATCTCCCGTCCGGTATCGGAATCAATCTTTGCTTTCATCCGGTCGATGTGGTTTTCCTGGTCATCGCGTTTGCCCTGGAAGAAAGACACTTGCCGTGTCGGGGTGATCTCCGGTTTGCGCAAGCATTCCTGGCGGCGCTCGCATGGCAGGCAATCCTGTTTGGCGCCACTGAATTTCATCGCGGCATAGCCTTTGTTGGTGCAATTCGATCCGTTGCTATAGAGTCGCTTGCCTGCAGGACAAATGCAGTGCGAATGATCCGCCGCTAGATGGAAATCGGCGGGTTTGA
>CBHCMF010000199.1:0-8032 GCA_965974465.1 uncultured Noviherbaspirillum sp.
GGGTCAGGTGTTCTTCATGCCATGCGGGATCCGCTAGCGCAATTTCAATCGGCGTGGAAGAGAGAGCAGTGCGACCGCGTTCATGTTGCAGCAGAAGCACGAAGCGCGAGACGGCGAGCTGCTGCGAGACCAGCCAGCCAGTCATTTGCAATAACAGGCGGCGCGCAGCGAAGAGGACCGCTTCGGCGTGTTCGATGCGGTCAGGTAGTTCAAGGTGCGCAGAAAAGGTTTTCGGCGCCTGTATCCATTCAAATAATTCCGGCACTTGGCCGTAGGCACGGTCGATTGCATCAATCACACTTTTGTTACAGCGGCGCTGCAGTCCGGCACGCGGCAGTTTGCGCAGATCGGCAAACGTATAGCAGCCAATACTAGCGAGCCACTCTTGATACGGTCGGATGACAGGCAGAAGCGTGCAGGGCAGGGCATCCAGCTGTCTTGCCATGGTTTTCATGCAAACGACGCGGCGTCGTACCGGGCGATAACTACGATAGCGCGCGAGCAGCCACGCGCCCAGTGCAGTGGGGGCCATCCCGATCTGTGGCGTGATGCCAAGCATGCCGATGCTGGTATCCACCAGCCGGCACAGCGTCCGCCGCCCTCCGAAAGCGCGCAGGCTGGCGGTAACATCGAGCAGCAGGCTTGATTCTTCAGCGTAGGTAACCTCGGGCGTGTACTGTAATAGTGCGAGTGCGATGCTGCGCAGCACTTCCTGTTCGCGCGCGGGATCGTGCTCATGAAGCAGGGCATCGGGGCAGAAGACCTGTATACCGCCGCGTCGCATGCCTATGCGCACTCCACTGCCAGCAGCCTGCGTGCTTACGGCCACGACACGTTCACGGTCGACGACGACATGCCTGCCCGGTTCAGCCCAGCGCGGTCGAAACGTTTCGAGCGGCAGCTGCGGCAGGTGCACGCTGATCCATGTGCGCATGAGTAGAAATGATTGAAGGTGTTGAAAAAGAACGTGGCATGTCCTCCATTCGCACGTAGAGTGCCGCGTCGTGCCAAGGGCCGCGCCGTTTGACGATGTGGACCTTAATGCCGCCGTCAGCGGGACGCAATGCGAGCCGCAGCGGTGAAGGCGAGGCATCTTGTGCGTAGGCGATCGGGCGCATCATCCAGAACAGGGTTTCCGCGCTTTGTGCCGCAAGGTGCAGACGGCGCAGCGATTCTGTGCGTACCTGATGCTGCCACAACAGCAACGCACCGCAACTGCCGTTGCGCAAAATTTGTTCCGCGCTCCAGAGCGCATCGGCGCTGTGCGCGGTCTTGATCCATAACAGGTGATCGGTGGGTAAGCCCCAGGCGCTCCAGGCAGCGATTTGCGGTAAATGTGGTGGCTGAACCAGCGCAATGCGGTGCTTCTTTGCGATGGCCCAGAGCGCTGGCCGCAGCAGACGCATTTCGCCGATACCTATTTGTTGCAACAGCAGCTCGATCAGAACTGCGCTCGGCCAGCCACCATTAGGCAGTGCCGCATCGAGCACGTGATAGCCAGTGTGTGCGGTCATCGTCTGGTACGACCCCATTTGGTCGGCACGCCATACCGAATGCGGCAAGGAAGAAAAAGTCGTCTTCGACTTTAAGATGGGGGAAACTAATACAGACATCCAGGCCTCTTAATTCTTTTTTCGGGAAGATGCAGTCCATTAATTGTAATTTATAAATATACAGTAATGTGAGGGTGGTACGTCAATTTGCTGATGCAATTGATCTATCTTTAATTTCCGAAGTAATTTTTATCTTTCATGCAAGCGCGTATCACCTCGGTAGGCCTACTGCTCAAGCAGGATCCCGCTGCTAGCTTCGAATACCCGCATCACATCGACCGGGCCAGTCTGGATGCGCTGCCGCCAAAACCTGGTATTTACATCTTTCGTGACGAACAGGATCGGCCGCTTTATATCGGTAAGAGTGTCAACATCCGCAGCCGCGTACTATCGCACCTACGTACACCCGAAGAGGCGCGCATGCTGCGGCAGACGCACCACGTCGAATTCCGCCGTACCGCGGGCGATATCGGCGCATTGCTCTTGGAGTCGCGTCTTATCAAGGAGATGCAACCCTTGCACAACAAGAAGCTACGCCGTACGCGTGAAATGTGCACCTTGCGCCTCGGGCCCCAAGTAAGAGCCGCGCCGGAAATCATTTATGCCCGTGATCATGACTTCGCGAAAACCGCGAACCTATATGGCCTGTTCGCCACCCGTAAGGCCGCGCTAGAAAAATTGCGCGAGATCGTCGACATGAAGATGTTGTGTCCCGCATTGACGGGCTTGGAAACCGCGATATGCGGCCGAGCCTGTTTCTCGCATCAGATCGCGCGATGCCTCGGCGCTTGCATTGGAAAAGAGTCCGCTGAAGAGCATTACCTGCGGTTGAGAGCGGCGCTGGAAGACATGCGTATCGTGGCTTGGCCCTACATGGGGCCGATGGGTGTCGTGGAAGAGTGCGACGACTGGAAGCAGATACATGTCATTGACCACTGGTTTTATGTGGGATCGATCGACCATAGGGAAAGGCCGTCATCGGCCATGCGCACGATGAAGCGAGCCTTTGACGTAGATACTTACAAGATCCTGGTGAAACCGATGATGCGAGGGGAGTTGCAAATTAAGGCGGTAGATGCTCGTAGGTGGTATAGAGGAAATAACGGAAGGGAAATTGCTTTATCATCGTGTTGTTAAACCGGAATATCGCTCGCTGTGCTTTACATGCATAGGACGCCTTGGAGCAAAGGATGTTTCCTTATTTTTATAGGGCGAAAAAAGATAAATGGGAGGTCATCATGACGTCTATGTCACCCGAAGATAAGCATTTGCTGAACGCCAAGGTGAGAAGGGCCGTCGGGATGTCGGCACTACGCCGCCTCCGGGTTCTTGTCGATGAATGGCAAGAGGATGACAGGACCAAGGCTACTATTGCTAGACGAGCATCTTATGCAATCGGTGTAAGTGTCATTCTGCTGACGGTACTTTTTTTGATTTCGCCTGAAGCTATGATGACCGCACTTCGTTCGGTAACCGCATTAACGCGATAGTGTCCGTTTGTTGCGTGATTTTCAGCAGCAATATGCGCGAAATGCCAAAACGATGCCCTGTTACCCACATGGCAACAGGGCGATCCATTTCTTTAAACCTAAACAGCGGGGCTTAAAAGTTGAGCAGTTTCAGGCGCCACGTCTTACTTGGAGGTTGATTCTGATGAGGTGCCAGTACCGCTGGTACTGCCGCTGCTGGTACTGCCCGGCATCGAGCTGCTGCTTGTACTATCGCTAGTGCCACTGCCGGTGGTTCCCTCCATCGTAGTACCGCTCGTACCACTGGTGCCACCTGTCGTGCTACTACCACTGGTACCACCCGTCGTCCCACTGCCTGTTGTCCCACTGGTACTGCCACCACTTGAACCGCCTGTGGTACCACCCGTGCCCGTGGTACCAGTTGAACCGCCTGTTGTCCCACTGGTACTGCTACCACTTGAACCGCCTGTGGTGCCGCCCGTGCCCGTGGTGCCAGTTGAACCACCTGTCGTGCCCCCCGTACCTGTGGTGTCGCTGGTACTGCCCGTCGTGCCGCCTGTTGTACTGCCGCCTGCACTAGTGTCGGGACTTGTGCCCGTGGCACCTGTGCCGCCTGCTGTACCGGTGCTGCCTGTTGTGCCTCCTGTGCTGCCAGGCGGTGTTGTGGCGGTGCCGCTGGAGGATGTTCCTGCGGCGCTTCCGGTTGCACCTGTGTCGGTGCTACCCGTTTCTTTCCGTTCACATGCTCCCAAGCTCAAGGTGGCAACAAGCGCGGCGAGCAATACTGAATATCTCATATCGGTTCCTCTCAGAAAATATAGTTGTAAGTAGAGTACTTGGCTCATTGGAGGAACGCACTTGGCGTAAGTGCCTGCTGAAACTTTGATAAATATCAGTGGCGATATGTTTTTTTAATAAAAGTTCCACCCCATGGCAACAAGGGAAGTAGCAGACTACGCGTCTCCTCTAGCGGTTCAACCCCGCTAAAGTTCAAACCGGTTCCACATAGCTTTGTAGAAAGGTACGACTCTGCCCATCCGGAAACTCAATCGTCACCTTATCGCCGGCAGAAGAACGTACCCGCCCTTCGCCATACTTGGCGACTTTCACCGAACTACCGACATCCGGCCCTGGCTTCTTCTCCGGTTGCAGAACAGGCGGCGCATGATGTCGCACATGCGCCGGACTGAGCGCTTGTTCCGGCGGCTGCCGGCAATTGTCGCAAGTACCGCAATGCGTCCACTCGACATGCTCACTGAAATACTCTGTCAGCACCTTCCATCGACAGAACCCCGTTTGCGCATAAAACACCAAGCGCTCCAGGGCTTCATGATCCCGCGCGCGTTTGTCACGATAGGTGTCGACCAGATGGGTCAATTCTTTTGTCTTCACGCGAAGCCGTGTCAGCCGATAGTTAAGCTTATTATCCTGCTCCAGTAGGCCACCATCCTTGAGTAACTTGAGCGAAACCTGCAGTCTGCTGATAGGAACCTGCGGGAGTTCCTCCTCTAGGCGCACTAAGGGAATGCGTGGATCTTCTACCGCGAGCTTTTGCAACGCGGCATAGACAGTACCAAGATCCTCTGCTCGAGGATAACGACGTGAGAGGAAGAACAGTTGCACCTGCTTGTCCTTGGCATAGTAGAGCAGAATGCAATCGGCATCTTTGCCATCGCGTCCGGCCCTGCCGGATTCCTGATAATAAGCTTCAAGATTGGCGGGAATCTGGATGTGAAGTACAAAGCGGATGTCGGGTTTGTCGATGCCCATGCCAAACGCGTTAGTTGCAACCATGATCCTGCAGGCGCCACTCATGAAGGCCTCTTGATTGCGAGTCCGCATCTTGGCAGGAAGCTGTCCATGATAAAAAGTCGCATTTTCTCCTGCCTCATGTAGTGCGCGATAAACCTCTTCTACGGCCTTTACCGTCGCTGCATAAACAATGCCGGAACCTTGCTTTTCTTGCACGAGACGTAATGTCTCGGTGAACTTCTCCTGCTCACTAGTTACAGTAATGACCTGATAATGCAGATTTGGCCGATAGATGCCTGTATTAATGACCCGCATGTCAGCGATACCGAGTTGTCTGCCGATATCGTCAATGACTCTTGTCGTTGCGGTAGCCGTGAGCGCCAGGACGGGAGGATGGTCAAGGGCAGTGATAGCAGCGCCAAGATGCAGGTACGCAGGGCGGAAATCATGTCCCCAGTGCGAAATGCAATGCGCTTCATCAATGACGAACAGGCTGATCTTGTTGTGTCGGATCGTTGCCAAAAAATCCGGATCGGATAAGCGTTCTGGGGTGGTGAAGATAAATTCGCTGTCTGCCTGCCTGATGCTCTCGATGGCTGATGCCTCTTCGCTGAGACTTAGCGTACTGTTGACTTCGGTTGTTGGAAGGCCGACGGTTTCCAGCTTACCGGCCTGATCCTTCATCAACGAGATGAGCGGCGACACGACTACGGTTAGTCCAGGCAGTTTCAACGCAGGAAGCTGATAACACAGTGATTTCCCCGCCCCAGTCGGCATGATTGCCAATGTGTTATGGCGTTGCAAAACACTGCTGATGACCTGTTGTTGCTCCGGCCGCAAGCACTGGATGCCAAAAGTGTCATGCAGGGTTTCCTGCAGTGCCTCGTTGTCTGTGACAGAGGTGGGCGAAGGAATCCGACGGCTTCTCGCAGGAAAATCCTTTTTGCTGGACTCTGTGCCTATTGTGGTAAAGGAAGGTTGCATGGTGATGGAAAAGTGCCTTTACTTTTTAACTGATTTACCGCCTCCTTTACGCAGCAAGTGTGCCAATGTGAGTGATGCCCTCCTGAACAGGTCTAAAAAAGCGGAACAAGATAATTCACAGTTCGCTCTCTATATGAAGTACAATGGCTTACCGATTGAAGTTCGAACTAGTAGTGCAGTATTTGTCTGTCATTCTTTCTTGCTTCAAAGGATCTACCGGGCGAAAGCTCACTCACTGTAATAGGAAATGTAATGGCAACAGGTATTGTTAAATGGTTCAATGACGCTAAAGGTTTTGGTTTCATCACTCCGGACGAAGGTGGCGAGGATTTGTTCGCGCACTTCTCCGCGATTCAGGGCAACGGTTTTAAATCTCTGAAAGAAAACCAGCGCGTTGCTTTTGAAGTCACGACCGGCCCGAAAGGCAAACAGGCTTCTGCAATTCAGCCTCTGTAAGCTGAATAAGCTGTAAAAGCGTTGTAAAAAATGCCGTTCAGTGGATAACTGAACGGCATTTTTATTTGGTGAACAAAATGTTTGTCAGGCAAAAAAATCAGGAAATGAGCATTGCCCGCAACCTCTTTCTTGATGAGCGCACAATGCAATTATGGCAGCGTCATTTACACTATGAATGTCCCTCTGGACTTTCTTTGTTTTGCACGCGCCGGATGGGGCCGTCATTGCATGATCAACGCCCCCTGGAGGAAAAATGACAAGCATACTGCCTGAAATCACATTGGTTGCATCCACCGCTTTGGGAGGCCTCCCTCTTGCTGAAATGGAAAAAGCCTATTGGGACTGCGAATATACGGCCGAACAAGGCATGCTGAATTTTGATGATGCGGCAGTGTGCAGCGAGGTATTCGAAAGGCTCAAGACAGAGAAATTCAATAGCGACTTCAATCGCTTTTTGCAATGGTGGATGGTGAACAAGGGACGTGAGTATGCCGCGCGCGTCAAATCCCCTCGCTACCGCCGGCCTCGCTCTCAGACGCATTGATATTTGCTAGACATTACGGCAACAACACTGCCGCACCATCGAATTGTCCAGTGCGTAGGGCTGCTAATGCCTCGTTAGCTTGCCCCAGTCGAAAGCCAATGGGGTTTGTCCGGATATCAAGTTCATCTGCCAGTGCAAAAAATGCTTCACCATCTTTACGCGTTAGGTTTGCAACCGAGCGCACTGTGCGCTCCCCCCACAATAATGAATACGGAAATGTCGGTATGTCGTTCATATGAATGCCTGCGCATACCACGATGGCACCTTTGCGGGTTGCGGCCAGCGCCTGAGGGACGAGAGCCCCGAGCGGCGCAAAAATGATCGCTGCATCAAGCAGTTCCGGTGGTGCCGTGTTCGAGTCTCCCGTCCACACCGCTCCAAGCGAACGTGCAAACGCCTGTGAACGCCAATCACCCGGCTTGGTGAAGGCATAGACTTCCTTGTTTTGTTGTCGAGCAATTTGCGCAATGATGTGGGCGGCTGCGCCGAAACCGTAAATCCCCAGGCGCTTCGCTTCGCTGATCATGGCGTAAGCGCGATAACCGATCAAGCCGGCACACAGAAGGGGAGCGGCGTGCAGATCGTCATACTTCGCCGGAATGCGCAAGCAATAGCGTGCGTCGGCTACTGTATATTGCGCATAGCCCCCGTCACGATCATAGCCGGTGAAGACGGCGTTATCGCATAAGTTTTCGTGGTTCATCATGCAGAATTCACAATGACGGCAGGTGCCACTCAGCCACGGCACGCCAACGCGGTCGCCAGAGGCAAACTGCTCCACTTGCGCGCCCAGTTGCACCACTTCACCAACGATTTCATGCCCCATGATTAATGGTGTTTTATGCGGCGGCAGTTCCCCATCGGCAATGTGGAGATCGGTACGGCACACACCACAGGCTGTGATGCGGATCAGCACTTCATGTTGGGTGGGAAAAGGAATTGGGACCTGCGCCAAGCGTAGCGGTGTGTGAGGTTGGTCAAGCAGCATGGTGTGCATGCTGTCTTTATGCAAGGATGTCGTATACATGGCGACCTCTTTGCTGCGGACAGGGACGTTTCCCTCGGCGACAAGCTTATTCCCTCATACGCTGACTTAGGTACGGCATTACTACCGCATGTTATCCACAGCTCAAATCCGAACACGCGCTCGCGTCTTGCCCCAGTAGTCAGCCTGCGCATACGTATGCCGCAGAAAATCGACAAACGCTCGAATGCGTAGAGGAAGGTGGCGGCGCTGAGCGAACACCGCATAGATCTCGTTGCCTGGGGCGGCG
>CBHCMF010000200.1:0-7976 GCA_965974465.1 uncultured Noviherbaspirillum sp.
GTCAGAAGCATAAGACAATGCGGTTGGCGAGATCGACAATAAATGAGGGACGCAGATAGCTGGTAAATGTCAGTGCCAGCACAACGATGACGATGATGCCGAGCAGTAGACGTGGCAACGGTGTGCGCATGATGTTTGTTATGGTTCAGGCCATCGCCGGACGCTGCCGCACGATAGCGCGTTCATTGATCGGTAGATTCACCAGTGCCGCGAACACGCCCAGCACAATGGCGATGCCCCAAACAGTATTGTAGTTGCCGTCGCGTGTGAAGAGGGCGCCGCCCAGCCACACACCTAAGAAGCTGCCAACTTGATGAGAGAAGAAGACAAAACCGGACAGCATCGACAAATATTTCACACCGAAGATTCCCGCAATCACGCCATTGGTCAGCGGCACCGTCGATAGCCACAGCAGGCCCATCGCGCCGGCAAATACATACACTGACCAGGGCGTCAGCGGTGCTAGCAAGAACAGGGTGATCACAATGGCGCGGCTGGCGTAGATGAATGACAGCAGATAGCGCTTCGGCAGAAGCCCACCGAGTTTGCCGGCGTAATAGGAGCCGAATATGTTGAACAAACCGATCAATGCCAGTGCCAACACGGCAACGCTTGGATCCATGATGCCCTTGTCCTTCAGGTAAGCCGGCATATGCACGCCGATGAATACCACCTGGAACCCGCATACAAAATAGCCAGCCACTAACAGTAGAAAAGGGCGGTAAGTAAATGCTTCCTTGACGGCATCGCCGATACTTTGGTGAGGGCCGTCTGTCTTTTCAGGTGGCAGTTCACGCAGGCCGAAGGCCATCGGTAACATCACTAGCGCCACCATCGCGGCAAGGACATAGAACGCCGTCTGCCAACCCGTCGAGGAGATCAACTGCTGTTCAATCGGCATCATGACAAATTGCCCGAAGGAACTGGCTGCGGAAGAGAGGCCAAATGCCCACGAGCGTTTTGCTTCGGGCGCGGTGCGGCCAATGATACCGCTGACGGCACCAAAGGTGGTGCAGGCCAGGCCGGCGCCAATCAGGAAACCGGACCCGATCACGAAGGTGGTGGGTTGCGCAACCATCGCCATCCATAATAAGCCGCCGACATAGAACAGTGCGCCGGCGAGGACCACGCGTGCAGTGCCAAAGCGGTCGGCGGCCAAACCTGCAAAGGGGCCGAACGCCCCCCACATCAGATTTTGTAATGCTTGTGCAAGGGAATAGGTTTCGCGCGTCCAGCCATGTGCCTGTGAAATCGGCTGCAGCCAGAAACCGAATCCGTGGCGCACACCCATTGCCAGTGTGAGCACCAGGCCGCTAGCAAGGAGAACGGTTTTCAGCGTGGGCGCGCGGGTGGCAGTAAACATGAAGGAGCTTCGATTGGCACGATGATGCAATCGAGTGTAACGCAAAGCAATAGAACAGGTGCGTCGCCCATATTCCCTGCTCAGGCCGGCGAGTTAGTGTCCTACCGCATCGCACCGACTGCCGCACTTGCTCCACGTGTTAGCCAAACAATATCGGAATGCAAGGAAATGAAGTTGATGCCCATGTCGCGATAGCGTCGCGCCACATCAGCATCCGGCGCATAGACGCCTACGGCCTTGCCATGTTGTTGGCAGACAGCGGTGATATAGGCCATCGCAGTTTGCACATCGTTATGTGAAGCATTGCCCAGATGGCCCATGTTGGCAGCGAAATCGGCAGTCCCGAAGAAGATGCAGTCCACGCCGTCGGTTGCTGCAATAGCAGAGATATTGGCAAACCCTGTTGGCGATTCGACTTGCACGATGACACTTGCTTGCGCATTTGCGGTTGACGTATAGCTGCGGTCGAGGCCGTACGTTCCGGCGCGGACCACGCTCGAAATGCCACGAATACCGTTATTGTTACTCTGAGGGTAACGCGTGGATGCTACTGCGTGTGCAGCGTCTTTGGCGGTTTCAATGGCGGGAAACATGATTGTTTGCGCGCCACAATCCATCATGCGCTTAACCAGTGCGGCATTGTTCCAGCTTACCCGCACGACGGCTTCTGCTGTCGCGCCGTGTGCGCGCGCGGCGTCGATCGCTTGTAATTGGGAAAACACGTTCTGAATATCGTTCGGGCCATGTTCGGCATCAATCAGTAGCCAATCGAACCCGCAATGTGCCATGGCTTCCGCTACCGGGGCACTCGCCAACGACAGCCAACAGCCGACACTAAATTCACGGTGTAATAACCGCTGTTTTAGATGGTTGATGGGTGCCGGCATGTTTTCCTCCAGATATTCATTCTAGAAGGAAGTGCCTAATTTTTAAACATTTTGTTTCTGTTTCGATACACAATTTGACGTATTTCATGTCCGAAAACGGCTGGACTGTATGGGGTGCCGGGCGTATAAATAAGTCATGAATATAAACATGCAAGTGCCGTGCGCTCCTTTGTCTCCGCTCGACAATGCAAGCTGTTATCGCGCACTCGTCGCTAAAGATGCTCGCTTCGATGGCGTCTTTTTTACCGGCGTGACTACCACTGGCATCTATTGCCGCCCTGTCTGCACCGTCAAGACGCCACGAGAAGCTTCCTGCCGGTTTTTCAGTACGGCCGCTGCAGCGGAAGCCGCGGGGTTTCGCCCCTGTTTGCGTTGCCGACCAGAACTTGCGCCGTATGCGCTACAGCAAAATTTGGCGCATGCCGTATGGCAACGTATTGCCGCCGGTGCCTTGAATGACGGCAATGTCGAGCGGTTGGCCGCCGAAGTGGGCTTGTCTTCGCGTCAGTTGCGTCGCGTTTTGCTGCAGCATTTCGGTGTTACACCGGTCGAGTTGGCCCAGACGCAGCGGCTGTTGTTCGCCAAGAAGCTGTTGCAGGAAACCCGACTGCCAATGATTGAGGTTGCGTATGCAGCGGGATTTGGTAGTGTGCGCCGCTTTAATGCCTTGTTCGCACAGCGATACCGCATTGCCCCAAGTGAAATTCGCCGCGCAGCGGCAACCGATGCAGGGCAGACGGATGCGTTGACGCTGCGCTTAGCCTACCGACCGCCATTTCAATGGGAGCGCATGTTGCGCTATGTGGCGGGCCGGGCGATTGGCGGTGTCGAGGCAGTACAAGAGGGGGCTTATTTGCGCAGCGTGCGCATCGGTGGTGTCGAAGGATGGCTACGTGCGGTACATCTGCCGATACGGCAGCAGATCAATCTGGAGATGTCGCCGTCGTTATCGTCGATGCTGATGACGCTGCTTGCCCGTGTTCGCTGCCAATTCGATCTTGATGCCAATCCCTCTGTAATTGAAGCGCACTTGCGGCATGATCCATTGCTCGCGGCGTATATCGATGCCATGCCGGGACTGCGCGTGCCAGGTGCTTTTGACGTCTTTGAGCTTGCGGTACGCGCAGTCATCGGTCAGCAGATTAGTGTAGCGGGAGCCACCACGTTGTCGGGGCGGCTGGCCCAACGTTTCGGTGATCCTGCTCAGACCCCATTTGCACCGATCACGCATCATTTTCCGTATGCCGAAGTGTTGGCCGCTGCAGAAATCCCAGACATCGCAAGCATCGGCATGCCGCAAACTCGGGCGCACACCATTCGTCATCTTGCACGATTCGCTGCACAAGGCGGACTGGAGCTTCCCGCCGGAACAACGCTCGACGCTGCCATCGCACGCTTAAAAACGGTCAGCGGCATCGGTGATTGGACGGCACATTACATCGCCTTACGTGCACTGCATTTTCCCGACGCGTTCCCCGCTGGTGATCTTGGCTTACAAAAGATCGTAGGAGGAGGGCAGCGTCTCACCGAAAAACAACTTGCAGCGCGTGCCGCCACCTGGTCTCCTTGGCGTGGCTACGCTGCACTTGCTTTATGGATGGCCTCAATATGATTTCTTACGTCGAACATCCCAGCCCGCTTGGCACATTGCTGTTGGCAGCAAGCGAGCGTGGCCTGTGCGGTCTGTATTTCGAAGAACACAAATACTTTGCTGGCCCAGAAGGCTGGACCCGGCATAGGCAGCATCCGTATTTGCAGGAGGCGATGCGTCAGCTTGATGCCTATTTCAATGGACGGCGTGATGTGTTCGACATTACGCTGGATCTGCGGGGCACACCGTTTCAGCAGGCCGTGTGGCGCGCTCTGATGACGCTTCCCTACGGCGGTACGACGAGCTATCGGGAGATCGCGCAACGCATTGCCAGCCCGCGTGCAATACGTGCGACAGGCACGGCAATCGGACGAAATCCGGTTTGCATTATTGTGCCGTGCCATCGCGTTGTTGGTGTATCCGGCGCCTTATCGGGTTACGCTGGCGGAATAGAGCGCAAACGTTACCTTCTTGCGCTGGAGAGGACAGATTAAGTTGGCTAGAAGTGTGCTTGCTGCCGGCGAAGCACACTACTAGATTAAAAACCTGATGGGATTATTTACTGCCGCTACCGCTACCACTACCGCCGTTGGAACCGCCATTCGGTTCGGCGCCTACGATGCCTCCGCTGCTGCTCGTGCCAGATGCGGAGCCTGAAGTATCACCGCTGGTGCCTGAACCGGGCATGGTGGATGAGCTGCTGGAGCCACTCGGCGTGCTTGATGTGCCGCTGGACTCAGTCCCATAAGAGCCTGATGCTGATCCGGAAGTGGTTCCCATGGTTGACGAACCGGACGTTCTGCCGGTTGTGCCGCATGCAGCGAGTACCAGTGCGCATGCCAGAGGAATGGTCCATTTCATCATATGAATTCTCCTTAAAAGTAAATCGGGTGAAGCACATAAATCACTCATGACAAAATGACATGAATGAGAATCTGTAGAATCTTTCAACAAGCGAAAGTTCCGAACGATTTTCACGTTGCCCTCATTCAGTAGAGCGGTGTGGCTGCCTTTAAGGAGTAAGAAAATGGCCAGTAGTGAACACGCCTGTGACGATGTTTTCGTGTAACGGCCGCATCAGCCAAGGGTTTGCGAAGCGCTTGCGGTCTTGCCGCAGGGAAGAGGGAGGAGGAAACGGTGCGCGTTTTGGATAGAAGTTGCGCACACCGGCTGTTACAACTTCTTACCTTTTCTTTTTCGAGAGTTCGTTGCCGATGACGCCGCCGACTGCTGCGCCACCGACTGTGCCGAGCGTGCTGCCATCGGTCAGAACATGACCTGCGACACCGCCTAACACCGCGCCGGTCCCGATGCCAACTTGTTGGCGATTCGGTGTGCCGCATGCGGAAAGTGCGGATACGAGCGTGATAGCGCCAAGGACCGGCGCGAGGGAACGTACATTCATAATTATCCTCCGGAAGAATGGGGGCTCAGAGACAATGTCGTAATGAGGCATGTTGTCATGCACGTCATTCGACCGTTGGGTCTTGATAAGAGTTCCTAGGGGATACAGGTGCGCAAAAACAAAACAGCCCTGGAGGATATCCAGGGCTGTGAGACCGACACAGGGCGATACAGAGGGGTGATGGCTATGCAGCTTTCTTCGTAGTCGCCTTTTTCGCAGCTGCCTTCTTGACCGCCGGCTTCGCTATGGACTTCTTCGGTACATCTGTCTCTGTTTCAGTTTTTGTAGCCGCGCCTTTGGCGGGGGCCTTCGCCTTGCGTTCTTCGAATTCGAAACTGATTTTGCCATTCTTGTCCTTCACTAAGAAGGCTTTGAATGGACGACGCGTACGCTGTGAAATGAATCCTGGCAGCAGGTCGGTCTTGCCATCGTTGAGTAGCTTTGCCATCTGCTCTGGCACGATCTCTTGCTGCAGGATGATGCGACCACTCCGGAAGTCGCAGGCTTTGGGCTTGGCGACGGTCTTTTCGCACACATAAGCGAGCCCCATTTCATACACGCCACTACCGCATTTCGGACAGATGCCCAGCGGTGTCTGGGTACTGAAGTCCACGCCTTCGCTATTCTCGTCTTCTTCCTGATTTTGACCGAAGTCAAACTCTAGCTTGAAGTTGTTTATGTCCTCGTCGCGTACGATCTTCAGGATCGCGGCAAACGGGCGGCCCATCTTCGAACGGAAGCCTTGCAGCGGACCGATCTCGCGCTTCTGCAGCAGCTCTTCGACTTCTGCAATTTCGAACTGACGGCTGCCGGGAATTTTGCTCATCGAGAATTCGCACTGTGTGCAGGCGAAGCGGCGATAGTTTTCTTTCACCACGCCGCCACAATTCGGGCACGGTGTCTTGAGCGTCGCATAGTCACCGGGAATGGTGGCATTGTCGTATTCCTTCGCGCGCTTGACGATGATCTGCGTCATTTGCGCTATCTCGCGCATGAATTCTTCACGACTGATCTTGCCGCGCTCCATTTGCGACAGCTTGTATTCCCATTCGCCAGTCAGTTCCGGCAGCGTCAGCTCGTCCACACCGAGTCCGCGTAGCAGCGTCATCAGCTGGAATGCCTTGGCGGTCGGTATCAGCTCGCGGCCTTCTCGCAACAGATATTTTTCGTTCAGCAGACCTTCGATGATCGCGGCCCGTGTGGCCGGCGTGCCGAGGCCTTTGCCAGCCATCGCTTCGCGCAGTCCTTCATCATCGACCAGCTTGCCTGCGCCTTCCATTGCCGACAGCAGTGTCGCTTCGGAATAGCGTGCAGGAGGCTTGGTGACGAGGCCATTGGCAGTGATCTTATCGGTCTGGACTTTCTCACCTTTTGCGACTGGCACCAGCGTTCCGGCATTTTCCTTGTCGTCGTCGTTCGCCGCTTCCTTACCATAGATTGCCAGCCAACCCGGATTGGTCATCACCTTGCCCTCGGTCTTGAATTGATGGCCGGACACCTCGGTATAGCGGGTTGTGACCAAGAATTCAGCCGCAGGAAAGAACACCGCCATAAAACGGCGTGTTACCAGGTCGTATAGCTTTTGTTCCGGCTCAGACAGACTCTTTGGCGCCTGTGTGGTCGGAATGATCGCAAAGTGGTCGCTAATCTTCGTGTTATCGAAGATGCGCTTGTTCGGCTTGATCCAGCTCTTGTTCAGGATCTGTTTGGCGAACTGATGATAGTTGTTGTTCTCGGCGACGACTTCCAGCGTCTCCTTAACGGTATTCAGATAGTCTTCCGGCAGGTGGCGCGAATCGGTACGCGGATAGGTCAGTACCTTGTGCTTTTCATACAGCGCTTGTGCCAAGGCGAGCGTGTTTTTCGCAGAAAAGCCGAAGCGGGCATTGGCCTCGCGCTGCAGACTGGTTAAGTCGAACAGTGCCGGCGCTATTTGCGTGGCCGGCTTCGACTCTTCCGTGACGGTGCCTGGCTTGCCGCGGCAGGCTGCGACAATGGACTCGGCGGCCGCCTTGCTCCACAGGCGCTCGGCCTTCTTTTCCGGATCCGTTTCGTCTTTCTTAAACTTGGTATCGAGCCAGCGCCCTTCATAAATGCCTGCTGCGCACACGAACTCAGCACGCACTTCCCAGTAGTCACGCGGCACGAAGTTTTTGATCTTTTCTTCGCGCTCGACCACGATCGACAGCGTCGGGGTTTGCACACGACCTACGGTGGTCAGGTAGAAGCCGCCTTCTTTTGAGTTGAACGCGGTCATTGCGCGCGTGCCGTTGATGCCGATCAGCCAGTCAGCTTCGCTGCGGCAGCGGGCTGCATCCGCCAACGGCAGCATGTCCTTATCTTCACGCAGTTTCTTGAAGCCGTCGCGAATTGCGCCCGGTGTCATCGACTGCAGCCAGAGCCGTTTGATCGGCTGCTTGGCTTTCGCGTATTGCGCGATCAGGCGGAAAATCAGCTCACCCTCACGGCCCGCGTCGCAGGCATTGATGAGGGTGCTGATATCTTTGCGCTTAAGCAGCTTGGTCAGCACCTTCAGACGGGACTCCGTCTTGGCGATGGGATTCAGCGCAAAATGCGGCGGAATCACCGGTAAGTGGGTAAAAGTCCACTTGCCACGTTTGACGTCATATTCTTCCGGGGCGCCGATTTCGACCAGATGGCCGACGGCGGAGGAAAGCACGTACTCGTCGGATTCAAAGTACTCATCGTGCTTCGTGAAGCCGCCGAGCG
>CBHCMF010000201.1:0-7968 GCA_965974465.1 uncultured Noviherbaspirillum sp.
TCGCGAAAATGAAAGAAATTTCTTTAGCATGGGAATCAAGTGATGGCTCGCCAGCGGCTTGTTGAGGAAACCATCCGCGCCGGCGCGGCGCGCCTGCTGCATGTCATAGATAAAGGGTTTGCTGACGAGGAAAATGACCGTGATTTTGACGGGCGACGCCATTTCCTTGATTGCTTGACACAGACGATACGGCTTCACACCCGAGGTCGACGTATTGATCATAACAAACGCAATTTCCCCCTGCCTGCAGCGTTTTATCGCCTCCGCTTCGTCGCTCACCCAGATGACAGGTACTTGATAACGGGCTAGCAGGTCGGATAAGTAGTCACGCAAGGAAGGTGCCTTATCGACCACCAGTACTGCGCCATCACGGGGCCTCTTAGTACGCATCTTCTCGTATTCTGCTGGATCGGTCAGATCGAGGTCTAGGCGAACGCGGCGGCGGCGTTCCGGAACCTTCACAATATCCGATGCCTCTAAACGCGCCAATGCATCAGCGCGTTTTTCGATCAGCTCGTCGAGCACCTTGAATACAGCGTCCCATTCGATGGGACGTGTCACACAGGGATATGGCAGATCTACTGTGGGAGATCCAATCAGCAGCGCTGGACGAATTTCGCTTGGCCTCAAATCGACCAAGGCGACCAAGGCTTTCAGCTCGTCGGCATTGGCAACATACAGATCGGGATCTTGCAGGTTGTCTTCTTCAAGACGGCAATAGGCGTATTTCTTCCTTTTCCACTCTGCAAAACTAACGTCAAAGGCTTTCTCTTCCTGTGTGGAAAAACCGATAAGGCGTATAGCAAAAGGAAAAGTCTGTGTTGGCATAACCTTCTATTTTATAAACATTACAAGAACTCGGACTACATTAATTTTGAAACTGAATGTGAATAGCACTCACGTTAAGCTCAATCTTTCCATGGTGCAATATTTTATCAAGCCTTTGAATGTTTGACTTTTTGCTTTGCTGTGCCCTGGCCACATATATTTACTGACATTCATGGGTTGTCTTCTTGCTGTTCATTTAAGGCGATCAAGAGGAGCCATCTATCCCAAACGTCCGTAGATTCCTGATTTTCATTAGAATGCAGAGACTTATGCTTAAATATCTTCCCTCAAGCAATTACAGCAACCTAGGCATCCCCTCCTGAATGGCAACGAAAAAATCCTCTGCGTCCGATTACAGCGAATCATCCATCCGCGTCCTGAAAGGACTCGAGCCGGTCAAGCAGCGTCCGGGGATGTATACCCGCACCGAAAATCCGCTGCATATCCTGCAGGAAGTCATCGATAACGCCTCAGATGAAGCGCTCGGTGGTTTTTGCAAAAATATCGTCGTGACCCTCAATCCGGACAGCAGCGTCAGCGTCGAGGACGATGGGCGCGGCATTCCAGTCGGTCTGCATCCGGAAGAAAAAGTACCGACGGTCGAAATCGTGTTCACTCGACTACACGCGGGCGGCAAGTTTGACAAAGGGTCAGGCGGCGCCTACTCATTTTCCGGTGGTTTGCACGGCGTAGGCGTGTCGGTGACCAATGCGCTCTCCTCTCGATTGGAAATCACTGTATGGCGTGACGGCGGCGAACACCGCATTGCGTTCGCCGACGGCGATGTCGTCGAAAAACTGAAATCGCGTACGCTGTCCAGAGAGGAGAAACGAACCGGTACCCGCGTGACTGTCTGGCCAAACGCAAAGTACTTCGATTCCTCCACGATTCCGAATGGTGAATTGCAGCGCCTGCTACGTTCCAAGGCGGTCCTGCTGCCCGGCGTGAAGGTCTCGCTGGTGAATGGCAAGACGGGTGAAACCCTGACCTGGAAATATGACCAAGGCTTGCGCGGTTACCTGACCGAATCTCTGGCGCAGACCTCCGGTGCTGAACCAATGATCCCGCTGTTTGAAGGCGAACAATATGCAGGGGCGGATGTAGAAGGCTTTGCCGAAGGTGAAGGTGCCGCATGGGTGGTGGCCTGGACCGAAGAAGGCAATGTGATGCGCGAGTCCTACGTCAACTTAATTCCGACGCCAGCCGGCGGAACGCATGAAGCAGGTTTGCGCGAAGGACTGTTCGGTGCTGTAAAGAGCTTTGTCGAAATGCATTCACTGCTGCCTAAAGGCGTGAAGCTACTACCGGAAGACGTGTTTGCGCGCGTGTCTTTCGTCCTATCGGCGAAGGTGTTAGACCCACAATTTCAGGGGCAGATCAAAGAACGTTTGAATTCGCGCGATGCAGTCCGTCTGGTCGCCACCTTCACCCGTCCCGCCCTGGAACTGTGGCTGAATCAACATGTCGACTATGGCAAGAAGCTGGCAGAGCTGGTAATCAAGCAAGCACAATCCAGACTACGCTCCGCACAAAAAGTCGAGAAGAAAAAATCGTCCGGCGTTGCCGTGCTACCAGGCAAACTGACTGACTGCGAATCGGATGACGTATCGCGCAACGAACTGTTTCTGGTCGAGGGTGATTCCGCCGGCGGTTCCGCCAAGATGGGACGCGATAAAGAATTCCAAGCCATCCTGCCTTTGCGTGGCAAGGTTCTCAACTCCTGGGAGACCGAGCGCGACCGTCTGTTTGCGAACAACGAAATTCACGACATCGCGGTTGCGATTGGTGTCGATCCACACGGCGCAAATGACACGCCAGACCTCTCCGGTCTGCGTTACGGCAAGATCTGCATCCTCTCGGATGCAGACGTCGACGGCTCACATATTCAGGTACTGCTGCTCACGCTTTTCTTCAGGCACTTCCCGCAGCTGATTGCACGTGGTCACATCTGCGTCGCGCGGCCACCGCTGTATCGCGTCGATGCACCGGCGCGTGGCAAGAAGCAGGCGCAGAAGCTGTATGCGCTGGATGACGGCGAACTGGAGGCGATCGAAGACAAGCTGCGTAAGGACGGCGTAAAAGAGGGCGGCTGGACCATTTCCCGCTTCAAGGGCCTGGGTGAGATGAATGCAGAGCAGTTATGGGAGACCACAATGAACCCGGATACGCGCCGGCTACTGCCGGTGGCACTAGGCGACTTCGATCTGGCCGCCTCCGAGTCACGCTTCAACATGTTGATGGGTAAAGGCGAAGCAGCGGCGCGGCGCGCCTGGCTCGAAGAACATGGCAACGAAGCAGAAGCCGACATCTGATTTGAATTATTCATCGAAATACAATGAGCGAACAAGCCAACCTGTTTGAAGAAATGCCTGCCGCCGACGGCGAATCGTTGACGCTGGCGAGCTTTGCCGAGCGTGCTTATCTTGACTATGCGATCTCGGTGGTGAAAGGTCGCGCACTCCCTGACGTCAGTGATGGTCAGAAGCCGGTGCAGCGTCGCATCTTGTATGCGATGAACGAGCTTGGACTAAATGCCACCGCCAAGCCGCGCAAATCGGCAGCCGTGGTCGGTGATGTACTTGGCAAATTGCACCCGCACGGCGATCAATCAGTGTACGACGCGCTGGTGCGCATGGCACAGGATTTCTCGTTGCGCTATCCGCTAATCGACGGTCAGGGCAATTTCGGCTCGCGTGATGGCGATGGTGCGGCGGCGATGCGTTATACCGAAGCGCGGCTGACGCCAATTTCCAAACTGCTGTTAGACGAAATTGACCAAGGCACGGTCGATTTTCAACCAAACTACGACGGTTCGACCGAAGAACCTAAACTGCTGCCGGCACGCTTGCCCTTCGTACTATTGAATGGAGCCTCTGGCATTGCGGTTGGTCTTGCGACAGAGATCCCTTCGCACAACCTGACCGAAGTCGCGAAAGCGACTATCGCGATGATCCGCAATCCCAAGATCACGCACGCAGAATTGATGCAAATTCTTCCCGGGCCAGATTTCCCTGGCGGCGGTCAGATCATCACACCAGCCTCCGCCATCGCGGAAATGTATGAAAACGGCCGTGGCACGCTGAAGGTGCGCGCACGCTGGAAGATCGAAGAGTTGGCACGCGGCCAGTGGCAAGCAGTGGTGACGGAGCTGCCGCCCGGTACCTCCGCACAAAAGGTATTGGAAGAAATCGAAGAACTGACCAATCCTAAGGTCAAGCTCGGTAAAAAATCACTGTTGCCAGATCAACTGTCGCTCAAACAGATGATCTTATCGGTGCTCGATACAGTACGCGACGAATCGGGCAAGGATGCCCCGGTGCGCCTGGTATTCGAACCAAAATCGAAGAACCAGGATCAGACCGAGTTCATGAATATCTTGCTAGCGCACACGTCGCTGGAGACAGGAAACTCGATCAATCTTGTGATGATTGGTGGCGACGGCCGTCCGCGCCAGAAAGGCCTCAGCCACATCCTTAGTGAATGGATCGAATTCCGTTTTACCACCATCACCCGTAGAACGCAGTTCAGACTGAAAAAAGTTGACGACCGCATCCACATTCTTGAAGGCCGCGAAGCGGTATTGCTGAATATCGACAAGGTCATCAAGATCATCCGCGAATCGGACGAACCGAAGCCGGCACTGATGCAGGCTTTCAAGCTGTCGGATCGACAAGCCGAAGACATCCTCGAAATTCGCCTGCGCCAGCTGGCACGTCTTGAAGCAATCAAGATCCAGCAGGAACTGGCTGAGCTACGCAATGAGAAGGTCTCGCTGCATGACTTGCTGGACAATCCAGCGTCGATGAAGAAGCTGGTCATCAAAGAGATCGAAGCCGATGCGAAGCAGTATGGCGATGCACGTCGCACCCTGATCGAAGAAGCGGAACGCGCCAGTGTGGAACAAAAGGTGGTCGACGAGCCCGTCACTGTCGTGATTTCGCAGAAAGGCTGGGTGCGCGCCCGCACTGGTCACGGCCATGATCCGGGACAATTCACTTTCAAGGCTGGTGACAGCCTGTATGGCACCTTCGAATGCCGCACGGTAGATACCTTGCTCGCGTTCGGCTCCAAGGGACGGGTCTATTCGGTGCCAGTATCCGCCCTGCCCGGCGCGCGCGGCGATGGTGTGCCCGTGACCACGTTGATCGAACTGGCAAGCGGGACACGCCTACTGCATTACTTTGCTGGCCCCTCAGATACGCCGCTGCTCATTGCCTCCACCGCAGGCTACGGGTTCGCCGCAAAGGCTGGCGATATGGTTAGTCGCCTCAAGGCGGGCAAAGCCTTCATTACACTCGATGAAGGTGACGAGCCACTGCCCCCGGGCATTGTAGCGGCCGACGCAAGCGCTATTGCTTGTCTGTCGGAAAAGGGGCGTCTGCTCGTGTTTGGCCTGGATGAAATCAAGACCTTGTCCGGCGGTGGCCGTGGTGTGATTCTGATCGACCTAGAAACGAACGAAAAGCTGCTTGCTGCCCAACCGATCAGCCAGAAAGGCGTCATCATTTCCGGCACTGGCCGCGGCGGCAAGATGCAAGAGATCAGCTTGTCTGCGACGGCGCTGGCGCCGCATATCGGCAAACGTGCACGTAAGGGTAAAGCGCTTGAAACAAAGGTCAAGCCGAATGGACTGACTGCTTCGAAATAAAGAAGCCGTTCAACGATACTAGTGCTGTCTAGCAAACGGGCCGTAGGGATATTCTCTCTACGGCCCGTTTGCCTCTGAGGGGGGTGACTGTGTGTACGAGGGAGGTCAGGTCAGGTCGGGCCGAGAAGCGCAACCGTACGTGAGCTACGGTGAGCATCGCAGGCCTGAGATGGCCTCCCTTTCACGCACAATCAAATCGCTCTAGTATAGGCAATACTCGTATGCCCGTTATATCTTGGCGGCGATCAATTTGCCGAGAGTCGCAATGCCTTCACGGATTTTTTCCGGTGGCACCGTAACAAAGCTTAAGCGTAAGGTATTCCGCTCGGCTGCATTGGCATAGAACGGCGCTCCTGGGACGAAGGCGACATGCTGCGCAACAGCCTCGTCAAGCAGTTTCATGCTGTCGATATGCTTGGGCAGCGTCACCCAAATGAACATGCCCCCCTCCGGGCGCGTCCATGTCGCTGACGATGGGAAAAATTCACTCAATGCAGCAAGCATCGCATCGCACTGATCGGAATAGAGCTTGCGAATAGTCGGAATATGCTCGGTTAAAAAGCCGTCCTTCACCACTTCGTGCACGACCATTTGCGTCAACTGGGCGGTGTGCAAGTCGGCGGCCTGCTTCGCCTGTTCCAGCTTGCGGATCAGTGGTACAGGAGCAACCACGTAGCCGAGACGGATACCGGGCGTCAGCACCTTGGAGAAGGACCCCATGTAAATGACGCCGTTCGGATTCATGGACAGCATCTTTGGTAGCGGTTCGCCACGATAGCTGAGAGCACCGTAGGGGTCATCCTCGATGAGCGGCAAGCCGAGACGCGCGCACGTCTCCACCAGGGCGATGCGGCGTTCTACCGATAAGGTACGGCCAGTCGGATTCTGAAAATTAGGAAGGGCATATAACAGGCGCGCGCCCTGCGCAACAGGGACGACCTGCTCCGGCAACAAGCCGTGGTCATCTGTCGGTACCGAGACGAATTGCGGACGATAGAGAGAAAATGCCTGCAACGCCCCAAGATAACTCGGGGTCTCAACCAATACCTTACTACCTTCGTCGACCAGCACCTTGGCCAGCAGGTCCAGCCCCTGCTGTGAACCCGACACCATCAACACCTGTTCCGGCAGGATCTTTGCGCCATTGACGGACAAGGAGGTGGCCACCCATTCGCGCAACGGGCCATAGCCATCGGTCGGGCCGTATTGCAACGCGACCTTACCCTGCTTCGAGAGCACGGTATCAAACGCGGCACGCATGCGCTCGGCCGGGAAGGTTGCCGGGGACGGCAAACCGCCCGCAAAAGAGATGACTTCCGGACGGACTGTCACCTTCAAGATTTCGCGGATGGCCGAGCTTTGCAGCTGTTGTGCGCGCTCGGAAAATTGCCATTGGATAGGTGTCGGATTTTCCATTTTCATGCTTGTCTTATTCATAAATGGCGAAGTTCGCCTCGTTACCGGCGCGCTTGTGGCGGCCTGTCAAGAATGGAATCGGGTAGATCCCATCCAAATATGGAATTGTAGTGCAAACAGACACTATGCCTCGAAAATTCCTTCAACAACCTCGACGTGCTTAAGACGGCGAGGCATGGACTTTGTCAGGCAACTTCGACGATCAGTTCAATTTCGACGCAGGCGCCCATCGGATTCTGTGCAACACCGAAAGCAGCGCGTGCATGCTTGCCCTGCTCACCAAAGACTTCGACGAACAATTCCGATGCGCCATTGGCCACCAGATGATGTTCAGTAAAGTCACCTGTCGAATTCACCAGACAGGTCATCTTCACGATACGCTTCACACGGGTGAGGTCACCACCACAGGCAGCTTGCAAAGTGGCAATCAGCTCAATTGCAGTCGCGCGTGCTGCCAGCTTACCTTCTTCAGTAGCCATACTCTTGCCGAGCTGTCCAACCCAGGGTTTGCCATCCTTCTTAGCGATATGACCGGACAGAAAAACGGTGTTACCTGTCTGCACATACATCACGTAAGCAGCAACCGGCACACCGACGGCCGGCAGTTCGATATTGAGGGCTTTGAGTTTTTCGTAGTAGGACAAGTTGGACTCCAGATTGATAGAAAACAAGTGGGATTGACAGCCTAGAGCGATTTGACTGCACATGCAAGAGGGCGGTCTGCCCAGGCTTTCGAACACTGAAAGCGTGAGATCGCCCCTTCACGCACCGGAAAACGCCTCTAGTGGTCCATCACACCCCAATTTTCGGCTTCTACCGGTCGCTCGAAGGCGATTGCGGCGTTGCAAATGCTCGTCAGGGGACCACCCTGACTGTGCTTTGCGCCTTGCACTCGCCTCCGATCACCTCGGCATACACTGAAAATTGGAATGTGACGGACCACTAGCGCTTGATGCTCATGTTACGTCCAATCGCGACCACCGCAATGACGGCGATGGCAAACAGGAAGTTGCTTGCATCCAGCATCTCATCAAGGATCAGAGTAGCGCCGATCAGTGTTAGGAAAGGCTGCAGCA
>CBHCMF010000202.1:0-7963 GCA_965974465.1 uncultured Noviherbaspirillum sp.
CGGTGCCATCCACAACATAGGCATAACCGGCCTTCCCCACCGTGATGTGTCTGATACCTTCAAGCAGAAACTCCAGACCAACGTCCGCCACGGTAATACCGGCCTCTTTCGTACCGACCATCATCGCAATGCGCATGTAAGGTTCGGCACCGTAACGAAAATAGACTGGGCCGCGATATGGCTTGCCGGACTTGACCTGGGCAGCGATCTCCCGCCACGACTGCGGCTCCTGCGTCTTGCTTGAAGCAAGCTGGGATATATGAAAGTGATCATTGCCGCTGGCGTCCAATAGAGCGATATCCGTGATTGCTGGTACTTGGCTCAACGCTTCAAGTTCTGCGCGCCGGTGATCGAGCGGATCAACACCGGGCTTAGGCGATGTCGTAAACGCAATGCGCTGCTCGATGTCTCTGATGTATTGCTCAATGAGCCTTGCCGACGCATCGGCCTTCTCGCGTTGCACGGCAATCAGCGCCGCCTTGTGTTCACTATAGGTGAAGTAAATATCAATCAGACCGGATACCAGCAGTGTCCCAACGACGAGCGTGCCGAATACGAGCGCATGTTTGCGCAACAATGAACCGTGACACGTTGACACCGGCACCTCTTCAGTCGAACGATTTGTCATTCGGATTTCTGAACAAGTTCCGCATCGCTTCACTCATCGGAAAATTGAGATTAGCGCCATTAGGAGGAATCGGAGATTGGAACCACTTTCTGTACAGCATTTCCGCTTCCCCAGAAAGCATAAGCTTAGCAATCGTCGCATCCACAATTTTCTTAAAGGCGTGATCGTCCTTGGGCATCATGCAACCGTATGCTTCTTGCGACTGAGGTGTGCCGGTTACTTTCCAGTCTTCGGGACGCCAGGCATTGGCAATTTGCCCATAAAGGAGAGCATCATCATGCATAAGGGCATCAGCCTGCCCTGCCTGCAGAACGGTAAGCGCCGGCGTGCTGCGATCGACCGTGCTAATGATGTTGATACGGTAATTCTTCTCGGTGTTGAGTTTACGCAGCAAGTCCTCTGACGTTGTCACAGCAGGCACAACAACGGTCTTGCCAACAAGATCAGAAAAATCCCGAATGCTGGAATCCTTGCTGACCATCAGGCGGGTAGTGACGATGAAGAAGGTATTGGAAAATGCCAGCCGCTTGCGCCGTTCGGTGTTGTTGGTCGTCGACTCGCATGAGAGGTCGATGATACCGTTCTCCACCATCGAAAAGCGGTTTTGCACCGTGATCGGCACTTGCTTAATGTCGAGCCTGGGAAGCTTGAGCTCGCGCTTGATAGCGTCAGCGATCTTGAGCGTGATATCGTAAGAATAGCCGATGACCCGCTTCTTACTGTCCAGGTAGGAGAAGGGAATATTGCGATCACGATACCCGATCGTTAACGTGCCGGTGTCCTTGATCTTCTTCAGCGTACCAGTCAATTCTTCGGCGGCAGCATTGCAAGCTAGGCCAAGTCCAACCAGTAACCCAGCTATCCACGCCACAGAACGATTCAAAGCATTCTCCCCAACCACCGCAATTTCCAACAGGAAATATTAACGCATTTCGCTCGGTTACTGTGCTGAATTCCTGATGTTTGTTCATTTTTCGCCCTCACCGACATTAGCAGAACGCTAAGGATAACGCTGCCCCTTCGCGCTACCGCCATTACAGCGGCTTCATCATTGTCGGGTCGGAGGAGGCGCGCTTACGCGGTTCTGTCGCATTAAGCCCGCCATGCTGGCTTCGAGTATGCTGAACGGTTTTCAAGAGCCGAGACGCAAGATGGAGGATAGCAAAGGAATGCGCTTTCCGATGGACGTGATCCTGATGTGCATTCGTTGGTATGTGGCCTACCCGCTGAGCTATCGGCACGTTGAAAAAATGATGGGGGAGCGTGGCGTGAATGTCTTTCTTCAATCAACCGATGGGCGATCCGATTTCTGCCGTTGCTGGAAAAAGTGTTCCGAAAACACAAACGCCCGGTAGGCCGCAGCTGGCGAATGGATGAAACGTACATCAAGGTCAAAGGCGTCTGGAAATATCTCTATCGCGCGGTCGACAAGGACGGCAACACCATCGATTTCCTGCTCACGGCCAAGCGCGACAAGGCAGCGGCCATGCGCTTTTTCGACAAGGCCATGCACGATAATGGCGTTCCGGAAAAAGTCGTGATGGACAAGAGCGGCGCCAACAAGGCAGCGCTTGACCAGATCATCGAGGACAAGGAAGTTGCCGTGATCGTCCGGCAGGTCAAGTACCTCAATAACATCATCGAGCAAGACCATCGTGCGATCAAGCGCATTACCAAACCAATGCTCGGATTCCAGTCATTTCGATCTGCCAAAAACGTCCTGGCTGGCATCGAACTTATGCACATGATTCGCAAAGGCCAACTCAACATCCAGGGCAGTGACGAGATGTCTTTTGCCGAACAATTTTATGCGCAGGCAGGACAAATTCGTCCAGCGTAAGGCCAAGGAATAAACCTCGCGTCTATTCTCGCCTTGCTACCGCTAATGCGACAAAACCAAAATCAATGAGTAACAACTGACGGTTGAATAGTTACTTGATGGGACAAAAGCGCGCCTTGACAATGGCGGTCAAGGGCAAGCCTAGTCTTTTCGGAAATTTGCACCACAACCCGAGAAATTACTGCGCTGCGTTAAAGCGCAGTATCAGGCGTCGGTGTAATGTTATCGAAGCTCAGCCATGGCAGGCGATTTTGCCGAAGTCGAACCATCTGCCTGGTTGAAATATGTATGACTGCTTGGGGTGGTAGTTCTTGTTCGCCCGCGAAGCCGAATATCCGTTCCCAGTCTGAAGCCGGTGGTGAAATGGCGCGTTGATTGAAAAGCTGTGGAAACGGATAGACGAGATGCGTGATCGCAAGTCGCGCGAGGCCATGCCTAATTATTCGATGCCTTATGTAATCATTACATGGAAGTGGAAATGATCAACCGGACAATGCAACGCGCGCTGATCGGGAGTGTCGTGATCCTCGGCGCTGCTTGCGCAATCAATGCGCAAGCCCAGAGCGACGTAACAGTTTACGGCCGTATGAATGTCGGTGTCGTCAAATATTCAGGCTACGGCATCGGCGGACCGGCAGTCACCAAGGAAGGCAATTTTTCGAGTCGCATCGGTTTTAAAGGACGCGAAGCGCTGGGCGGCAATCTGCAAGCGCAATTCGTACTTGAAACGGGCTTCAGCCCCGACACCGGTCAAGGTACCATCGGCAGCCGTGAAGCGAGCGTCGGCTTGCAAGGAGATTTCGGCAAGCTGCGCCTCGGATTCATGTTGACGCCACTCGATGATTTGCACAGTATCGCCGGGCCGGGTTACACGACCAATGTCACCAACGATAATTTGAACGGTTTCTGGGCCAACGGATACAGCAATATGTTCACGGGCGGCAGCGTCGGCAACACCGCTTGCGTGCAGGTCGCGGGCACGGCGGGCACCACCAACAGCTTCGGATTCGACAACCGCTATGGCAATTCGATTCGCTATGACTCGCCTTCGTTCGGCGGCCTGACAGCGGCAACGCAACTGGCCTTGGGCGAATTGACGGGCCCCAATGATTGCAAGGCCTACGCGTGGTCGAGCAAGCTGCAGTACGCTGCCCACGGCGTGAACGCCGCGCTGGCGTACAACCTGCATCGAAATGTGCGCGGCGCTGACCTGGACGACAGCATCGTGATGCTGGCAGTCAGCTACAAGATCGGCACGGTCGCCTACGTTGGCGGCTATTACCAAACCATCCGCTACGACAATCCCGGACTGAATCAACTCAAGCAGGATGGATTCGGGTTGCTCGGCCGCGGCTTCTACGGCGCGAGCACGTTTGAATTGGCGTGGTATCACGGCGGTGCAGGAAGAGGCGATCAAACCCCGGTTTTCTCCGGCATCTTTACCGGCGATGACACGCAGGCCAACTTGTACATCATCGGCTATCGTTACGCGTTGTCCAAGCGGACCGAGTTATGGACGCAATTTGCGCAACTGCGCAACGGCCGAAACTCCGGATATGACCTCGGTGGATCATCGGGCGTGGCGGGTGGTCCTGGCACCATCGGAGAAGCACCGCGTGCGGTTGCGGTCGGCATCAAGCACGATTTCTAGCGCATGAAAAAATCGCTTATCGCATCGTCGCACTGGCATGCAGCTTTGCGCGTGCACGAGCTGAAGCCGCGAACGTGGAAACAGCTTGTCGCTGCAGACCCGCTTCGCTCATCCCTATTTCAGTCCGCCAGACAAAGCAAGAACGCCGCTCACTTATCGGTTACCCCGGTACTCTGGTATTGCATCACCAGACTGAGGATAGCTTTGGAACGGTATCCCTTGGCCAACAGCGACAGTTTGTCGGCGAAAGGACGATAGCGTTCGTCAAGTCCGATCAGGCGCTCTGCCCAGCGCAATATCTCCACCATGTTGCCCAGCCGGGCCAGGTAATGGAGGGTTTCCATTTCCTGCGCCGGCGGCACCGCCAGCTGCCCTTCCTCCATCCCTTCCGGTGCATGCGGCGCTGCCTGCAACACGTCAATCCATTCGAGCTTTAACAGCGCACCAATCTGTGCCAGCAGCTCACTCAGATCGATCGGCTTTGGGAGAAACGCATTCGCCCCGGCCGCCATGCTGCTCGTCACGTCGCCTCCGGACGCGCTGGCGGAAATTGCAATGATAGGGATTCCCTTGAAATCGGGCAATTGGCGCAATCGCCGCATGGTTTCAAGGCCATCCATCGTCGGCATGACGATGTCCATCAGGATCAGGTCCGGACGGACGGCTTTGGCTTGTTCCAACCCCTCCTGCCCGTTCACCGCCTCGGCCGTCGCGAAGCCTAGCGGACCCAGCATGCCGATCAGCACCGCCCGATTCTCCGCTACATCGTCCACTATCAATATCTTCCTGCGCGGGCCCTGATAGCCGATCACGGTCGATTTCGGTGCCGGTGCAGCCGTCCCTTCCGCCACCACCTGGACGTCCAGTTCAAACGAGAAGGTACTGCCCTGGCCGACGCAACTTTCAACCCGAATCTCACCGCCCATCAGCCGCACGAACTGGCGGCTGATGGCCAGTCCAAGTCCGGTTCCGCCAAGCCGGCGCCGCATGTCGCCCACTTGCTCAAAAGGTTCAAAGATGGTTTCCAACTGGTCTTTGCCGATGCCGACGCCGCTATCCTGTACCTCAAAGCGCAGCCGCGCGGGTGGAAAAAAACGCACACGCAGCGTCACCTGACCGCGGTCGGTGAACTTGACCGCATTGGACAACAGATTAAGCAGTATCTGGCGCAGCCGCTTCTCATCGCCCTGGATCACTGGCAAATCCGGATCGATGTCGCTGATGAAGTCGAGCCCCTTTTCCTCTGCCTTGACGCCGACAATCTCGGAAATGACGCGCAGGAATTCGGTTAGGCGGATCTCGGTGCGGATAAGCTCCAGCTTGTTTGCCTCGATCTTGGCCAAGTCCAGGATATCGTTGATCAGGGTCAGCAGATGCTCACCGCTTTGCCGGATCACGTTCAGCGCTGCCACCTGCTTTTCGTCGGTGGTCTGGTCGCGTTGCAATATCTGCGTAAAGCCTAGGATACCGTTCAACGGTGTGCGCAGTTCATGGCTCATGTTTGCCAAAAAGACGCTTTTCGAGCGATTCGCTTGTTCGGCCTGTTCTTTTGCCACAATCAATTCGGCGGTTCGTTCCACAACTTTAACTTCCAGCGATTCTCTGTATGTATAAAGCTCAGAACGGGTTTGAAGTAGATTCTGGATCATCCCTCTAAAAGCATTCCCCAGAACGATTAATTCATTGTTTCCTTTTGTTTTTATATCAATTGTGACATCTTCAAGATTATCAAGCTGCAGCTGTTCCGCTGCCCGTGTCAGTTCTGCCAGAGGCCGGCTTAGCAGATGTCGTGATATCAGCAGAAAAAGTATCCAGAACCCGATGATCTTGACGACTGCGCTGATAAGCAAGCTGGCGACACTGAACTTCAGTTTGTTGACAATAATCTTGTGACTTGAGTAAATGGTTACGATGCCGACCGGGAACAACGTATCTTCTCGGCGATACTGTATTTGAAATGTTTTCCAGAAAAGGTCAGCGGTGCCAAATATCCCATGAGGATTATTACCGGCATTGTTGACGGATGATAAGTTGGTCAAGTGGAGAACCCGTCCTCTTTCTCCAAGAAGTCTTCCATCGGGATTTTCAATTTTAATGCCCACAACATTTGGGAGTTTCATTATCCCGGTGAGCGAGGACTGTAATTGCGCATTATTTATTTCCCAAAGTGCTCGTTCCAACGCGGGCTCAAAGGCTTGTTTGAGTGTTTCCAACTCCTCAAGGACAAGATTCTTGGTGCGAATATATTCCGCAGTAATCTGTGCGCTGGTCACAATGACGACGAGGATAAGGTAAAAAGAAAAGACCACCCTCAGAAGCCTGGTGGCAATCGAGTCTTTTATGGGCACCATATCTGGTGACATCATATATCTTCGTATGTGTGCTGACGTTTGCTGTGCGCCTTGAGCAGTTGCGTAAACTCCAGACTTGTGAACCGGTTGCCCTGGTCTGGGTTGAAGATGTTCGCCGCAGACACCTGGTTGGGGGGATTGATCCCCAAGTTGCGCAGCAGGTACGGATAAGCCGGATGGTGCCGGCTGGCATTGACTTCCTGTACAGCGCCGCGCCTTGGCCTTGAAGGGGCTGAGTGGTTTCTTCTCGTTCTTCTGGTCAGGCTTGCTCCTGAAATTCGCCCTTACGGCCTCGATTTTGAAGCAAGCCAGCCCCCTTATCCCACTGTTCGTATTTACTAGACCACTTCTGTCTTAGGGTATGTACTCGTACCACAATCTTTTGTCATGTAGCGGGGTTTCTGGCGATAGCGTGGGGTTTTCCAGTTTGATTACTCTTCGATTTTTCAGGTTCCCGCGCTCCAACGCTTCTTTCATATAAATATTATTATAAAAAAGCTTATCGAAGGAACCATCTTCAATAGCCATTCTGAGTCCACGCTCAAGCCTGTCAGCCAGTTTGAGGTTGTTCTTGCTGGTAAAAATATATCCGGGTGCGGGGTAGTAAATCAACAGATCTTTTTCCACAACCAGCCCGGGAATGTTCATGTCCCTCAGCTCTCGCCATGGTTCGGCAGCGGTTCTGATGAAATAATCGAAGCGTCGTTCTTTCAACATGGTGAAGAGCTCTCGATACCCTGCAGTTGCCACGACGTTTAAACCATTGGCGCGGAAGATTTTGTTTTCCGGCCAGATCTCGTTCATGCCGGCATACAACTTCCGCAAATCGTCCAGCGTGCGGACGGCGGAAAATTTCGGTTGATCGCTTTCATTGATAATCGCGATGTGATAGCCGTACAGTCCTTTTTCAAATGGGATTCGGATGGGATGAAGTTCTCGCTCGCGCTCGGGTGAGGTCACTGTCAAAATTACATCGACATAGCCTTGCTTTACCATCTCAAAATCCCTGGCCTGTGGAACCTCCTGTTGCGGTGCTTGAATCTTAAACGGGCCATCAGTCTTTTCAGTTTTTTCCAAGATCAATTTCAACACTTGGTATTTGTATTCCTTGGTCTCGTCAGTGTGGTCAGCGGTGCCCCTGAAAGCACGGACTTTTACAATCAAAGGTTCTTTCGGCTCGACCGCCAAAACAGGTAACGAAAGGAAACATGTCGCAAAGAAGAAAATCAATGCGGCTTTCGAGTATCGTTTCATTTTCATCTCGTGTAATCAAATCAAGTGGTTAAGTTTCGTCAGGATAAGTTATTTCACTTATCAGCCCGATCGTCACCTGCTAATCGAATTAGATGACCACACTTTATTGAAGTTCTCCGGCACACTCAGCATTCACGGCTTTTCGCGGGCTTTGTCGCATTAAGCCCGCCATGTCGGCTTCGAGGGTTTTGTCGCATTAGCGGTAGCAAGGCGAGAATAGACGCGAGGTTTATTCCTTG
>CBHCMF010000203.1:0-7842 GCA_965974465.1 uncultured Noviherbaspirillum sp.
TGAACAGCATCACAACGCCGATCATTTAGTCTTCTTGGAAATTTGCACCAGAACCCGCACGACTACAGTAAAACGTTGTTGCGCAACCTCAGCGTTAAGCCCTCTCTACAAAGAAGACTGGTCATGCCGTGATCCCCAGGTATCGCACGGTGCTGTCGAGATTGTTATGGCCTGGCACCTCTTCTGAAAGCGGGACACTCCACAGAAAACGCCAGCCCTTCTTGCGATGAGAGGAGAAGAACAGAGGCGGTTGCATCGATCACCTCATCGTTCACCTGATAGCTTCGATTCTGCCGCCAGCGCCGGTGGTTTCCCACGTGCCGTTGAAGGCTTGGCCATTCTGCGAAAGCTCCACGCGGAACGTGCCGCGCCGCACGTTATCGCTGTTAATCCATTCACCCTGCCAGACACAGCCTACGATCGTACCGTCGAGTCGGCCACCGCCTGAGCCAGTGTAAGTACCGCTGACCCGATTGCCTGTCTGGGTAAGCGCTACGCTGCCTAGGCTAACAGGGTCGGTCCAGTTACCGGCAAAGTTCGGCGGGTTGGTGCACTGACCTGTCGGGGGAGGAGGGGGCGTCGTGCCGCCGGGGCGCAGTCCCGACACCGCAAACACCGAAGGTGTCTGAGGCGGCGCGCTGTTCTTGAGAGCGCAGTGGGCAAGCCCGTCCACGTTAGCGCCTGGTTTCTTATACGTCCAGGCCACGCATTGGCTATCGCCGGCACAGCGTGCCGCGCACAGTTGCGGGTCGGGAGCATTCAGCGCAACATCGTTGTAATCGCCGCCGGGACGGTCGATGTCGTACTCAAAGGCGCGCACTCCCGACACCGTGAAATCCCTGGCCGCCGAGAGCGGTACCGCGTTTTTCAGCCAGCAGTGGGCGCTGGATCCCTGAGCCCCCGGGGCGACGTAAGTCCACGCCCGGCACTGGGCGTCGCCGGAGCAGCGCGCAGCACACAGTTGTGGGTCGGCGGTCGGCAGATCAAAGTTGGTATAGTCGTTGCCCGAGCGGTCGGTGTCGTATTCATATGAACGCACGCCCGAGACCGCGAAAGCGGCGGTGGTTGCCGGCGGCACCGCATTTTTCAGCCAGCAGCGCGCCAGCGTTCCCTGGACGCCGGGCTGGACGTAAGTCCACGCCTGGCATTGAGCCTCGCTAGAGCAACGCGCCGCGCACTGCGCCGGGGAGGCGAACTGCAGCTCGAAGTTGGTGTAGTTGTTTCCCGGACGGTCGGTACTGTACTCGAACGGACGAACGTCGGAGACAACATTATTGGCGGCCACTGGCGCAGGCACGGTGTTCTTGAGCGTGCAGCGCGCCACCGGCTGCAACACTCCTGGTGGGGTATAGCTCCATGCCAGGCACTGGCCTTCGATCTCGCAGCGGAAAGCACAAATGCGCGGATCGTTGCCCGGCACATCGGAACTGGTGAAGTCGCCGCCGGGACGGTCGGTGTTGAGTGTGAAGGCCAAGCCGGGGGCCGACGTCATGTGTAATGCGCTTCCAAGCAGCGCGGCCACGAGCAATTGCCAGAAGTGGAACCTGATGGGGGAACACATTTGAATACTCCTTCCGAAATATCTGGCGGGCAGGAGAAGCGGCAGGGTTGCGCGCTCGCTTGGCGGAAGTCAAAACTTGGCGCAAGATCTATCAGCAAACCGCTCTATGGGCATTTCTTGTCTTGCGCGTATCTCCCAACTGAGGACAACCATGTACTAGCCTCTACTCAGGGACCCGCCGGCAGTCGGCATCTATCCGAGACCGGACATTGGAAGAGTAAGTGCCATCTGAAAAGCAGGTGTTCGAAGTCAATCACCTTCTGCCGGCTACTGTCATTGTAGGTCACCGGTCCCGAAGGAATGGCGGTACAAGGAGTACGCATCTTGATGTGCATCAGTCCGATTCAGCCGCTCCGCTAGCACAATGCGCGGCAGCAAACGTCTCGAAGAACGAATAAACTGGGAGAGGCTGAAGGTGCCCCCCTTCGGTCTACTCACTAAGTCTTTTCGCGAAAATAAAATGAGTTGAAACAAAAATTGGCCTCTTAAAACACGCTGTAATGAACGGTCGCAGCATTGGAAAAAGGAGCAAGACCCTCTAAACAAGCCCTTTATCTTCGAATCGAGGGCTTTTCTACAGTGTCGTTATGCATCTTAAGCTAACATCCATCCTTGGAGAGCAAATGAATAAGAAGTCTGATTTGGCTGCGCTTTACTACGTACTTACGCTAGTTGGCTTTCTTGCGACGTGGTATTACAACGGTCAGTACCTCATCCATGGCGGAGGGCTCGGACCAAGCGAGTTCTTCGGGGCGGCATTTGCCAACTTTTTAACCGCGGCCATCACGATCGACGTATACCTTGCTGCGCTAGTTTTTTCCGTATGGGTACTCAGTGACTCACGGCGCCTCTCCGTAAAATGGCCGTGGCTATACGTTGTTCTTTGCTTTGGTGTGGGCTTAGCTATTTCATTCCCTCTCTATTTGGCCTCGCGAGAAAAAGCGCTCCATAAAACATCTGCCGATGCATCATTCCAACGTTAAGACAAAAGAAAAGATGCACTTTCGCGAACAGATCGAAAACGGTTTTGAGCAGAAGGCTTTCTTGCGTCCACTTTTTTATTCTTATCCAGGGGGGCTTCGGTTCGAGTTATCCGAAAGCGGTGACGCCATACAGCAGTTTTCACAGGCGTTACGTAAAGCTGAAGAGATTTGCCAAGACATATTTCCAACAAATACGTCAATCGTCGTCTGCTTGCGTGCTTGGCGACGCGCCTCCGCGTTCGGATATAAAGATGTTTTGTCGGAGCTGCATGCTGCTGGGATCAAAATTCCTCGACAGCGTTGCATATGGATTGAAACTGTTGCCGCTCCAGACGTGATTAAGGATGGTGAGGAAGAGCAGTGGCTGAATATCGCTTTTGAAGGACGCCAGGACATCGTCTCGAATTTGCTCTGGTGCGCTCTTGCTGTAGATTTTCCCTCGATACGTCCCAATCCTGGCTGCCTTGTTTATCTTTTTAACATGCAAAAACGGGTCATAGTATTTCCTTATGACGATAGAGGAATGGACGTAGTTGGTTCAAATCAGGATTTTCTCGCGTACCTTTACAAAAAGCATCAAGAATACCTGCTGGATTATGATCGTGATGTTATGAACAGTACATTTAATGTTCTTAACTCATCGTTGAACACTACCCTCCAAGCGGACCAGTGAACTTTCGCGTTATGAGCCTTAAAGCACGCGCATTTGACCCCGAGGGAGGCATTGAATACCCTTCAGATATTGAAAGCCTCGAATATAGTGACGACAACGTTAAAGTTGTCGTCGCGTGTTCGCTTAATGATGTTGGCAATGTGAACGGAATTGAGGTCATCTTTTCAGAGGTAACTGGCTTTCGACTATTGGATGAGCTTGATCTAGCTCGTTACTGGCTTTCAAAAGACTTTCCTCGAGGATGTCATGTTCTGGAAGTGAATAGGGAAGGTTGGTCGGATGAAGAAAATAAACTTCAAGGATTTGAAACGAAGCGGCGCGAGTGGCTCATCGTTACCGGAAATGCTTGTGTAAACGTATTTTGCGAATCCGAACCTAAAATGAAAGACGTTACATGGAAATTCGAAGCATAACTCTTCACTGGATCGGGTCGCTACGCGCTGTTCAGCTTACCCGTTCTGCGTCATAGGAGAACGTGTGGAGTTCACAAAGGGTGAGCGGCGGCGGCTACGAGAGGTGGCGAGCCAGGTGCGCGAGGCGGAAGCGCACCAAGTGCTTGAATCACTTGAGTTTGAGTTCAAGAGGTGGCGCGAAGGCGAGATCCTGAGTTCTGAACTGCTCGCTGCGATCCATGAGTTTCATCAGCACGAGTCTCGCCAATTCTGGTCCCTGTACCAGGGACTGGGTGAGGCCGAAATCGTCGCTCGTGGTCTTGCAATGGGCCTTATCCCTGATTCCGCGGTGCCCGTGGAATTACTGACCAAGTTGGAGCCACTGCGAGCCTATTTTGAGAAAGGGATGGGCAATGAGGTGTGATTGCCGTAGATAACGGGTAAAAGTTAATCCCAAAATGCACCAGTGATTTGCGCAGGTAGGGGGCTGTGCCATTGGCACTTTTGCTTCACAGGCTTCGGGGATTGGTACTTTTGTTTCAGCTAATCGGGTACTTATGCTTCAACCGACGTGAACGGAATGTGAGCTCATGAAGTTCTCCGTCAATCGTTGAAAGAAACCTCATTCTCTCCCGCTCAGGGCATGAAGACGCGGTTGAACGTCCGAAGTGTGTCACTAAACCGCCATCGACCAAAGCGGACGTTTACGACCCTCTACGACGAGTGAGCCACCATGCCTAGCAAGGAGCGACTGCGCGCCAAATGCGCCATCAAGGTAGTCCGTCCTTAATGAGCGGATGAAACAGCAAGTTTGACCCCAAACGCAACAAAGACCCCAGCCGTCAGCCTGTCCAAAATCTTAACTGCCGTAGGACGACGCAGGAATTTGCGCAGCGGGACGGTGGCGGCAATCAGGACGCTGAACCAGGCGAGTGTTAGCGCGACATGAAGGCAAGCGAGCCAGAAGCAGTAGCTAACGGCGTCGGCTCCCGTTGGGACGAACTGCGGGAGAAAAGTGACGTAGAACACGCCAACCTTCGGGTTAAGAAGATTGCTAAGAAAACCTCTCCAGAATATCTCGGTGCCGCTTCGCGTCGAATCAGGTCCGGCATCTGCATTCAGCTCTGAGCGCGGCATCAACAACAGTTTGCCGCCCAGCCAAACCAGGTACGCGGCTCCTGCCCATTTGACGGCGGTATAAGCCACCTCGGATGCACGCAGCAGGGCTCCCAGTCCAAACGACACCGCGGTTCCCCAAAGCAGACAGCCGAGAGAGATCCCAATAGCTGCCATTGCCGCTGACCGGCGTCCATCCGCTGTTGCCGCTCGCAATACGATAGCTGTGTCCACCCCAGGCGTAATAACAAGAATGGAGGCGGTTCCGGTGAAAGCAAGAAGCAATGGAAGGTCAATCATAGGGCGATGGCTACAACCGATTGTTTAAAAGAGAACATAAAATCCATGCAGGACCGATGGACAAGGTCGACCCTGCCTCGCAGGGGGCCAGTGTAGGCGAAGATAGAATTAACAGCAATAAATGGCTCTGGTTGCGGTCAGTTCTACCGGCCATCTGCGCCTTAATTTTACATAATACAAATTATGCGAATATTTGGATGTGCGGTGAAATATAGAAATGTCGTGGAAGCCGGCGGCTGCCAATTTACGTTGGCGAATGCCAAGGGCCAACTCTAGCCAAGGAAACGGTGCGTCGTTTGAATCGGAAGTTGACTTGTGTATTTCGCGCAAGCAGCGCCCCGCCATCGATTTGCCAGCCGCGCTTCAACTGCCGTCAATACGGCGGGCACTGTTCATCCGCTAGACGGCGTATTTGCGGCGGTCGCATGGATGAAACATTGGATCAAGTGATGAGCAAATCTGCAATAGGTAGCCTGTTCGTCGCTTTCATTTCGCGCAAGGAAATGTTCGAACGAATGCTTGACACACCTGGCAGCTTCCTTAGCACTTTGTCTACGAAGCGGCTGTAATCGTCGAGATCCTTTGCGACGACCTGCAACAGAAAGTCCGCTTCGCCGGTCGTATTGTGGCAACTGAGTACGCGGGAGCTCGCCTGGATGATTTTCTCGAACTCTGCAGTCACCTCCTCGCCATGTTGCGTGCAGACGATCTGCACAAATGCCATGACGCCAGCTCCCAACTTACGTCGGTTCAGAATCGCCTGGTAACCTTCGATCACGCCCAATTCCTCCAAGCGTTTATGACGTCTCCAGCACGCCGTTTCACTCAGCGCGAGCCGCTCGGCTAGCTTGGCATTGGACAACCTCCCATCCTGTTGAAGGCGATCGGCCATTGCGGCATCTACTTTATCAAGTGCGTCCATTTAAATGAGTCCTTGCAGGAATACAGAAAAATCTGAAAGGATATTTCATATTTCTTCTATTTTGAAAGAAAAAAGAAAGGTAAATTCGCCAGAAATCTTCATAATGGAAAAAATTTTTAGAGGAGGAACATCCTATGAAAGCAGTGGTTTATGAGACTTTTTCCACCCCGCCACAAATAAAGAACGTTCCTGACCCGACACCGGAAGCGCATGGCGTCGTCGTGAAGGTGATGGCGACCGGTGTTTGCCGAAGCGACTGGCATGGCTGGGTTGGCCATGATCCCGATATCCATCTTCCCCATGTTCCGGGACACGAGCTGGCAGGAATTGTTGAGGCGGTCGGCAAGGATGTGAAGAAATGGAAGATCGGGGACCGCGTCACTGTCCCGTTCGTCGGCGGGTGCGGCACTTGCCCTGAGTGCCACTCTGGAAATCACCAAGTCTGCGACAGGCAATTTCAACCAGGCTTCACGCACTGGGGATCATTTGCCCAGTATGTGGCTATTCACCAAGCGGACATCAATCTGGTGGCGTTGCCAGAGACGCTAGACTTCGCCACGGCTGCCAGCTTGGGTTGCCGTTTCGTGACATCCTTTCGCGCCGTCGTTGATCAGGGGAAGACATCCGCGGGACAGTGGGTGGCGGTCCATGGCTGTGGTGGTGTTGGTCTGTCTGCAGTCATGATTGCAAACGCGCTGGGCGCCAACGTCGTGGCCATCGATATTTCAGAAGAAAAGCTCAGCCTGGCCCGTGCATTAGGTGCGGTCGCCACCGTGAATGCATCCAAGGTTGCGAATGTCGTCGAAGCTGTCATCGAGATAACGCAAGGCGGTGCTCACGTTTCCCTGGATGCGCTAGGGCATTCCAGCACCTGCTTCAACTCAATCAGCAATCTGCGCAAACGCGGCAAGCATGTTCAGGTCGGCCTCATGCTGGCTGAGCACAGCACGCCAGCCATTCCGATGAGCAAAGTCATTGCGCACGAACTTGAAATACTTGGTAGCCACGGAATGCAGGCGTATCGCTATGACGCCATGCTCACGATGATGCGATCGGGGAAACTGGCGCCCGAAAAGCTTATCGGCAAAACGATCAATCTGGAACAGTCGATAGATGCGCTGATGAACATGGACAAATTCGAAGTCACGGGCGTGACGGTGGTGACCGAATTCTGAGCGCTGTCGGGTAAGAAGGGGCGCCGGCAAATCATTTTAACCGGCCTGAAGCGGACGATTCAGTGACGAAAGCGCGGCGCTCCAATTACGATCTTGCAAGCAACATCACTGGTGAACACTTGCCCTCCTCTTTTTCACGAAACCCAGGCCCCACCACCCGAGACATTTGAAAAAAGCTGGAACAGAGCCGATAGGCCTCCAGTTGCGTGATCACCAGGCCGATCTGCGCCTGAAACATTCCCGGCAAATCATCGTCAAATTGAAAAATTGTCCATCAAATTTTTCAAGTGAGCAATCTCCTGCCCGCATCTCTCCTTAGTGAATTCAGCGAAGTGCTAGCAGCACGCACAGGTCTTTATTTTCCACATCAACGTTGGCCAGAATTGGCACGCGGGCTTGGCCGTGTTGCTGCTGAGATGAAGTGCGCAAATGCAGAATCTTGCCTGCATAGGCTGCTCGATGCGCCTCTTGCCCAAAACGAAATCGAGATTTTGGCCAGCCATTTGACTATTGGCGAGACGTATTTTTTTCGAGAGCCGCGACAATTCGATGCCTTGGAAAAACATGTCTTAGCCGAGTTGATCGTGTCCAAACAGCAATCCGAACGGCAGATGCGGATTTGGAGCGCCGGTTGCTGCACCGGGGAAGAACCTTACTCCATTGCTATCACCCTGGACCGGCTGCTTCCTGACTTCTACGGCTGGGATATCACGATTCTGG
>CBHCMF010000204.1:0-7794 GCA_965974465.1 uncultured Noviherbaspirillum sp.
GAATTCCCCACTTCACCCTCATGTACAGTTGCGCTTCTCGGCCCGAGCTGACCTCCCTTGCACGCGCATTTAAACCGCTCTAAATGTGGCCTATCAGTTGACTGCGCACTCCTGTTCAACTAAGCGTACTACCAGGCCCTGATCGCCATTGACAGCGACCGTTTCTCCATCACGCAAAACATCCAGAATACCGGGCAGATTGACTACCGCAGGAATACCGAATTCCCGTGCCACAATAGCGCCATGGGAGAGAAATCCACCCGTTTCCATGATGAGTCCTCCTGCTTTTAAAAACAGCGGCACCCATGATGGGTCGGTCGATGGCGCAACAAGGATATCCCCAGGTTGCATATGCGCTTGTTCTTGGGGATCTCGTATGATCTTCACTTTTCCCTCAACATACCCCCCACCAATTGCCACGCCACGCCAGTGGTTGGAATCCCCCGATACTGGATGCGTGGGGGAGGCGACTGCTCGTGCGTTGTCCATGATGACTTCCGGTGGTGTCAGTGACTCCCACCTCTTTGTCATCTCAATTCTGGCCGCAACACGGGCTTGGGCAGCATCGCCGGACAAGTCGCCACGGAGCGCTCGGATGTGTTCGTCTATCGTCAAATGGAATACGTCATCGCGGTGTTTCAGCACCTTCTTCTCTACCAAACGCCGGCCGATTTCTAAGAGCACCAGTCGACCCCACGCCGCGGTGGCAATAAATGTACTGCGTGCCAGCTCACGATGGTTGCTCTCAGTCTTGGCCAAACGCAGCAGCAGGCGTATGGTCATACGCTCTGGCCAATTCGTAGCGGCCTTGATGCGTTGCCAGGCTGAGTCCACTGCCTTCTGTTGGCGGGTCAGGATCTCGTCTAGGCTCGCATTGAGCAAGCCCGCAATACTACGCAATAAGAAAGCAGGTGATTCGCGTAAGCGCGGCATGCGCACATAGCTTTCGTAGACGCCTCGATGTCCATATTGATCCAGAAATGTTTCTAAGGCCGCACGGAAGTCGCTGCTTTCAGGCAGGTTCTCGTAGCTGGACCAACGCTGATCGCCCTGAAGCCATTGCAGTACTTCGGGTTCTTTTTTTGCGAGCTGGGCGAGTTGGATCATGTCATAGCCTTGCTGGGCGGTGACACTAGGTTCGCCGCCGGCCAGTAATGCAGCGGCAATCGAATTGCTTTCACCGGGGAAGGTGCGTTCCAATCGGTGGAGCAGTTCCATCATGCTTCCACTAAAGCACTGCATCAGGCAAAGCCCGGGATAGCGGTCATGAATACCGTTCATTAGCTCTGCAAGTGGCGCAAGCAAGAAGGCATCATCCACCTGTCTCAGGTCATGTGTGCGTAACTCCCGCATTTTTGAGAACACGCGCTGACTTTCGGCGAGTCCGCGCCGGCGTACGGAAACGGCCCTGGTCACCAGGCGGAACTTGGCAGCCGCTTGACGCAGTTTTTGCCGCCATGTCAAAGGGGGGACAGCGATTTCCGGCTGATGTCCGCCCAGCGCGCGGTTCATTGCTTTGGGTTGAAGGCCAAAGGCAGCGTATGCTTCCCACTGAATCAACGAGACGTTGAGGTACGCACGGCCGTGGATTGCGGTAACCCGCTGTACGCCCGGCAGCAATGGATAAGCTGCGAGTCGGTATGGTGTCTCCAGAAGCGTATTCGCACCAGTGCGCAGGACGTAAAAATCTACCGGATTCAGTACATGGGGCATCACGTCACGCGTGTTGCCATTGGTCCAGATGGCACCTTGCGGCTGCAAGGCAGGATAAGTGTGCCATGGACGTTGCGTAATGGGACGTGCTTGCACCAGGTGGAAGCGAGTACCATCCCAGACCCATTCGATGTCGTACCATGGCGCGCTGAAATTAAGGGCATCGGCAGCGTCTCGTGCCAATGCGCCAAGTACAAGCGCCTGATCGTCATTGAGTACAGGCTCGGCTTGTTCCTGAGGCGTCAAGGCGCGTTGCCGGGTTCCTCCTTCAGGCGTAGGTTCCAGTGCTATGGTTGCCGTTGCCGCGTGGCGCTCGGCAACGAACCACGGTGCCTTGAATGCATTGCAACCGAGTGTGATGTCCTCGCCGGTGACCATGCCAGAGACCAGTGCTTCTCCCAGACCTCGCACACTACTGATGACGTTGCGGTCTTCCCTTCCTGTACGCGGATCACAGGTAAAAATTACGCCAGAGGCTTTTGCATCTACCATCGGCATCAATACGACGGCCATGGACGCTTCACTATGCGGTATGCCCATGCGCTCTCGATATGCCACGGCTTGCATGGTCCAGAGCGATGCCCATACGGTGCGGATGGCCTCTTCTAGAGCGCTGCGCCCAATAACATTCAGCACGCTTTGATGAATGCCCGCAAACGACGCCTGCGCAGAGTCTTCCGCAGGGGCAGACGACCGCACTGCCAAGGCGACGGCGTTCCATGCCTTGACGTTGATCTGCTTATCTAGAGCGTCGGTTAATGATGCTGGTAACGGCTGCTGCAGTATCGCTTCCCGTACACGCGCCAGTGCGCTGCCTTGAGAGCTCGGCTCGTGTACGCAGGCACGCAAAGCGGCAGCACGCAATTCTTCGCTCATCGATTCATGATAGGCCTGCACGGGTATCACGCAGCCGTCACCTACGGGTAATCCAAATAGCGCAAGCTGTGCCAACTGCGCTCCTTTTCCTCCTGCAACCATAGGGCCAAAGTGGGCCGCCTCATTCCAGTCAAGCAGCATGGTGGCTGGTCCGTTTACAGATCGATTCGATGTATTCATTTTTTGCTCTCAGTACGTGCCCCGTTCAGGAAGAGATCAAGCATGGTGTCGAACTCGGCTTCTAGGGAAATGTCCGGGACACGTAGCCAACGCAGGATCGTGCATAGATGCATAAACTGAAGATAAGCAGCAAGTTGTTGCGTGGGCCGCTCTGGCGCAATCTCTCCAGCCGCCTGCCCTTGGGCCAATAGATGGGCATAAATCTGGTCAAGGCCGCTACGGTTTTCCTGTCCCATCGTTTCCACTGGCTGACTCAGCCGGTAGTGAAGATACGGCGCCATGTACGCACGATAGCGCTCGGAAAATTTGGCAGTAGTCCGCAAGAAGGCGTGCAGCCGGTCAACACAGTGCGGCAAGGCGGCAAGTTCCTCAAACAGCGTAGGCATGGCATCGGCTAATTCCGCATGGAAGCGATGCTGGAGGAGCGCCTCCTTGACCGGAAAATGGTTATACAGCGTGCCTTTGGCAACATCCGCAGCCGCAGCGATCTGTTCCATGGTGACTTGCTCGTAACCATGAGAAGCGAAGAGATCAAAGGCAATATCAACAAGCCGTTCGGCGGTCTGCTGGCGTTTTCTATCGCGGCGACTGGGAGGGGCGGATGGTGGCATGGCTTAGTAGATAATTGAACGACGTATAATATTGTACGACGTTCAGTTATGTGCTGCAATGCTAAGTACCCACGTATAAAAAACTGTGAGTGCCTGCGGCCCAGCCCGGCGCGCTGCCGCGTTGCCCTCCCCTAGCAGTGCTCGCACTGCGTCGGGTCGGGCGCCTTGCATCGCATCCGGCCAGGACCACATCCATCTCACAGTTTTTTATGCGCGGGTACTTAAGGGGCCGTCATCCGAGGCGCAAAACTCGTCCGTAATCTTTGTCAACCATGGTTGACAGTCGGTTTATTGTCAACTAAAGTTGACGTATGCCTGACATGAAACCACTCCCTTCACCAAATGACCCTGCCGAAGCGCTTGCCGCTGTTGTTGCGTTGCGTGTACTGGCGGACAAACTGGAAAGAAAAGCGGTGAAGAGCGCATTGGAGCAGGGGTGGACATGGGCTCAGATTGCAGAGTCGCTTGGTGTAACAAGACAAGCCGCCCACAAGCGGCATGCGGCATCTATCAAAACCCAGGACGAAAAAGATGACACTTAGCTTTTGGGAGCGATTAAAGCTTCGATTTCGTGATATTGGCACCATCAAGGCGCTTTGCCTTGGCGCTGAAAAACATGCGCACCAATGTGGAGAAGCCAAACCGGGAGCAGAACACTTTTTGCTCTCTGCACTGAATTTGCCGGACGGCTCAGCACGGCGCGTATTCGAACGCATCAAGATCGATCCCGATAGATTTCACGACTCGATTCGAAAGCAATACAGCGATGCGCTGAGCAGTATCGGAATCGATGAGGCGGCTCTTGGTTTGGGCGACACCGAGGCAATTAACGTCGATTCCAGCACCAGGCTATACAATGCCAGCCCGTCGGGACAAGCCGTGTTCCACAAGCTCGTAAGCATGCGGAAATCGGACAAGAATATACCGCTGCTAGGGGCACATGTCGTCAGAGCCATTGCGTCGATGGAGCAGGGCGTTGCAGCGCGAGCGCTTCGTGCGATGGGCGTTGATCAAATGGCGCTTATGGCTGCAATTGAAGCGGAATTGGGAAACTACGCGCATCGGAATTGAAGCGACGACTTGAGCGCCCGTGAGCTGGAGACGTAAAGCGCATTGAAGGTATGGGCCTACAGCGTCCCTGACTGGCGCCTTAGTCCAACATCGAACTTGTCCGATAGTGTAATGCGGATTGGTTATTTCCGATCTCACGTTTCGGGCCATCGTAGGCGTCAAAAATTGCTCGATGGTAGCGAAGTGACATGTCATCTTCTCGGTGGTAGTAGTCTGATACCCAGCGAAGGAGAAACGCAAGCTTCGTATCTTGTTCTGCTTTAGACGCGTACTTGTGGGGTTCCCATGGCCGGTTGCGACAGTTGTTTATACAGACTTCCTCTCCAGGGTTCATGAAGATCAGTTCTGGCTCCCACTCCAATACCGCTTTTACAAGGTCGCCGTAGCAGCCTTCTATCACCCAGCTCGCATGGGTAGTAGAAAATTCCCGAAGCGCTGCATGGATGGCCTCGGGCGATCTACGGACCGCGATACGGTTAGGTTCCCACACAATCGTGTCAAGGTCGAGCACGGGAATATTCCGCTGTTTTGCGAATTCACGCGCAGCAGTCGATTTGCCTGAACCGGAATTGCCGAAAATGACGATACGCATAGATATCAATGTAAAGTTAAACCACTCATGCCAGTACGTTTACAGGACATGATTGAATTGATGCTTTGTTGGGTAGCCGCGATGAATCGGAAGCCGAACTTGCGGATCTTCTCGGATTTATTCGAGACATGCTTTGCCAATACGCAAAGATCAATCTTTCACATATTTTGCCAGAGTACGATAGAGCTCCGACGGTGAGACCGGTTTCGCTATGAAGTCATCCATTCCGACAGCCTGACAACGTCGCCGATCCTCCTCGCCAGCGTTGGCTGTCATGGCAATCACCTTGAGATGCGATAGCGCGGGATCGGCACGCAGCCGTCGCGTGGCTTCCAGACCATCCATAACTGGCATCTGGATATCCATCAGCACGCAGTCAAACTGTTCACGCCGCATCAGATCGAGTGCTTCTTGTCCGTGCATGGCGATGCTTACCTTGGCACCGGCATCTTCCAGCAAGTCACTGGCGACTTGCTGATTGAATACATTGTCCTCAACCACAAGGATGCGTGCACCGGTCAATGCTGGAGAGTGAATAACCGCAGCATGTGTCTCGTTCGCCGTTGCGGTAGGTGGAATTAATTCCGGCGTTAAGTCCTTGTCGAGGGGGACGTTGAACCAGAAAGTACTGCCTTGATTCACTTGGCTCTCAACACCGATCTCACCGCCCATTTGTTCAACGAGACGCTTGCTGATGGCGAGCCCGAGACCGGTACCACCATAGTTGCGAGTGGTCGATGTGTCGACTTGGTGAAATGACTCAAACAAATGGCCAATCTGGTCCGGGCTGATACCGATGCCACTATCTTGAACTTCAAAACGGAGGCGGGCCGTGGTGCTGTTCTCTTCTAAGGTTTTGACGCGAACAATGACTGCACCATGTGCGGTGAACTTAACGGCGTTGTCGCTCAAATTGAGCAACACCTGGGTTAAGCGTAGCGCATCACCGCATAATCGGCGTGCGACGCCGTCTTCCCTCTCGATGCTGAATGCCAAGGCCTTTTCCTTGGCATGGTCTGCCACTTGGTTCGTGACATTGCATATCACCTGATCGAGATCGAATGCGGCTTTCTCTAACTCAAGCATGCCAGCTTCAATTTTGGAGAAATCGAGAATATCGTTGATAAGATCAAGCAGGTGCTGCCCGGAGCTGAGAATTTTTTCGATGTAGTCATGCTGTTTGGGAGGAAGTTCGCCTCTGAGTGCTAGATGCGCCATGCCAATGACGCTGTTCATTGGTGTGCGTATTTCGTGACTGATGTTAGCGAGAAAATCGCTTTTTGCTCGGCTGGCTACCTCGGCTTGCTCTTTAGCCTGAATCAGTTGTACCTGCGACTCAAGCAGTGCATCGTTATTCTTTTTCAAGGCCAGGTTGGTTGTATTGAGGAGCTGATAGCTCTTGAATAAGCGCATGCCGAAGTAAGCAAGCAGCAACAGCAGGAAAATCGAGTAAGCGACCAGGGCTTGTCTGTATTTTTGCCGCTCAGCCAGCAACCTCTCATGCTCGTGGGTGTGTACCTCCCTTAATGCATCGATCGCCGCGACGGTCGGCAGCGCGAGCAAATCCGCAAGAAGTTGATTGCCAGTTTGCTGCTTTATCAAAATGACGCCAACATGCGCTGTGAGCGCGGTAATGCGCTCGTGCATATCGGGGGATAACGCTGCGGCCTGCCGTTGTAGCTGCTGCGTTTCTTCTACGATTTTTTCTTTAAGGCTCTGTTCCGGCACTTGGATGTAAATGAGGGTATCTCTCAACAACGTGTTTAGTAAGGTTTCAATTTGTGCTTTGTTGTCGGCCCGAGTAGGGCTCATGCGCGTCATGTCGATCAACTCTGCGACGGCATTGGGTAGGAAGAGGGACGAATTACGCACGATCGCATGTTGCGATTTGAAGCTTTCAACCATGGAGATCTTTTTGTCCATGACGCTCTTGTAGTGCGCCAGCAGGGGGGAAAGTCGGCTGTCGCTTCGGGCATGGCTGCGCCAGAATGCATGACTCGTGTCCTGAAGTGCTTGCTCAAGCGACTCAATCAACGGCAAAGGGCTGGCTACCTGATCAAAGTCAGTATTGATTCCAGTCTTCGAGCGCAGTACGTGGACATTCCATTCAGCATCGATCTGCTGGAGTTTGCGTAAGGTGGAGAGAATGCCGTTAATGGCCTCGGAATCTATCGAACGCGTTTTGATAATTAAGAAAGCCAGAATGGCAGCCAATCCTACGGCTGCAAATAAGGAAGCGATGCGCGTCTTGTTCATCTCTTTACTTCTGCGGCGTGGCGGCAAGCCAGGGGGGCAGGTGCTTTTCGAGTTGATCGAGCGGCTGGCCTTTGTATTCGCCCGTCAAGGTGCCCAGAAACTGGATAATCAACTCCTTGTCTTGCGGCGTCGCCACGCGACCCAGTTGGTACCTGAACATCACATCAACCGCCTCATTCAGATTTTTTGCTGATCCGTCATGGAAATACGGCGCCGTCACTGCCACATTGCGCAAACTCGGTACTTTGAAAACATGCTTATCGGCTTCATTCTTTGTCACGTTATATCGGCCTAGATCGGCAGCTGTGATGTTGCCGCGTTTGCCGAAGTAATCGGCTATGACCCCAAAAGTCTGAAACATGTTGCCACCGACGTTGATACCTTGATGACAGGCTACGCAACCGTAGCTCTTAAATAGTTGATAACCTTTGAGCTCATTGGCATTCAAGGCCTGTTTGTCCACGCGCAAATACTAGACAATGCGTGCATTGGGCG
>CBHCMF010000205.1:0-7778 GCA_965974465.1 uncultured Noviherbaspirillum sp.
GCAAGGAGTTGGCAGCGCAGACGATTCATGACTTGAGCTTACGACAGAAACATCCTTTCCTGCCCGTTAACTGCGGTGCCATTTCTCCGCAGTTGATTGAGAGTGAAATTTTCGGTCACGAAAAGGGGAGCTTTACGGGTGCTGATCGGCAGCACAAAGGATATTTTGAACGCGCGAATGGCGGCACTTTGTTCCTTGATGAAATCACCGAAATGCCAGTGGAGCTTCAGGTGAAATTGCTGCGCGTGCTGGAAACAGGGTCTTTCATGCGTATTGGGAGCAGTCAAGAAATCGAGACTGACGTACGCGTGATTGCGGCCAGTAACCGCGATCCGGAGGCAGCGGTGGCGGAAGGTAAACTTCGTTTGGACTTGTATCATCGGCTGAATGTTTTTCCTCTGAAAATTCCACCTTTACGAGAGCGTGGCGCGGACATCGAATTGCTGGCGGAGCATTTTTTGCAAGAGTTGAATGCGACGCACGGAACCAACAAAGTTTTATCGCCAGACGGCTTGGCTTGTCTTAGCAATTATCACTGGCCGGGCAATGTGCGCGAGCTGCGCAATTACATTCAGCGGGCTTATATTTTGTCCGACCATACAATTGATGCAGCGGCATTGGCGCCCGTCATTACGACGCAATCCCCTGTAGGTTTGACCTTGGCGATTCCGGTCGGTACCTCATTGGCTGACGTGGATCGAAAATTAATTTACGCGACCTTGGAATTGTGTGGTGGTGTGAAGAAACGCGCTGCGGATATTCTGGGCATCAGTCTGAAAACGTTGTACAACCGGCTGGAGGAATATGGGCCGTATGAGGGCGTGGCGAAGAAGGACGATGCTTCAATGCATGGGGGCACTGACTCTTATCACTGACGAAGATCTTAACTTTTCGTCACCATCGTATCGATCACCACAATCAATTCTTCCGGCGCTACCGGTTTTGTCACGTGCATTTGAAAACCTGCTGTTAAAGCGCGGATCCGATCTTCTCGTTGGGCAAAGGCAGTGAGGGCGAGCGCAGGCATCCGTTGTAGTGGCATGTCGCCATCTGTGCTTTTCCATGTTCTGAGTTTGCGTAGCACCGAATAGCCGTCTTCGCCGGGCATGGCAATATCGCATACCAGCACGTCGGGAAGCCGGTCGCTGGTGCTGGTATGTAACCATACCAGCGCATCCTGTGCAGAGGATGCAGCGAAAACGTTGGCGCCGGCGCTGGTCAGCACGACAGTAAGAGACTCGCGTGCTTCTTCCTGGTCATCGACGAGCAATATACGTAGACCGTTCAGTGAGGGTAGCGGCAGATTATTTGCACTACCTTCATCGTGCGTGCCGACAGTAAGGTATTTATCTGAACGCACGCGCAGCGGGAAATAGACGGAGAAAGTCGTCCCGGTTCCTTCGCCTTGGCTTTCGGCCGTCACTCGGCCGCCATGTAATTCTGTCAGGTGACGAACGAGAAACAGGCCGAGGCCTAGGCCGCTGTGGTCGCGCGTGCTTGACGTATCTTCCTGGCTGAAGCGGTTAAACAGATGCGGCAAGAAGTCGGGAGAGATGCCGATGCCGTCGTCGCGTATCGTCACACAGATGTTGTCATCGGTACGTGTGGCATTGAGCCACACATTTCCCCCCTGGGGGGTGAACTTGACGGCATTAGAAAGAAGATTCCAGAAGATTTGTTGGACACGGTCGGCATCGCCCTCGATTTGTTCACTGGTGATCCGGTAAGTACAAGTGATACCGATGCGTTTGGTGGCAGCCAGTGCGCGCACGCTTTCTACGGCAGCCTGCAGGGCGGGAAGCAAGGCCAGAGGCTGTTTCACCAGACGTAGTTTCCCGCTCATCATGCGGGTGACATCGAGCAGGTCCTCGATCAGGCGCACTTGTTGGCTGACCCCTGTTTTGATGCCTTGCAAGGCACGTTGCACAAGCGGCGCGGGCGTGGCGTCCTTAACATAGTTTTCCAGCACATGTGCCCAGCTCTGGATACCGTTGAGCGGCGCGCGAAGTTCATGCGAAACAATGGCAAGAAATTCATCGCGCGCGCGCGCGGCGGTTTCTGCTTGGATGCGTGCGGCGCGCTCGCGTGACAGCAGTTCGTCGCGTTCCTTTTCCATGCGTGCGCGTTCTGTGACGTCATAAGCGATGCCGATGACGGATTCGATATTGCCGTAGCGGTCAACTTCCGGAATGATGCGGCCAGAGAAGAAGCGCATTTGGCCCTCTATCACATGGTCAAAGTAGAGCTTCTGTTCGATACCGGTGGCAAAGGCCGCGTGCGCTGCGTTTTCCCATGCGCGCACGACATTGGGCGGTAACCCAAGCTCAGCCTTTGTTTTGCCGAGGAAGGCGGATGCCTGCAGACCGGAAAGTCGTTCGATCGCTGGATTGGCATATAAATGGCGCATGTTGCGGTCAATGCGCGAGATGATGTCGGGTGAATTTTCCACCAACGTCTTAAATTCACGCTCGCGTCGCTGCAGTTGTTCTTCGGTGTCACGCAGACGGGTAGTGTCGCTGATTGCTGCGACCAGGCCGCGTACTTCGCCATGTTCATCGAATTACGGCATATACATGATGTGCAAGGTATTCTCTTCGCCATTGGGCGAGGGAACCCTGACTTCGTGTTCTTGCGGTTGGCCGCGTAGTGCCGCATCGATGTGTTGGCGCAAGGTGGCAAACGCTTCTTCGCCCATGACTTCAGGAATGCGCTTGCCGATGGCATCTGAAGGTTGATAGCCAAAGCGGTCTGCATAGGTTTTGTTGACGAAATTGATGCGGTAGTCGCGATCGCATTCTGCAATGAAAACCGGCAGAGCGTCGGTGATGAGGCGTAGCGATTGGTCCTGTTGACTCAGGCTGGCTGCAATGCGTTTGCGGGCACTGATGTCACGTATGACGACGACTTGGCCGTCGAAAGCGCCACTGTCCAGATAGGGGACGATCGTGACTTCCGCATCGATCGTGCTGCCGTCTGCAAGCTGTCGTGTTTCTTCGAAGAAGGAAAGGTACGGTTCCGGTGAGCCGGATTGCAGAACCTCGGCCAGCGGACGCCCACGAAGATGTTCCGAAGCGGTGTAACCGAGTATTCTGACAGCAGCTTGGTTGGCGGTCCTGATCCGTGCGTCACGGATTAACAGGATGCCGTCGGTGCAGCGATCGATCAACTGTTGATAGCGTTCTTCTTCGCTAAGCGGCATTTCGTCCGACGGATGGTTGGGCATTGCGGGAAGCAGAGAGCTGCTGGCACTTGTAGGTGACGAAAATTCGCTACCACGAATAGAAAAAAGCTGGTTTCTTGGAACCGCCATGGTAAAGCTGACTCCTCATGGAACCTGTTCAGGTTCGTATACCAATCTACCGTTTAATTTCAGCCTTCTTGTTCGCGCCGATAAGACCTGCTTCGAGACCTTGCTTTCATCGTATCAGCCTGCTCCTGCTATCGTATTGACGCATGTACATGCCACGTGTCATGTTCTTGATATGAAGCAAAGGAATAGTCGTCCGATGGCCTTCCTTATCGGGGCGAATGACATTTACCCGTGGCTCTCCGCACCATGCAGATGTGCGGGACTCACATTCATGCACTTTTACTGCCCACTTCCTGCTTCAGCTCGCTAAGTTTCAACTGCGTGAGGAAGTGACTGAACTCCTGTGAAACCGCAGGATGCTTGAGTGCGAAGACGACCGCAGCTTCGAGATAGCCTAGCTTGGAGCCGCAATCATAGCGATGCCCCTTGAACTCATAGGCAAGCACTGGATGTTCGTCGAGCATCGCAGCGATGGCATCGGTTAGCTGGATTTCGCCACCGGCGCCCGGCTTGATGCTCTCCAGGTAATCAAATATGTCGGGTGTGAAAATGTAGCGCCCGACAACACCCAACGTGGAAGGTGCATTTTCCGGTTGCGGCTTTTCTACGATGTTGCCGACGCGATGAATGCGAACTCCCATGGACTGTGGGCGCACGATCCCATATTGCTGCGTTTGTTCTAGCGGTACGTTCTGTACACCGATGACGCAACTGCGGTGCTGCTCATAAAGATAGGCCATTTGCTTGAGTACGGGTACGTCGGCGTCGATCAAGTCGTCAGCCAGGACGACCGCGAATGGCTCATCGCCGACCAGTGAACGTGCGCAGAGTACCGCATGGCCGAGACCGAGCGCTTCACTTTGCCTGACGTAGGAGTAATGCAGGTTGTCCGGTAGCAGGCTTTGTATCTCCTTGAGTAGCTTCACCTTTCCGTGCGACGCTAGTTCAGCTTCCAATTCATATGCCTTATCGAAATGATCTTCGATGGACCGTTTGCCTCGGCCTGTCACGAAAATCATTTCGGTAATTCCTGCGGCAGCGGCTTCTTCGACAGCGTATTGGATCAGCGGTTTGTCCACCACAGGGAGCATTTCTTTCGGCGAAGCCTTGGTAACGGGTAGAAAACGTGTGCCTAACCCGGCAACGGGAAATACTGCTTTACGGATCTTGGTCATTGTCTTCTCTCTTGATGTATGGATTAAACAATCGGTAAAGAATTAGTTGCTGCCCATGCGTAACCGTTACACCGATTTTCCTTTTTTACACGCTTGCAAATAAATAAGGTGGGTATTTCTGAAGCGAATGCTAAGGACCATGCTGAACATCATGTATGTCATGCCGGTGTTACGCCGCAGCTAGGAATAGCATAAGCAGGAAGCGTACCGAGCCAATAGGAAATCATCCTTGCTTCGCCGCTGTCGTGCATTGCAGCTTTTACCGCCACCTGTAAAAACTACGGATATATCAAAACTATCATGAGAGTGAGGAGAGATACTTAGAACAGCTTTGCTGTGCGAGAAAGAAGATCCTCTTGGCTCTGTAAAGAACGCATAATCAAACCGTCTCAAGCTCGCGCAGGATGAAAAATTGCGCAATTTTGTGACCGTGGCCAGGCTGCGGTCAGAACGATTGTGCAACTTACTTCTGCGTGCGCCTTATCGCTCTGTTATGTGTCGGCACAGCTCTTGCGTAGCCATGCCGTAATGCGTTGATTGCACACAAAGCACGTGAGTAGACCGGCGTGATGCGTCGTGTTTTCTCATTTCTCATTCATGGCGTTAGTGTGCGATGCAATCCGACGCGACAAGAGCAGAGCATGATCGCTCAGTCCGGCAAGTTCCACTGTTCTTCATCCACCTTGTGAATTGACGATGGCACCCCGTTACCGACTGTATCGTTTGTCCTGGCCAGAAGATCATGAAGGCGTGAGCCGCGCATCACAGCGTCACCGCTTGCGTAGCAGCGCATCAGGCATCGTTGTTCGTTTTGTTTATCAGATACGCCTCTATGGCAAGGAGATAGCATGGCTTCTGCAATCATTGTTTTTTCTCATTTGCGTTGGGATTTTGTTTTTCAGCGTCCGCAACACTTGATGTCCCGTCTGGCCAAGCATCATCCTATCGTCTATGTCGAGGAACCGGTGCATCATGAAACGAAGACCTTTTTCAAGACCTATTCGCCCGCACCTAATATCTTGGTGTGCCAGCCCCATACACCGGTGAACATGACGGGATTTCATGACGATCACCTGCCTCATCTGCACAAGTTGCTGCGTCAGTTAGTGCGCGACTACGATGATCACATCGCATGGTTCTACACACCCATGGCGCTGCCTCTGCTGCAGGAGCTGCATCCGCGCTTGGTGGTATACGACTGCATGGATGAGTTGGCTGCATTCAAGAATGCGCCGAAACAGTTGCTGCAACGTGAAAGCGCCTTGTTGAAAGTAGCCGACGTTGTCTTCACCGGCGGCCAGAGCTTATATCGTTCTAAATGCCACCGCCATCCTAACGTGCACTGCTTTCCAAGCAGTGTCGATGCTGCGCATTTTAAGCAGGCGTTGGACCGCACTAATTCACATCCTGCCCACAAGGATATCCCCGGTCCGCGCTTGGGTTTCTATGGCGTGATCGATGAACGTTTTGATTCGAACCTGATCGAGCAGGTGGCCAATGCACACCCGCAATGGCAGATTGTATTGGTCGGCCCCGTGGTCAAGATCGATCCGGCGGCTTTGCCTCAGCGAGCCAATATTCATTATCTCGGTCAGCAGCCCTATCAGGCGCTGCCACAGTTTCTCGCTGGATGGGATGTATGTCTGCTGCCTTTTGCGTTGAACGAATCGACACGTTTCATCAGTCCGACAAAAACATTGGAATACATGGCAGCAGAACTTCCCATTGTCAGCACGCCGGTCACCGATGTGGCTGAGGCCTACAGCGATATCGTCGCCATTGGCGCGGATGTGCCAGCCTTCATTACTGCTTGCGAAACGGCGCTATTGGCGTCACCGGAAGAGCTTGCGCAGAAGGTTGAGAAAATGCGCAAGGTGTTGGCATCTACTTCCTGGGATATGACGGTAGATAAAATGCGTGATCAACTCGCTGCGGCACCGCGTCGCCCACCGGCATCTGCTGCGCTACGGTCATCTGACGCGATGTCATCGAACGTCAATCGGCTGCGTCAGCAGGAGGCTGTGCGCTTCGTGAAAACGGCGATTATCGGCGCAGGGCCGACTGGATTGTCGGCGGCCTATCATCTTGGGCATGACACCGTGCTGCTGGAGAAGAATGCGATGGTGGGAGGGTGGTGCCGCTCAATCAAAGATAACGGTTTTACCTTTGACCATGCGGGTCACATCATGTTTTCCAACGATCCCTATGTGCTGGAGTTGTATGACATTCTGCTCGGCGCTAATGTGCATTGGCAGAATCGGGAAGCCTGGGTCTATAGCAAGAAGGTATATACCCGTTATCCCTTTCAGGGGGCACTGTATGGATTGCCGCCGGAGGTAATTAAGGAATGCATCATGGGCGCAATCGAAGCTCGCTTCGGTAGCGCTGGCAAGCAGGCTACTGCACAGACTGCGGCCAAGGCAAGCGACTGTTGCGCGGACGGGGGCGTATCATTATCCGGTTCACGATTGGCGTCATTGGAGAAGCGCGGTCCAGCGAATTTTGAGGAGTTCATTTATCAGGTTTGGGGGGCAGGCATCGCCAAACATTTTGCGATCCCGTATAACCGCAAGCTGTGGGCCGTGCCGCTGACGGAGATGGAGACGTCTTGGTTAGGGGGACGCGTGCCTCTGCCAAACTTGGAGGAGATCATCGACGGCGCATTGCAGCCGGTGGGAAAACCGATGGGACCCAATGCGCGCTTTGGCTATCCGTTGCGTGGCGGTTTTCAGGCGCTGATGTCCGGTTTTGTTCCACACATCAAGGGCACCATTGAACTGAATGCCGATGTGGTACAGATGTCGCCAAAGCAGCGCAGCTTTACGTTGCGTGATGGCCGCCGTTATCAATACGCAAGTCTGATTAGCACCATGCCTCTGCCGGAATTGGTGAAGATCATCGGCGATGAAGCGCCGGAGGAAATCAGGCAGGCCGCCCAGGGGTTGAAGCATATCTCGGTCCGCTGCGTCAACTTAGGTGTCGCGCGAGAAAACATCACTGAGAAACACTGGATTTACTACCCGGAGGACACGATATTCCATCGCATTTTTGTACAAGGGAACGCAAGTCCGGAATGCAATCCGCCAGGTGGCTTTGGCATCACCTGCGAAATCACGTATTCACCGACATGGAAGCCATTGCCATACAGCGGACAAAAGCTGATTGACCGCTGCATCCAGGACTGTATTAAGGTCGGCATGTTCCGTGAAGATGACAAAATTATTGCTGCTAACGAGATCGACATGCCCTATGCCTATGTAGTGTATGACCATGCACGGGCCAACAATGTCGAG
>CBHCMF010000206.1:0-7754 GCA_965974465.1 uncultured Noviherbaspirillum sp.
ATAAGCGCTCTACCAACGCCACGACTTCTTTGATCCGCACACACGTACAGCTCTTTCAGTACGCATTGCCTGCGCTTCTCTGATGTGGGTTCAACAAGTGAGTAAAGCAGCGCGATGGCAGCAAAACCAATGACCTTGCGACCATCATATGAGGCTACGACCAAGCGAAGGGGCGACTCTACCGCGAGAAGATTTTCGATCAAGTGCGCTCGCACCACTTCCCAAGGGACAGTAGATCCCGCGTTGTAGAAGCGATGCAGCTCGCACAGCAGATCTACCATCGACTCTTGCTACTCTTCCGAGATAAGTGAAACGCGCATGCTGTGCCCTTGGTGGCAAACGAAGCTGTAGAAAAACCCTCGGTCCGAAGATAAGGGGCGTGTTTAGAGGGTCCTCTATCCCTTCTCAATGCTGCGATCGCACCTTACAGCACGTTGTCAGGCGTCACAGTTGAATTAGGTGTTGGGCGTCTCTTTCGAACCCTGCATGCACTCGCTACACATCAAGCCCGAATGCCGTAAGGATTGCCACTCCCAGCAGCCCCACCCATCCAAGATGCTTGCCTTTCGTTCCAATAAGAACCAGAAATGAACTTGCGAGCATTGAGGATACGACCGCCTTAGGGGCAATAGATTGAACCAAGTGTATTGATGATGGGAGCGCCAACTCAAAGAGGCCTGCAGCAATACACCAACCCATCACCGTGACGAGGTGCCAGCTTGCCCATAAGATGCGAACGTGAGGCTCGCGTAGAACTTGACCGCCATTCGTCGGAATGAAACCTGCTGATCGCATGCGGCGAAAAATAAGCCGCTCACCAAGTATTGAGTGAACCAATCCGATGACGAATGTTAGGATTCCTGCTGCGATGAAGTACATATTCATTAGGATGCCTCAGATACGAGTGGATCGAGTTTGTGACGTCCAACGATTAGAGTTTATCTGCCGCTCCACCGGTATTGGATGAGCGCTGTGGTATGTGAGCGGCAGTAAACGCTGTTGGACTGAACCGCCACTACCTGCGGTGGTTATAGGGATTGTAATCTGGAAGATGGTTCTTTTAGCAAGAGGCTGACGTATCCGATGCGTGTTCGTTTCCATTTCAGACAGATCTGCCGTCGGCAGCCGCCCTTTATTTCCTTCCCAACCAGCGCGTTGCGCGCATTATTTTGCCGTACCGATGAGCGCCTTCCCGGCCTGCACTGCTGCCGCCTTGGTGTTGCAAACAAACGCGGTTTCATGGTGGCGGCCCGGCGGCGCGGCATGGGGTGCGCCTGGGTGTAACCAAGCCTACGGTTTGCAGGCGACCTCTCTGGCAGCAAGGGCAGCAGTCAATATCGATGTGCACCACCCGTTGCATGAAAGCCTGCACGGTTTCGATGATCGCCTTGTCCTGCGGCGGCATGGTCCTTGTCGCGCACCCGACATGCCACTTGCGCTGCCTGCAAGCTGGCCAACCGCTCATTTGAGATGGCCACCCGGTGCGTATAGCGGTTCAGGTAGTCCAGCATCTGGCCCGGCCCGCCCAGCGGCTGTTCGCGTACACCACCAGTCATGCCGACGCAGTGCGATCATCAACTTGCACCACTTGCCATCGTCGTCGGCCTCGGCATGGCGCAGTCGTCCTTCCTAACGCGCCTGCTTCAGTGCATCGATGAACTTCTCGCGAAACACCTTCGACAGTGCGTTGACCGGAAACAGGAAGCCACGGCGGCTGTTGACCCAGCGGCCATCAGCAGTCAGTGCTCCGCTGACGGTCCGGCCCGCTGAATGCCCTTGGGCTGACGGTCGCCTCTCCCGTCTGATCAGAGCTTCCCCAAGCATGGCCGCTTTAAGTCGGTTTGTCCCCGAGCCAGGTTTTCGCATTTCCGCGGCGCCGATGTGCGGATCAAGTCGTCAAATGCGCTCAGCAATAGCAGGACCGGAGCCAGTTCTAACATTCCAGCCCCTGACTTTATCCTCACTCAAATGCACGCACCGCACGACTCACTGTTCAGAGTAGCGATGGTCGGCACGGCTCTATTTAATAGATTTATTGACAACATTTCTTTCGCGGACAACATACGATTTTTCCCAATCAGCACCACTGTCCTTGATTTCCGGTTCTGGCTAACGATGTACTGCCTTAAAATACCGAAATGCAAAATATTTTGACTGTCGGCCACGTGCCGGAGGACGAGCAGCAAACCTCGCTACAAGCCTATTTCAAGCCTGGAGTCTCTCCCGATGACATAGAACAGGTGTTTCGCCTGCAGCGCGCGCAGCCGCTGCTGCAGGCATTCACCGCACTGTTTCACGGCGGATTCGACAGCGTGCTGGTGCGCTTGCTGGTATTGGGTGAACTCGCAGCCGATGCGCAGGCGGGAGCGCTAACACGCGCCGACATCAACGCCAAGCTCGGTTATCTTGATCCCGACAGCTTGGAAACGGTACTGGCGCGGCTACGGTCGCACCAGTTGCTCGCCTGGGATGCGGCGCAAGGCGTCTACCGCATCACGCCGACCGCACGCAACATTCTGGCCGCCATCGAGAGCCTGCTGGTCCTTGACGACAAGGACGATACTGCGGACATGGGTTTCCTGCTGTCGCAGGTTGCCGGCTCCCAAGCAGTCGGCGGTGTCACTGTCGAGCAGTTGCAGCATCTGCTGGGGCGCATGGTGGACCTGACGGAGGAATTCCGCGATGCGATCGCGTCCGGGTCGGAATTTCGCCTGCGAGCGGCGCAGGAAAAGTGGAATACAGCCTGCGACTGGGTGGACAAGGGGTCGCAGATCATCGAGACAATCACGAGCGATCCGAACGCCGATGCGGCGACTCATCGGGCGGCGCAAGCAATCGGCCGTGCCCAAAGCGCCCTGCTCAACATGCAAGGCATGTTCTCGCGCGCGCTGAATCAGATCGAGCGCCAACGTGTGCATCTGGGCCAATCGGGCTTGTCGACCACCGATATCAAGACCTGGCTGATGCAACATGAAGACCTGGCTGGACTGGCACGGGACGCAATCGCGCGGCCGGTGACGCCGATGTTCATCACGCCGTCAGAAATGATCGACGTTGCCGAGGCAGAGCTGTTCAGCGACCGCAGCACAGCAGCGGCGCCTGCCCTGCCAACCGGTGAGGATGCCCCAGTCACACAAAGCGAAGCGACTGGGATGCCGGTGGAACTGGGTACGTGGCTGGAGCGGCTGTCCTCGTTTGCCGCATCGGCCAGCGGTGCAGCCAAGGTGCATGATACGCTGCTGCCAGCAAATTTTGCTGTTGCGTCCTATCGCGCCTCTCTTCTGCCGCTCTTGGGCGACGAAAGCGAAGCCGCACTGCAGGGGGGCACGGCAACGATGGCGCGGCTGCCGCTGGAGTTCGCGCCGAAAGACGGCATGGTGGCGTTGAAAGACCCGCACGTAGCGGCCATGTCGAAGGCTACGCTGAGCCCGAAAACGGAAAACCAACCGGATACACAGAATGATGGATGATGCACAACTCCTGGTCGCGCAGCTGCTGACGCACCAGACCCTGTCGCGCGAAAACAAGCTGGTAAAACGCGCACTGACCGACGAAGTGTTTCGGTTGGACATAGACAACCGGCTCGCGGCTTGTGGATTGAAATTCCTCGACAACGTCTATGCCGACAATGTCACGCTGGCGCTCAAGCGCGAGATCGAACCGAAAATCTTTGGCTCGCGTGAAGTCTGGCAGAACAACAACATGGGCCTGGCGCGCGATGGCGTGGCCCTGCTGGTGGTGCTGTGGGCCATGATCATTCTGCCCAAGCGCGAGCGGCAGGAGGCGCATCAGCATGCGCTAGAAAACCAGGAAGACATGTTCGGCAAAGAAAAGCCGCTGCCGCGCGCGGAAGAAGCGTCGGTCGGAATTTCGTACAAAGCGCTGCTGGCCGACTTCGGCGACAAGCTCGGCAAGAAAACCCGCATGGACATGAATCTCGGCCAGCTTAACAAGCTCGGCTTCATCGAGCGGCGCGGCGACATGATCGTTGAAGGTCCGCTGCTGGATCTGATGATGGATACCGACACGTTGAAGGACCGCATCATCAACGGCGCCTTGGCCGATATTTTCCACCGTCCGCCGCCGAAGGAAGCCGCCGTCATCCACTTCCCGCAGGCAGAACCGCGCGCAGAACAATAAGCAACAGGACTCGCATGTTTCATATTAAATCGCTGGAAATGGTCCACTGGGACTACTGGCAACGCGTCAAGAACATCCCGCTGGATGCGAAGATCATCACTATCGCCGGTCAGAACGGCTCGGGCAAGACGACACTGCTGGATGCATTGCGCACCCTGTTCGGCCTCGATTGTTCGATGGGCCGCTCGTACAAGCACTATGCGCGCCACGCGGGGCAGCAGACCTCATGGCTGCGCGCAGTGGTGGACAACCGTCCGTCGGGTCGGCAATTGTCGAATCGCCCCTTCCGTGCGTCCGGCTTTTTCAGCGAAGACGAAGTCACCCTGTTTTGCCAGATCCAGAAGAACGGTGGTGACTGGAAGCGCCAGTATCTGATGCGCCCCGGGGTGGTTGAGATCGAGGCAGTGCAAGAGGCGACCGACTGGCTAGGCCTGGAAGCCTACCGCAAACGTCTGGCGAACGCCGGCCTTTCGCCAGCGATGGCAAAGGTGTTGGCGCTGGAACAGGGCGAAACCGATAAACTGTGCGAATACGCGCCACGGCAACTGCTAGACCTGGTATTCCAGGTGTTCGGCGACAAGGAAGTGCTGGACGCGTACGACGAAGCCAAACGCCATCAGCGCGATACCGAAATCGAGTTGCAGCGCTTCGAGGCGGAGCTGGAATCGGCGCAAACCAACCAGGAAAGGCTGCGCCTACGCGCGGCCAACTACCACCAGTGGGAAGGCTTGAACAAGGAGCAGCGCGACCTGCAGGAAGAAGTGTTGCCGACGCTGCAGTACCACGAGATCCGCGAGAAGGCGAAAGCGACCAGCCAGGCGCTGCGCGACGCCCGCACAGCGCTCGCAGTGCAAGATGCGCAACTGTCCGACAAGCGCGCGGAAGTGGCGAAACGCGCCGCTGCATTGAGCGCCGCGCACGAGCATGAATCCGCACTGGAAGAAGAAAAAACCACGCTGGAAAAGCGCCTTTCCGACATCAACGGCAAGCTAAAACCGTTGGAAAGCCTGCTGGAACAGAAAGCCCGATTGCAGAAACTAGCTGCCGATGCCGGTGCCGATATCGCGGACGTCGCCGCGCAACTGGAGCAAAAGGAAGCCGAGTACATGCGCCAGCGCCAGGCGCGTGACGAACTCACCACACGCATCGCCGCCGACCGCGCGGCGATCGCAGCACTGGAAAGCAAATCTGCCTTGCCGGACCCGGAAAATGTGCGCGCCATGCGCCGCGCGTTGAACGAGGCGAAGATCGAACATGCGATGCTGCCGGACATCGTCGAAGTCACCGATCCGCGCTGGCAAGGTGCAGTCGAAGGCGTGCTGCGTGGCTATACCTCGGTCGTGCTGTTGGAAAAGGCGCGCGACGCGGCGACGGCGTACCGCATCGGCGAGAAGGAGCGCTACGCGCATTTCATCGTGTCCGAACGGGTCACCGCGCCAGAAGTGAAAGACCGCAGCCTGCTATCGGTCGTGCGTTTCTCGGCGCCAGCGCCGGAATGGCTGATCGACCAGTTGGCGCGCATCACGCGCGTTGATTCCGCCGATGCCGGCATGAAGCTGCCCACGCACGAGGAATGGATCACGCCGGAAGCGTATCACCGTGAGCGGCGCGGCGGCCGCTCGCTGTTCGTCGAAGCGGCACGCTATCGCTTTGGCCAGGCAGGACGCGCGCAGCGCCTTGCTGCCTTGCAGCAGTCATTGCCGAAGCTGGAAGCGCAGGAAGATCAGTTAACAATCAAGATCAACAAGCTTGCCGGCGAAATCAGTGCTTTGAAGGCGCGCATTGCCGGCGTCGATGCAGCGAAGGAACTGGTCGCACGCCAGGCGGAGTTCGATGAAGCAACACATAGCGCCGCGCCGCTGAAAGCCACGCGCACCGAGGTCGGTACACGCCTGGGAGAACTGTTCCCCCTGACGAAAAAGGCCACGGAGGAACGCACGCTGGCCGACAATGCTTGGCAAACCGCGAAACGCGTGCTTGCAGATAGCGAAGCGCAGTTGCGCCACGCGCAAAAGCGGCATCAGGAAGAACGTGCAACGCATGCGGCAACACTAGCCGACATACGCAGGAACTGGCGTCATCTCCCCTACGCATGGCGCCGTCCAGCACGCCGCGCCGAACTCGTGGCGAAGCACCAGAATGCGCATCAGGTCAATCTGCGTATCGGCCACCTCGCGGCCGATCTGGCGCGCGAAGACTGGGAAACCGATTCGACCGTGGTCGACCAGCATATGCGCCTGAGCGCGCTGCTGCAAGGCCGGCAGGCAGAGACCGAGGAACGCCGCTACCAGAACAACCGTGCCATCGAGGCGACCAACAATGCACGCGGCGCCTACATTGAACGGCTGCGCTATACGATCAAGACCTACAGCCGTAACATCAAGGAGCTGGGCGAACTGGCAGGCATCGAAGTACACACCGATCCGGTGCGCCTGGAGAACGACGACGTGCAATTAGCACAAGCCGGCCTGCATGTGCGCTTCAAGTTCGACGGCAAGGGGCCGATCGGATTGAACGACGGCGAGGCATCGGGCGGACAGCAAGTGATGAAATCGCTGATCCTACTGATCGGCTTGCTGAAATCGGACGATGGTTCTGGCGGCTTTGTGTTCATCGACGAGCCGTTTGCCCACCTGGACATCCGCAACATCCAGCTGGTCGGCGAGTTCCTGAAAAATACCGAAGCGCAGTATCTGATGACGACGCCACTGACACACAATACCGACGTCTACGATCCGTCCGAACTGACGCTGATCACCAGCAAGAAGAAAAAGGATACACACTGGGCGCAACCGATCTTTGTGTTGCAGCGACGGGCCGCGAAGGTAGCCTAGCCCTGATACTTCACCAGGAACTGTGGGTGCGCTCTGCGCACCGATACCATCACAAGAAAAAGGCGTAGGTGCGCGAGGCGCACCCTACCTTCTCTCGAAGAGCAAATTGCTCTACCCTGGATATGTCGCTGCCCGCTGAAATGCGCATGTCATGACTGGCGGCAGCAGAAAGTGTGTTGCGCAGGGAAATTACCGTGCATAAGACGCCATTCCCCTTCCTTCTGCCGTTGTCAACGCTTTCAAGACATACACGATTGCGGCCCCAAATAGATCATCACCAGTTCAAGCGAGCCTGCACATAGAGAAGTCTATTCTTGCGCAGCTGCCCGAAAAACGTTGTATCCGGCCCGAAGTAATAATCAGTACCTGCCTGCAACTGCCAATGATCGGTCAGTGCGTAAGCGATCTTGGTCCGCCATACGCCGCTTCCGGACGTCCAAAGCAGCACGCCGCTGGTCTCGATCAACAAGGTGTCGTTCCACCAGTTCCTGGCCAAACGCCAAGTGATGCCGGACTGTGTCACAGCGCTTTGATTGCTGACGCGCACCTGGCGCTGCGCCACTTGCCTAAAAATGGGGTCAGCGATATCGTCGGGATTCTGAAAGTCCATGACGTGCAACAGGGTCCCCTGAATACCCAGCGTAGTACTATTCCCCAGATTCCATTCACCGCCCGCAACCAGCCAAATTTGCGGCTTTTTATGCGTAAAATCGTTCTTCCCCACACTATCGGTGCGCATCCATGCCATTTCTGCACGCCACACGACGCCACGATGAGTCA
>CBHCMF010000207.1:0-7726 GCA_965974465.1 uncultured Noviherbaspirillum sp.
CAGGGCCACCGCAAAATGCAATGTCATCGGGCAGGGCATGCGGCCCACCCTGCTTGTTTTCCGCGGGTACGATAAATTGAGAAGAAAAGGAGTCTGCCTTATTTTTTCTCACATGCGCTGGCCATTCAGATTGGTGCCAGACGAAGGTCCAAGGTGCATCAGGGCGACCTGCGCTCGGCAACTGAATCGTCAGATACCCATTGCTCTCGTCATGGCAATGCGGCGAGGTCTTGTACTCTCTTTCTGAGAAACAAGCGCGAACCATCTTAGAGCAGGAGAAAGGAACGGCAGGATAGGCAACATCTCGCTTGGCATCAGGGGACAGGACACCAGGCTCTTTATCCTTACTTAGGATGACGAAGTCGGCTATTTGAAAGTACGCGCCGCCACCGGAATACATCTCTCGGAAGTCGCTGAGAATAGCGACGGCATATTTGTCACTGCCAACGCGATAGAGTGCTGGATAAATTCCTAAAAGTTCGGGGACACTCCCATCCGCAACGGGAGGATGGGAATGGCTGTAGCTGGAAAAGTCCCACTGGCGTGCTCGATTGGCATTGTGTGGATCATTGGCATCGAGCGCGATGAACATGGGGCGTGACGCGTCAATGAGATATAAGGGGCCGCGCGGCGATTTGCTTCCTACTAGTGCCTTGGTCGTTGTCGGCGTACATGGAATGGGCAGGCGTCGGCAAACCGACTCAAGCAGACCGTTTGTCATACGATGAGCAGGCGCAGGCTTAAGCGGGATTATTCCCGTCGAAGAGGTATCCGCCGCAACGGCACCTCCGATGGTCAGGTATGCCGAAACCAGTGCGATGAATGAACGCGATGTCATGGGCAAAGAGGGAAGCTTTCTAGCTGTCGTTAGCAACGGACCTTAGGCATCCATTGCCATTGGCCGTTACCTTTCGGGGTAAGCGTCAATATGCCTGCTTTACGGTCATTGAGGCAGGTGGCGGATGCCTGTAGACGTCCTTTCTCGTTCCAATAGGTTTTCTCAAAAAAGGCAACGATGGTTGTTCCATCCGGCGTTAATATGCCGTCGTAACCTTCCCATTGCAAGGTACCATTGCGTCGATACAGCTTGAGCGTCGCACCGTCTCGGCCATTTTCCTGTTCGTAGGCCAAGTAGTATTTGAAGTCGGGTGAAAACAATACGGAATTGCCTGCAGGCAATAGGGCGCCTGATTCATCATCGAGCATCGCGCCAGTAAAAACCTCGCCATCCACTTTTTCAAGCAGGTGCATCTTTACTCTGGCGTTATAGCCGCAATAGGTCCATCTCACACCATCAAGAGGCTCGTCATACGGCGGTTTGTCATTGAAGACCTGCTTGTTGCCTTGCCAACGGACCTCAACGCTGTGTTTATTGAGTCTTTTCGCCCCATGCGGGGCTTGCTTGAGATGGATCGCCTCCTGGTGCGCGGCGCTGGGAGAACAAGTCAGCTCCGCCCCATTTTTTGCCATCACTGAGAACGGCATGGGAAGCACCAAGATACTTACGAGAAAACGTTTGGAAAGTGTCATGCTTATTTAAAAAATGAATTGAATTGGTTCTGCGTTCTGCGTTCACTTGGCCTGCTCCGCAATGAACGTGGCGCTGCGCAAATTAGGGTTTAATGCGTTTGTAGACAGCATCGGATTTGTCGCCTTCCTCACGAAGATAGATCCGATCTCCTTGCACCCGAACCACCGTAAACGCGAAATTGAGTTTGTCTTCAGTGGGATGTCGTATAAAGAGAACGCAGTTTTCTAAGCGCCATGCGCCGCCGGCGATTTCTGGCCGGTGATGAAGCCACGAATCGAATGTTCTTTCCGCATCGGCGTAATCAAATGCCATTTCTTCAAAAAAACCGGCATCGGATACTCTCTCCCAGGCGCCTCTTAATTTCGCTTCGGTGAGAGGGCAGTCTGCTAAATTTTTGCTTGTTGTCGACTGCACGGATGAGAGCTGGCGAATACGCGTTTCGTAAGCTTCAACCAGACAGGAAGTCGTGATGCATTTATTCCTGACCTGACGCAGCCAGACTTTTTGTTTGTATCGGATGTCCTCGGGCTGCGTGCTGCTTTGCAAAGCAGATTGATACGCACGGTTGAGCTTGTCGTCCAACGCGGATAAAGCAGGCTCTTCACAAATGCGCTTTTCAGTCTGTGTGCTGCTCCGTTTGCAGTCGAAGCTGGCCGCCGCTGTTGACGACGACAGGTAGAACAGAACAAAAAAAGAGATAAGTTTTGCGTTCATCGTTTAGAACCATTAAGCTGGATTTTTGCCTTCGATTAGCTTATACGTCGTGCCATCAAAACGATAGCGCGCTTGAGTTTTGATCGGTTTGGCGGTGCGGGCAACGTCCCAATCGGTCTCTTCCGTCGCGCCTTCCACGGGATCCATTTCTTCCCCGGTAAAGTCAATCACCAGATCGTTGTAGTCGACGCCAGAGGGCGCAGCGACCAGCTTCCATTTACCAGTCACGTTCCAACAGGCTTTGTGTGGCAGGCAATCGCCCATATTACCGGATTGCACTTGGACCCCCTCCTTGATGAGCCTTCGGACATTGCTATGGCTAACGTCATATAGGACCAGCCATTCTTGGGGACTTCCAAGCCAGAAGTCGTGGGGCGTCATGGTCAATCCCGCTTTCCCATTTCCTAGTTGTACCCAGTCTGCCGTACCGGCATCGCCGTACGCGCCTAGTGCATCAAAGTTTTCATTGCGCTTGATGATTTTCCATTTGCCATCTTGCTTGCGCAGGACATATAGACTGAGGGAGCCCATGCTGGCGTGCGAAGGAGGTTCATCATTCAATGCCCGTGCATTGGTTAACAACAGCGTTTCGCCGTCAGGCAAGGTTGTATGCGCTACAGCCGTTACGACACCAGTGTAATGGGAGGAAGGCTCATCCGGATCAAGCAGATTGGTGATAGCTTGTTCAGTCTTGGCGTCATAATCGGCGCCAAAAGCCGCACGCATCAATGTCGCTTCTTCTAGCGGTTCTTCAATAGGTGTCGGTGTTTGAGACGGTTGCGTTGCTGCTGTATTAGCGGCAGCCGATGGTGACAAAGGGGCTTTTTTGTCGGAGCAGCCGGACAGGGCAAGACATGCGACAAGCAGTGTGGTGTGATAGTGCGATGTGCGTAGCATAGGGTAGAGCGTGTTCTGAATCGACCATGTGAGTGGGGCATGTGTCCCTTAGGCGCCGCACAGGAATAACTGGTGCAATGTGGCGGTCGTAGCGAGATGCGATGCAAGGCGTGGGGAGGAGTCATAGCGAGGCTATGGCAACGACAAGCAACGCCGTAGCACACCCGATACGGCCGGCAAAAATGTGCAAGTTATTCCCGCGCGGCGCCTAAACCTTACACAAGCAGGTTTTTCTCATAACCGTCGTCTGGGTTGTTGCCTTCAATTAGCTTGTACGAAGTGCCATCAAAGCGGTAGCGCGCTTGTGTTTTGATCGGTTTGGTCGTGCGGGTGATGTTCGGGGTAGTGTCTTCCGTGGCGCCTTCCACTGGATCCATTTCTTTGCCGGTAAATTCAATCAGCAGATCCGGGTAGACAGTACCGGCTGGGGCGGTGACCAACTTCCATTTACCAGTCACTTCCCAGCAGAGCACGCGTGGCTTACATACGCCGCTGTTATCGGAGTACACCGCGATACCGTCTTTGGTGAGATTTCGGATCTTGCCATGGCTGACGTCGTACAGGGTTAGTATTTCAGACGCAAATCCGTCCAACATGTCGGACTTCACCAATGCCAATCCTGTTCTACCTTGCCCCAGTTGCACCCAACGCGCTGTACCGGTATCGCCGAGCGAGCCATCGGTGTCAAAGTTTTCATGGCGCTTGATGATTTTCCATTCGCCATCTTGTTTGCGCAGGACATATAGACTGAGCGAACCCATGCTGTAGTCCGGATTGAAGAGGTTGCCCTTATCATCCAATAGCCGTGCATTGGTTAACAACAGCATTTCACCGTCCGGCAAGACAGTGTGATCCAAAGCCATTACCGCATACGGGGAACGCTCAGTAGCGTCGTCTGGATTAGACAGTGTAAGTGTGGCTTGTTGACGGCTGGCGTCGTAATCGGTACCGAAAACGGCGCGCATCAATTCCGCTGCTTGCGGCACCTCCGCGGGTGTAGGTATCTGAGGCGGTTGTGCTGCAGTATTCGCGGCAGCCGGTGGTGGCAAAGGCGCTTTTTTATCCGAGCAGCCCGACAAGGTAAGAAATGTGACAAGCAGTGCGATGTGATAGTGCGATGTACGTAACATAGGGTAGAGCGTGTTAAGGGTAGGCCGTGTGGCGGTAATGCGGTTAAAGAGATACGTGTGCGTTTATTTTCTAGAGTTATTAAACCGGGGCGCTGCCTTCGATCAGCTTGTACGAAGTGCCATCAAAGCGGTAGCGCGCTTTTTCCTTGACCGGTTTAGTCGTGCAGGCAGTGTTCGAATCGGTGTCTTCCGTGGCGACGTCTACCTTCTTCATCCCTTTGCCGGTAAATTCAATCAGCACATCTGGGTAATCAGTGCCCGTTGGTGCGGCGGCCAGCTTCCACTTCCCAGTCACGTTCCAGCAGAATTCGCGCGGCTCGTATGCGCCGTCGTTATCGGAGTGCACGGTGATATCGTCGTGGGTGAGTTTTCGGATATCGCCATGGCTGACGTCATACAGGGACAGTATTTCAGACGAGAATCCCTCCTCCATGTTGGCCTGCACCACCGCCAATCCTGTTTTACCTTGCCCCAGCTGCACCCAACGCACCATGCCGGAATCGCGGAACGAGCCACCAGCGTCAAACTCTTCGTGGCGCTTGATGATTTTCCAATTGCCATCTTGCTTGCGCAGGACATATAGATTGAGCGGATTGATCAAACTCGCGCTGAACTGCAAATCGTAGAGGCTGCCATCAGCATCCAATGCCCGTGTCGTGGCTAACAAGAGCACTTCACCGTCTGGCAAGGCCGTTTTGGCCAATGCCGTTACGGCATATGAGGTACGCTCAGTAGGGTTGTTCCAAACAGGCTGAGTGATGGTGGCACGTTTACGGTTGGCGTCGTAATCCGCACCGAAAACTGCGCGCATCAATGTTGCGTCTTCTGGCAGTTTCTCTGCAGGTGCCGGCGCCTGAGGCGGCTGTACCGCAGGGTTAGCGGTAGCCGGTGGTGGCAAAGATGCTTTTTTGTCGGAGCAGCCGGACAGAACAAGGCATGCGACAAGTAGTGCGGTGTGATAGTGCGATGTACGTAGCATGGGGTAGAGCGTGTTATGAATGACTGTGTGGCGGTAATACATTGGTTCCTGACCTGTTGCGGTCAGGTGTTTTGCCGTGCGGATTGATACGCGTTGTGCTCATCATCTAGAGCTCCCGAGCCGCATTTTTGCCTTCGATCAGCTTGTACGAGGTGCCATCAAAGCGGTAGCGCGCTTGTGCTTTGACCGGTTTGGTCGTGCGGGCAATGTTCGGATCCGTGTCTGCTGTGGTTTCCGTAGCGCCTTCGACCGGTTCCAGCACTTTGCCGGTAAATTCAATCAGCACATCAGGGTAGTCAGTGCCAGCTGGTGCTGCGGCCTGCTTCCACTTACCAGTCACGTCCCAGCAGCGCAGGTGCAGCTCGCATAGGTGGTTATTATCAGAGTGCACCTTGATACCAAGGTTGGTGAGATTTCGGATATTGCCATGGCTGACGTCATACAGGTGCAGCATTTCAAATGGCAGTCCCTCCCATATGTCGGCACGTACAAGAGCCAATCCGGTTTTACCTTGCCCCAGTTGCATCCAACGCACCATGCCGGAATCGCCGAGCCAGCCATGGGGACTAAAGTCTTCATGGCGCTTGGTGACTTTCCATGTGCCATCTTGCTTGCGCAGGACATATAGGCTGAACGAACCCATGCTGAGCTCCAGCTCCCCATCGGCGATGTTGCCCTTATCATCCAATAACTGTAAGTGGGTTAACAACAGCATTTCACCATCCGGCAAGGCTGTTTGAGCCAACGCCGTGACGGCAGAACCAGATTGATTGATGGTGGCTCGTTTACGGTTGGCGTCATAATTGGCACCGAAAACCGCACGCATCAATGTCGCTTCTTCTGGCGGTTCCTCAATAGGTGCTGGCGCTTGAGGCGGTTGGGTTGCTGCATTAGTTGCAGCCGGTGGTGGCAAAGGCGCTTTTTTATCCGAGCAGCCCGACAAGGTAAGAAATGTGACAAGCAGTGCGATGTGATAGTGCGATGTACGTAACATAGGGTAGAGCGTGTGATGAATCGCCCCCATTGGGGTAATCGTGTGTATTAAATGACGGGGCTCAGTAAGTTCAGATCGCTTGGGATGGACTGGCCCAGGTCAATGCAGTGATGCTGAAAGCTGATCGCCCAGTCCTTGAAAAATTCTGCGGATTGCGCGGCACTTCCCAGCACGGGCAGGGCAATCCCCGCCAAATAGCGTAACAAGTTCATCGCGCAGGTTTATCGCGTGGTGGACTTGGCCATGTACTGTTTTGCCCAGTCCTTCGCTTTTTGATCAAGTGCCTCACGCTCGGTACCACTCAGTAGGGGCTGGTACAGCATCTTTTTCTCTTTCAGCGGTGTGCAGCGTTCATTTTTCTTGGTATTGGCTTGAGCTGCGCCGCACTCTGCCTCATACGCGCTGGCAAGGTAGAAATAGCCATCTTCTTTCTTTCCCAGCACATCGTTGTAGTCTGCGTAGTAAGTCCCCAGGATGAGGCGCGCAGGCAGGCTGGACTCGGCAATGCGTTGATAGGCAGCAATAGCGTCTTGCAGGGCTGCATATGCCTCTGGATATTGCGTCAGGTTTTTTAATGTGGGCTGCCGGTATACCGTTTCGACCTCCTGCGTACCTGGCGTTTCTCTGGTCATTGTCCAGCGGGTTTTGCCAAGATGCGCCTTTTCCAGACAGACGAAGCGGTTATTCATGAGACTGGCAAGGTTAAAGCCGCTTTCCACATCACCCTTGGCGGCTGCTTGCGTCAATTCATCGACAAATGTTTTGTAAGGCGCCTGTTTTTTTTCACCCGTGAGTACTCGGCAGTCTATGAAATCCTTGTCGGTGAGGTTGTCTGCCTGAACATGACTAGCGATCAAGAGACTGAAGGTGGCAAAGAAACGAAGAAAGTGGCTTTGCGTCATCGTTCAACATTTGAAAAATTGTAAAACATGCAATCATAGCGGATGAGGCAAAAATGATAAATAAAGAAACTGTCTTTGGAGGAAAAAAGAGAATGTATGGCGCGCTCAGGGACGTGCGTGCCAAGCCAATCTAGGGTGATGTCCTGCCGATTGGCGTAGGCGAGAATGTGTCGGAGGGCTCAGTGCTTTCAATCTGGATCCGGCAGTTGGACAAGTGCGAGGGTGCATTTTCCCGGTCCTCTAGCTAAGGGGTAGCTGGGGTTTCAGACAATATGTTGTCCGCTTGCAAGCGGACACGCGCACTGCAAGTGTGCAATCGCGCCGGTAGTGCTCTCACCCAATTGGTGAGCGTTGTCGAACGAAAGAAAGTGAATGTCCATGTGGCTTCCGAGGCAAAAGTAAGCGGTCAACTGCCGGATCTAGGTTCAACCAACTCACCCAGCAAGAAATTGAACAGATGACAATCTCTTACTGCTGCAGCTATAATGCCGCCCGTCAATTGATAAAAAAACAATGCTTGGCGCCGTCTTCCCCGCACCGCGCGTGACGCTGTCCTGCACGGACCGAACTTCCCTATGT
>CBHCMF010000208.1:0-7690 GCA_965974465.1 uncultured Noviherbaspirillum sp.
TCGCCTCCGATCACCTCGGCATACACCGAAAATTGGCGTGTGACGGACCACTAGCGTTCAACCCGTGCGTTCCGTGGCTGCCTGCCGCCGCGCAAAAGACCTATGGTGCCATGCCTGAGGTAAGCATGGCGCCGTCTCTATATACATGGGTTGTCAGGTATTACTTGGACGACCAAATGCATTGCTTGTACTTTGGTGGCGATACGACAGGGACTATGGAAACAATCATTGACGTGAGGCAACATTGTTGACTATAGTCAACTTACTAAACGGCCCTCTGTCTTTTTAGGCCGTGCCGACGGAGATGACCATGAGTATCCGGCAGCAGATACGCACGGCGCAGTCATACGCAGCGGACCCTCGCGAAGCGGTACGCGAGTTCCATGCTGCGGTTGCCCAGCCCGATATGGAGCTGGTCCTATTCTTTTGTTCAAGCGAATATGATCTTGAACTCGTCGCCGCCGAAATGGCTCGTCTGTTTGTCGGGGTACAGGTGGTAGGCTGTACAACGGCTGGGGAAATCGGCCCCGCCGGATACCGCCAGAACAGCCTTACCGGCGCGAGTCTCCCAGCCGACGTTTGCACGGCGGTCGTGGGTCACATTGGGAATTTGAACCGCTTTGAAATGGCACGTGGCCACTTATTTGCGCAGAGCTTGCTGCAGCAGCTGCAAGCACAAGCGCCGCACGCCACGCCTAACGACAGTTTTGCATTCTTACTGATTGACGGCCTATCGACTAGGGAAGAACTTGTGACCCGGGCTTTGCAGCATTCCCTTGGACGTATTCCGATATTTGGTGGGTCCGCTGGCGACGGCCTGCGGTTCGGCAAGACCTATGTCTATTATGAGGGGAGTTTCCATACTGACAGCGCAGTGTTGATTCTTAGCACCACTTCATTGCCGTTTACGATCTTCAAGACCCAGCATTTTATTTCTACTAATGAAAGAATGGTGGTCACTGCGGCCGATGCCAGAAAAAGGATCGTGCGAGAGATCAATGGTCTGCCGGCCGCAGAGGCATATGCGCGGCTGGTCGGTGTAGACGTTGACGACCTCGATCCCATGCGGTTTGCTGCCTCTCCCGTGGTGGTGCTGATCAACGGCATGGATTACGTTCGTGCCATACAAAAGGTCAATCCGGACGGCAGTCTGACCTTCTACTGCGCGATCGAGGAAGGCTTGGTGCTCCGGGTCGTGCATGGCGTTGACCTGGTGGAAAATCTAACACAGACACTCCTGCGTGTAGAGAAGCAAGTAGGAATGCCGCAAGTCGTGTTCGGCTGCGATTGCGTCTTGCGTAATCTTGAAATCATACAATTTGGCCTGAAAGAACGAGTCGCTCACCTACTCGGCAAGTACAACACCGTCGGCTTCAATACTTACGGTGAACAGTTCGGTGGCGTGCATGTGAATCAAACGTTTGTTGGTATCGCCATCGGCAGTGTGAAAGAGTCGAGCGATGGCTGAATCCGTCATGCCTCCTCCTAAGCATGAAGAACAGGCCTTGCGAGAGGAAATCGCGCGTCTGAAAAAAATGGTTGAAGCACTGATGAACCGCGCCGAGCGCAGCACGAGCGCGCATGGCTCCGATTTCAGCCTGTTTCAGACCGCCGTCATCCTGGAAGAGGAAGTGCGTAGCCGCACCGAGGATCTGGAAGCGGCATTGCACGAAAACGAAAAGATTACCCGCGCTCTGCAAAACACGACGGCACAGATGGAGAGGGAAATCCAGCAGAGGCAGTCCGTGCAGGATGCGCTTTATCAGAGCGAACAGCGTTACCGGACTGCGACCGAGGCAGCGCGTGATGTGTTCATCACGGTCGATGAAAACAACCTCATTGTCTTCGTCAACACCTCAGCGGAAAGAATTCTTGGCTATCCGGTTGCCGAACTGATCGGCCGCGATATGGGCCTGCTGATGCCTCCGCATCTGCGGCATATACCACTGCAGGACATCCACAGAAAGAAGGATGAGGAACAATGTAAGCAATCTTCCCAGGGCGTTGAAATTGCCTGTGTACACAAAAAGGGGTACGCGGTACCGCTGGAGTTTTCTTTTGGTGAGTTTTTCCAAAACGGTAAACGTTTCTTCACCGGCATCGCGCGTGATATTTCTGAGCGCAAGCGTGCCGATGCGCTTCGCGAGGGGCAAAATCGCGTGCTCGAAATGATTGCACTCGATGTGCCGCTGGAGGAATCGCTGGCTGCCCTGCAGGCGTGTATCGAAGCGCAATATGACGGCATGCGGAGCTCCATCCTGTTGCTCGACAATGACGGCCAGCGTGTTCAGACCTGTATTGCGTACAGCTTATCGAAGACATTTACTGAGGCGTTCCGAGGTTTAGTCATCAGGCCGGATGCCTGCTGCATTGGCGCGGCAGCCTGCAAGCGTGAGCAAGCCGTCGTGACGAACATCTTTGAAGATCCGCTCTGGGATGAGCATCGTAAACTCGCTGTTACGCATGGACTTCAAGCATGCTGGTCTCATCCGATCATTTCCGGTGCCGGCAAGGTGTTAGGTGTTTTCTCTATGTATTATCCACAGCCACGCGCGCCGGACACGCCGGAATTGAAGCTGATTGAGCTGGCGGTGCGCATTGCTGCCATCGCCATCGAACGCAAGATGGATGAAGCACACATCCGTCATATGGCACACCACGATGCTCTAACTGGCTTACCGAACCGGCTTCTGCTGGAAGATCGCCTGTGCCAAGCAATCGTACGGGCGAGCCGTTACAAGACCTTGGTCGCAGTTCTCTTCATCGATCTCGATCATTTTAAGCACATCAACGATTCTCTCGGCCACCACATTGGCGACCAGCTTTTGCAGCAGGTCAGTCAGCGTATGCAGGAATGTCTGCGCGAAGGCGATAGCATTGCCCGCCTGGGGGGCGACGAATTCGTCATCTGTCTCGCTGAAGTTCGCCATAATCGCGATGCGGCAGCGGTGGCGCAAAAGATTCAAATGGTGTTGGGGCACCCCTTTACGATCGAAGGGCATGTGTTGCAACTCGGTAGCAGTATTGGCATCAGCCTCTACCCCTTAGATGGTAACGATGCGGAGGGTCTGATGAAGGCCGCTGACGCTGCAATGTACGATGCCAAAGCGAAAGGCCGCGCCAACTATCAATTTTTTACGCTGGCGCTGAATCTCGCGGCGCAACAGCGATTAACTACCTCTAACCAACTACGTCAGGCACAAGCCCGGGGCGAGTTTGAGCTCCATTATCAGCCGCAAGTCAGTTTACGATCCGGAGCCATCGTCGGTGTTGAAGCACTGTTGCGCTGGCGCCATCCTCAGCTAGATTTGATTCCGCCGGTGCAATTCATCCCCATCCTGGAAGAGATCGGCCTGATGGGGGAGGTGGGGGCTTGGGTCTTGCATACCGCCTGTACGCAAGCGGCCATTTGGCAAAAAATGGGATTGCCACCCATTCGCCTTGCTGTCAATTTGTCTGCTCGGCAGTTCGCCACAGGCGACTTCGCTGGTGATGTTGCCAAGATATTGCAAGAGACTGGCCTTGGTGCAGAGTGGCTGGAACTGGAAATTACAGAGAGTCTACTCATTGACAATTCAGAGCGTGTGATCAATACGATGCACGAGCTCAAACGTATGGGTGTCAGCCTTTCATTGGACGACTTCGGTACCGGCTATTCATCCTTGTCTTATTTGCGCCGTTTTCCAGTGGATCGCGTCAAAATTGACCGCTCCTTCGTCCATGACGTCACTAGCAATACCGGCGGAGCGGACATTGTGCGTAGCATTCTTGCACTGTCACAAAAGCTTGGTCTGGGGGCCATTGCTGAAGGGGTTGAGACCGAGGCGCAACTTGGCTATCTACAAAAGCAAGGTTGCCCGGAGATGCAGGGCTTTTTATTCAGCCCCCCGCTTTCTGCAACAGATATGACAACGCTTTTGCGTCAAGATCGGCGGCTGCCTGTGCATTCATGCACGCCATCTGGGGAGCACACGCTGTTGATCGTGGATGATGATGAGCACATCGGTACAGCACTGCGGGGGCTGCTGCACAAGGAAGGCCTGCATGTGCTCACTGCGTCAGGGGTGGACCAGGCATATGAGCTGCTTGCACGTAATAACGTCGGGGTCGTCATCGCGGATCTCAATATTGCAGGAAAAAGCGGCATTGACTTTCTTGCGCAAACCAAGAGTCTGCACCCCGCTGCGATTCGCATCTTACTCACTGGAGGCACTGAGATTGCATCGGTAGTCAATGCGATCAACAAGGGTGCCATCTACAAAATTTTGGTCAAGCCATGGGAAGACCATTTGCTGATTGAGAACATTCGGGATGCCTGTAATCTGTATCGGGCACTCAGGGATGCGTCGACGTCGAATGGGCATCCTAGGGAACGGGATTCGTCCTGAGGTTGTGTCGCGTTACACATTCAGTGGTGTAATGATTTACTCATTCGGTTGTAAGAAATATCCTTTCGGGCAGGCTCTGCGTTGGCGCATGTCTCGTTACGCATCAGGCGAGCTTGGCCCAGGCAATATCACCAGCTGAAACTTTATTATTCCAAACTGATCATCTTCAAAACATCGATGCACCGGTTACTTTGGTCTATTCCTACAAGAAAGACGCTAGTGAGGGGCCTAGCTTTGAAGATGAAGTCTATGCCGACGTGAATATCAAACCAAATGTCTCTGTGTCGATGCGCTTTCTGCCCGAAAACAGAAAGCTCAATATTCAAGACATCGATCATGCGATGAGAAATCCGGTGCTCTTGGGGTTTTTGCGCGGGATATCGCTGAAATAAAACGTTGACTTTGGTTAAATTGCAGGCGCGCCAAGAGGGTTAAAAGATGCAGAGCACATCGATTTTCCCCCACATTTCCGGGCCGTTATGGCTGTTGGCGGAACTGACGTACAAGTGCCCGTTGCATTGTACGTTTTGTTATAACCCGGTTGACTACACACGCTACGGTGACGATCTGAGCACTCACGATTGGCTAAGGGTATTGCGCGAAGGGCGGGCCTTGGGTGCTGCGCAGCTTGGATTTTCCGGCGGCGAACCCTTGATGCGGGATGATCTGGAAATTCTCGTCGCCGAAGCACGTCGTTTAGGATACTACGCCAACCTGATTACCTCAGGTATTGGACTGACGGAAAAACGCATTCATGCCTTCAAGGAGGGCGGCCTGGATCATATCCAACTGTCTTTTCAAGACAGCACGCGCGAGTTGAACGATTTCATCAGCCATACGCGCACGTTTGACCTAAAATCCAAAGTTGCGCAGCTCATCAAGGCGCATGATTATCCGATGGTGTTGAACGTTGTGCTGCATCGCCTGAATATCGACCATGTCGAGGAAATTCTTCGTATGGCCGACGAGATGGGGGCAGAGTACGTTGAACTTGCCAATTCGCAATACTATGCTTGGGCATGGGAGAATCGCGATCATCTGCTGCCTACGCATGAGCAATTGCAGCACGCGGAAGAAGTTACCCAGCGTTTTCGTGACAAAGTGGGGAAGCGGATGAAGATCTTCTTCGTGATTCCCGATTATTACGAAAAGCGTCCCAAAGCTTGCATGAACGGTTGGGGTTCTGTCTTTATGACGGTTGCTCCGGATGGTGTTGTCTTGCCGTGTCATGCGGCACGCATGCTGCCTGGCCTTACGTTTCCTAACGTGCGTGACGCCAGCCTCCAATCAATCTGGCATGACTCGGCGGTCTTTAATGCATATCGTGGCGATGCTTGGATGAAGGATCCGTGTCGTTCTTGCTCAGAGAAGGCACGTGACTTTGGCGGGTGTCGATGCCAAGCGTACCTGTTTACGCAGGATCCCGCCAACGCCGACCCCGTGTGCGAACGCTCGCCCTATCATGATCGCGTTTTGGAGGCGATTGAGCATGCACAACAGCCGCAGAAAATTCAGGAGAAGCCAATCTTGTTTCGCGACGACCGCAATGCACGTGCTTTTTCCGCTGCCAATACTGCAACCGCCGCGTATCCTTTTTCAGAGGAAACCACGGTAGCAGGAGAAGAGTGTCAGTTATTTCGCAATATGCGCTAAAGCGGCTCATTTTTGACAGAAGACAGGGGGTAAAGGGTAGCCCCCGTATGTTGCCGGTCTCATTGCGATTCGCCGGAGGCATCCAGTATCGCGATGATGTCACCGTGATGATTGAAAACCGATGCCGCCGCTGAACTGAGCGTGATATGCCGTGCCATGAAATGCTCATTCCGATGGATGACAATCGGGGCCTTCTTCTCTAGAAGGCAGGTACCCATACCATTTGTGCTTGATCACGCTCTGGCCTTGCCCCTGTACCACCGAATGCACATAGGTAATGTGGTTCGCCATCGTCTCTAACAGTTCTTCTCCCTGAATGCCCACTTGGTACGGTCCCATGTTCATCCACTACGGATTCCATATGGTCCAAGTCTTGTCTTGAAAGTCGAAAATAATTCCGCCAAGCAGCATTGCTCCAATCAAAAAATTATTGGAAGTGGGAGATGATTGGAAAAAATCAGATTAGAAGGCATGTTGTGTGAACAATACTGTCCAAATTCGTGACACTGGATCGAAAGCGTTGTTACGGCACCGCGCCATTTTCGGTGCCGGGACGATGCAGACAAGAGCGTGAATGGATGTGTTGCATCGAAAATTGAAGTGTTTACTTTTAAGAACAGGAGTGAAAAATGGACGTACGCGCAGCTGTTGCCTACAAGGCCGGTGCTCCCCTGGCAATAGAAACGGTGCAGTTAGAAGGCCCCCGTGCCGGTGAGGTCTTGGTGGAAATTAAGGCCACCGGTGTCTGCCATACCGATGCCTTTACCTTGTCCGGCGATGACCCGGAAGGCATATTCCCTGCCATTCTCGGACATGAAGGGGCGGGCATTGTCGTCGACGTCGGCCCCGGGGTGACGACCCTCAAGAAAGGCGACCATGTCATTCCTCTTTATACGCCGGAGTGCCGCCAGTGCGAATATTGTCTATCACGTAAGACGAATCTTTGCCAAGCGATCCGCGCTACCCAAGGCAAGGGCCTGATGCCGGACGGAAGCAGCCGCTTTAGCATCGGAGGCAAGGAGGTGTTCCATTACATGGGAACATCGACCTTCGCCAATTACACGGTCGTACCGGAAATCGCGTTGGCCAAAATTCGTGAAGACGCGCCCTTCGATAAGGTTTGCTATATCGGTTGCGGCGTAACGACCGGTATAGGCGCCGTGATTTATACGGCGAAGGTGCAGCCAGGCTCAAAAGTGGTGGTGTTCGGCTTGGGTGGCATCGGCTTGAACGTGGTGCAGGGCGCACGGCTGGCAGGGGCCGACATGATTATCGGCGTTGATCTCAATCCGGGACGCAAGGCCTTGGCGGAAAAGTTCGGCATGACGCATTTCGTGAACCCCAAGGATGTTCAGGAAGACCTCGTAGCCTATCTGGTCAGTTTGACCAAAGGAGGCGCCGACTATACCTTCGAATGCGTTGGCAACGTCAAGCTGATGCGTCAGGCACTGGAGTGCTGCCATAAAGGATGGGGCATCAGCACCATCATCGGTGTGGCGGGCGCCGGTCAAGAAATTTCGACACGGCCATTCCAGCTGGTTACCGGTCGTGTCTGGCAAGGATCTGCGTTTGGTGGGGCAAGGGGACGTACCGATGTGCCGAAGATTGTCGATTGGTATATGGATGGCAAGATCAACATCGATGATCTG
>CBHCMF010000209.1:0-7666 GCA_965974465.1 uncultured Noviherbaspirillum sp.
CGAAGTGGAGCTACAGCCCAAGCGCCGGCTAATCGGGTAGCCGGAGGTCTCTAACATTCGGTGGAAAGCTAATGGTTGTGCGGGCTACCCGCGAACTGCCGTCGTTTGTTAACCGACAAGCTACGATGTTAATCAGGCATTTTGCGATTCATGACAAGTTAGCCCTATGGAGTACCCAATGATCCGCCGACTATTTCTTGTCCTTTGTCTCGTCGCCAGCGCCCTGTCTTCGGCTGCTCCCGCATCGATCAAGGCTCCTAAGCCTCTCCTGGCGCAGGTTCAACGCCTTACCGAACTGCTGCGAGATAGCTATGCTGTCTGGTATCGCGATGCAACGATGGTTCAGCTTGTGAAAGTTCGCGAAGGCGAAGAGCTTGCGTTGGTGGTATTCACTGTTGAAGGTTTCGGTGGTGGAAATAATCACACCCAGTATTTCGCTGCCTTTACTCCCCAAACAAATGAACAAGGGAAACAACATTTCTCGCTCATTGATGTAGTGGCAATTGCCGGAAAAGGCTGGCGGGGAGTTATGAACCTCAATGCCAAAGTTACCCGGAACTCTAAGAGCAACGAAACTCTCATTGTCTTCGACGGATTGGAGGTGACAGGTGACGACGCTCCAAACTTTCCGAGTAAGAAGGTAACAATCAACCTCTTGCTCAAAGGTGGCCGCCTTGTCGAGCAGAAGCTGCCATAGGGCTAACACTACAGTCGAGCTGACCTGCGCGAAAAGCCGCGCAGGCCGCTCACTTTCACGTTGAATGTCTGCTCTCGGGAAGCTGCCACTTCCGCTTTGGGGCGATTTGTAACATTCGTAATCTGACATTTTTGTCAGATCAAGTCGGAACGACTATATTTTTAAAGCATGCATTGATTTTGATCGGCGGGAATATTTCCTTGTATATCAAATGCTTATAATCAATACGTTACTTTATCCACAGACTTAGCCACAGTTTTTGTGGGCAAGTGCATCTATTTCAGTTCGGTCTTAAATCAGTTCTTCAGTATGTAGGGACTTGCCCACCCCGCTCCTTTGCTTGGGCAGAAAATTGGCGCAAGAGTAAATCCATCTTTGTAGTCAGTCCACTTCCATTCTGGCGATGTCAGCACAAAACATTCATCCCCCTTTTTTAACGCGAATGACTGCTGGAACTTTTCTATATCTTCGTACACCCATGAGCTTGAAAATGAAGGATCAAGATCCTCTTTGATGACAATGCGGGCACCTGTAAATGGCTTGGTCCAAGGAGGTGTTTTCTTGCTCGTAAGGTAAAAATATATGCATCCTAAGAGGGCGAGTACGAGAAGGATGTTTTGGATGAATGACTTTGTCATTTTTGCTTTTGGACGAACATTTCCTTCTTGAGGCGTAGAGTAGTCCATTCGGAAGAAGGTCCAGCTTTTACTGCATGCTTAACGCATGTGCATGCCACTTGCTACGCCGCCTTCACAGAGCGCTCCCGCTTCCGACTACAGTCTGTGACGGGCTGCGCAGCTGTGCTGGTTGTTATCCCGGACGGCATGCTGGCAACCGCCAGCCGATACAGATCGCGGATGTGTAATTGTGTGGTTTCTAGCATGCGCACGAGGATCGCTGCCCCCACCGGCATGCGCCGACGGCGAATTTTGCTAATGAGGGGCGGTGCTACGCCAAGCGTACGTGCAAGCGCAGCATCATTCTTGAGCGACAGTTTTCGGATCACTGCATCGAGCAGTTGTGCAGGATATTCATTGAGCTTGTCAGACAAACCGATAGAGGAGACTGACGATTGGGGTGAGGAAAATTCCTCTTTCAACCGGTCATACGCTTGCCACGCCAAGCATTCCGCTTCTTTGTCCCCATACTTGGCAACTGAAAAACGCCGGCGGATTCTTGTACCTTCGATGGTGACATAGCAGGCTTCCCAGATCGATCCAGGCAACGAAGCACAACTGCGCATACGCACCTGCGGCGTCGGCGGCTTTCCAATCAATCCTTCTGCCCGCAGCCGCTCCAAGAAATGCTCCTGTACAGAGTCGTCCCACGCCAGCGCATCATTGGCCGCTAGTTCCTTGGGATCGGCAAAGGTTTGCACCGTCAAATCCAGCGATGCTTCCGTCGCCACCCAGAATTTGTCTTGCCCGGTTTGCAGCATTTGCCGACGCGCCTCGATGGCCATTTGTTTGGCGTTTTCCTCGCCATACTTTTTGACGCTGAACTTCCGGGTCCTTTTTTGTGCCCCGGTTTCAATGCAAGCCATCCAATATGGACAGGTCGGGTGATTGGTACGCCAGACGCCGGGAATCCCACTGTTGTTGTTAGCCCTGACCAAGGTTTTCAACTGGCGATACGTCATTGGCGGCAGAAGCGCCAACACGCGGTCGCGCCATTCCTGCGCGGCCTTGAACGCTTCCTCTTCACCGCCGAGCACGGAGACGGAAAAGTGCTTGGTGACGTTAATGCCTTGCCGTTTGACCGTAACGAGATAAGACGGGCTTTTCTTGCCCACTTGTACGCGGTTAATGCAATACCACGCTTTATCCTTGCCCGTTCGAATTTTCATAAGAATTCCCGTTTTCGCGGCTTCATGACTCAAGGCAGCTTGTAATGCTCCTTTTTTTTCTTCACGCGCTCATTGGCTTCATCGACGAATTCTTGAATGGAGCCATAGGGTCTTTGCGCATCTTCCCACATCCAATCTGGCAACTTCCAATACTGGTTAGGTGTTACTACTAAAAACTTCCCACATGCTGGTGTTCCTGCTTCTTTGCCAGACATTTTTCCTTCCATGACTTCACGTACATGAGGAGTAAATCCTTGATGGCGACAACCATCATGATTGAAGACCATGCGCTCATCTAACAAATGCTTTGGCACAAATGAAAATTCTTTCCAGTCACCTTGAATTTGGAATTGATGCAGATCAAGCTTTTCACCTAAATATCCCCACCACCAAGATTCATCAGGCCGTTTATAAGCACTAACGAACATTTTGAGTACTTTTCTCTCTCCGGTTTTAGAAACCGACACCATATAAGTAGCTCTATGTGTTTCGCTGGACGTGCCCATCACGACACCCGTAGCAGCCTTTAATTTCACGACCCCATTCTCTGGCACCCATACCGATTGCCCTAACGGGTCAGGCTGCACATCCACGCCATCGGGCTGACCAAAAAACACAAATACAGGACCGAAATATTCTTCGGGAATCAAATAAACGAGGGGAGGAGGCATGGTAATTTCCTTATAAATTCGGTATCCGCCGTAGCTTGCTGCAACGATCAGCAGCACACACAGCCATTTGAACAGGGGCTTTTTCAGCCATGTTTTCATGATTGCCTTTTCCATTTATTCTGGGGCACGCCGATACGTAAATAATGTTTAGGTTATTCCAAACCATGCTCTTGGTTGGGGGCTTTTTCAGACAGTGTTATATCGGCAGAAAATGAAGCGCAGAAGATGCTCCCCCCAGATGTAGACGTCTGCAAGTACTGCAGCGTAACGTAACGAGGAATTATGTATTTACTTCCGCGAATGGACTAGGCAGACGGCGTTTTGCGAATCGATGGGTGAGCAGTGCGATCGGAACTCCGAAGGCTACCCACCAGAAACCGCTACCGGGGTCTACGACCGCAACTGCTACGCCCGGTGCCGCCCCGAATAGGATCATCGTTCCATAGTTGGCGAAACCTTTGTAGGCAAGACTCGCGTGAACAACTACTCCGTACAGCAGCGTTGGCAAGATGCTCAGGATGGCTCCCATTAACGCGATAAGGAGGCCAATGCCGAACATGGCTGGTGCTGCGTTGCTGCTAATGTCGATAAAGGCCAGCCCGATGCCTAACACAAGGCCTACTATCAACGACCCAAGAGGAATGGCTATAAGCGCTGCAAAAAAGGAATTGGTGAGATGTTGGCGAAACTGTTTCATCGTTCTTTCTAACTATGTCTATGGACTCCCTCACCTCGTCCTATCCCGACCTCGGGTATATATCCTGCAAATCCGGTGAACCTTTCAGGACGTGATTGAATCCCATCATTGTTCGCCAAACTTGCCATCCCGGTTGATTTCGATCTGGATGGCATTGGCCCACATCAAACGCTTCCGATCACCTGCAAGATAGATGATGGGCGCGCCGATACGTACATGCGTGCCTGAGAACACCTTGTTTGCCGTACTATCTTTGATGAAGCCGCGCAGTTGGGAATGCCATCGCTATATATCTGAGCTTGCTTCAATGGCTCAAGGCAGTTTGTAATGCTCTTTTTTCTTCTTCACGTGCTCATTGGCTTCGTCGACGAATTCCTGAATGGAGCCATAGGGTCTTTGCGCATCTTCCCACATCCAATCCGGCAGTGTGTCATATTCGTTGGGCGATACGACTAGAAATTTACCGCATGCCGGTGTCCCCGCTTCTTCGTCAGACATTTTCCCTGTCATGACCTCATCTATGTATTGAGTAAATCCTTGATGGCGGCAGCCGCCGTGGTTAAAGACCATGCGCTCATTCAGAAGATGCGCTGGCAAAAATGAAAAGCCTTTAAACTTGCCGCTTTCTATTTTGAATTCATGTGAGTCAAGATTGCTGCCTAAGTATCCCCACCACCATGACTCATCAGGTTTTTTCCTGGGGCCGGCAAACATCTTTAACACCTTTCGCTGCCCTGTCTTAGAAACGGCGACCATATAAGTAGCTCTATGTGTTTCACTGGACGTACCCATCACGTCATCTACAGCAGCTTTTAATTTCACAACTCCATTCTCCGGCACCAATACCGATTGCCCCAACGGGTCAGGTTGCACATCTACGCCATCTGGCTGGCCAAAAAACACAAATACAGGACCGAAGTATTCTTCGGGAATCAAATACACGAGAGGAGGGGGCATCGTAATTTCCTTATAAATTCGGTATCCGCCGTAGCTTGCTGCAACGATCAGCAGCACACACAGCCATTTGAACAGGGGCTTTTTCAGCCACGCCTTCATAATTGTTTTTTCCATTTTTCTGGGGATACATCGTAGTAGTCCTCTGAACGGCCCTCGTTCGGGTTGCGGTGCAGATGGTAATCGTTCCATTCGGTACGCGTGATTTTGTGGAGTGGCCCTGCGGCCCACGTCTCCTCTATTTTCTTGCGCACTTCTTCAATCGGTGTAAACGCCGACAGATGAATCGGCTGCATGCCATCATTACTACCTTTTCCCCGCTGGACAATGCTATCAAGCTTGCCGCAGTTCCAGATAAAGCGAGGAGGGCGGTCAGTAAACGGATTGTCCACGTGATGCGGTTTAGGATATGGTGCGTTTACCTCAAAAGAACGCTCTGTAGGATACTCTTCACGAAGCGCAGGGGGGCCACCTACGACCTGGGCGAATACCCATACTTGTTCGCCAAAGTTTCCATTGCGGTCGATTTCGACCCGGATGGCATTGGCATACATCAAACGTTTGTTATCGCCAGCAAGGTGGGTAGCCGGCGCTCCTATACGTACGTGCGTGCCCAGGAATACCTTGTTTCCCGCACTGTCCTTGATGAATGCTTCACAGTTGGGAAAGCCATCGCCATACACTAGCGACAAGATGTCCATGTATAACGCTATGCGTTCAACTTTGATGGACAATTCAGCACGCGCATCTAAGACCGGTACTGGGGTCCACCCTTTGGCGTCTTTACTCACCAAGGACTTTGCCCCCTCTGTAAGTCCATGAATGGTGCGGGAGAATAGAAAAGCATGATTCTCGCCGCCGTACCAAGAACGTACCTCGACTTCCTTTTGCCCGTTGTGAGGGATATTTACCTTAGTTGCTTCCAGGGTGCCGCTCGGTTTGTATTCTTTCTTTTTATAATCTTCTTTGCTGCCCGCCATGCTCCACGGCCAAGGGCCCGAATCGGAGGGATTCGATTCTTGTTTCAATTTTGCGCTTGGAGTTTTTGTGAGGTTGGTCGCCGCTTCCAGAGCCATGTCTAGCTGATAGCGTTGCCAGATGCGAGAGGTTATATCGTTTTCTGTGGGAGGTTTCTCAAAATAACTTTCCTCTAACGAAAACCCTCGATTATCTCCATGGAACCGAAAGCCGCCACGCTCAAACTGCTTGTTCGGGTGGAACGAGCGCATATTCACTTCATATTTCGCCAGCTTGGCGTGATTCGTGTTCGCGTCTATCCCCGTGCGGTCTTCATTTTTCGTGCTTATCGCATTTTTAACGAGTGGTTGTACCATATCAGCTGTCCATCATCTTGTTGAGAGGCGGAGATTATTTCTTGCTCCAGTCGTGATCTTCTTTTTCATTGCCGGTGTAATACAGCTTCAACGGTGCGGCTGCGCCTCCGGTAAAAATGGAGGGCGTTTTCCCGTCTTGGCTCGTTTCGATGTCCAGTGCCTGGTGATGCTGATTCATGACGCGCACCGGTATGCCGGGTATTTCTTTTCCTGTCACTTTGTCGATCAGGGCGAAATGCTGGTCGTATAGGTCGGTCGGATCGGCTATCGGCATTTGCACCAGAGGTGCGGTCATGCTGGTCGGTCCCGACCACGCAAAGTTGGCGGCCTTTTGCGACTGGTTGCCTGGATTGTGGATTTCGATGTTTTTGCCGATGCGTATATAACCGCCGTCTGCCACTAGCAAGATTTCCTTGGGCGCTTGCACGACGACCCTGCCATCGACGCTGGTGATTTCAATATCCTTCCGTGCGGTCGCTTCGATCTTGCCGTCCTGCGCTTGCACTTTCACATTACCCTTGGCGGCGATGATCTTAAAGGTGTCTTGGATCTTGGCCTTGGTGCCGTCGACGAACAGACTCACCGATTCGCGTACATTGTGGATCCAGCGCCGCCCGGTGGTTTGGTTGGTGTCGCGCAGCGCGACTTGGTCGACATTGGTGCCGGCGGCTACGGTGACGCTTTTTTGGCTGGCCATTGCGGTGCCTTCCACCGACGACAGCGCCACGATCCCTTGGCCGCCGCGTTGCTTGCCTGCGCCAGTCTTGCCGTCCGGATCGTTGTTGTAGCCGCGTTCGAGATTGTCGATCGCTTCCTTGAGGTGGGTCTGGTGCCCGGTATCGGCCTTGTCGCCCGGTTTTTTGTCATCGTCCACGAGCTTGTCGCCGTGACCCGTCTCGGGCTGGTTGGCACCCAGCTGAGCGGCCAAGTCGCCCAGGGCATCGGCTGCCGCTAGCGCTGCAGTCAGTGCCTGGGTTAGCAAGTCGCGTTTGAGCTGCTTGCCGCCATGCGGTTGCGGCTCGGTGGTCAACAGCATTGGCCCGACGCTGCGCAGCGCGGCGGCAGCTTGCGTGATCAATTCGATCCCTTCACCGCGCGGCTCGGATTTTCCTTCGTTACGTGCGGTGCCTAGCCAGCCTTGATTCAATTGCGTGCGCGCATGGGTGGACGTCAGGTGTGCACTCAATTGCTGCGTCGTATCATCGAGCACCAGTTGGTTATAACCTGCTCCTTTGTATTCCTTGCTCTTGACGCCTGACTGCGTCTTGTTGGCCGGCAAGCTGCCAACATTGTGGAACTGGGCGGGTCGGTGGGTGCCGTTACTGACACTGCCGGTAACCAGGGGCCTATCTATATCACCATTGACGTACTGGATCAGAACCTCGTCCCCAACTCTCGGGAGCCACCCGTGACCGTATTGGCTACCGGTCCAGGGTTGGGCAACGCGGATCCATTGCGAGTCGCGGT
>CBHCMF010000210.1:0-7652 GCA_965974465.1 uncultured Noviherbaspirillum sp.
AAGTTGAGAAAGTAGATATATCACAATGAAGAAAACGATCGTCATATCAGGTGCTACCAAGGGCTTAGGGAGAGAACTTGCCAAATATTTCGCCCGCGAGAACTGGATAGTGTATGGATGCGGTAACGACAGACGCGCTGTCGACACCTTGAATAGGGAGTTCGGCTCGCCACATCGCTTTCACCATGTTGACGTGTGCGATTTTGAACAAGTGGATGCCTGGTCCAGGAACATAAGCGACGCCTGCGAAACCCCGGACATTGTCTTTGCGAACGCGGGTGTCATCAATACCCGCAGACCGGCGTGGGAACTTTCATCGGAAGAGTTTGCGCGCTGCGTTAATGTCAATCTCGTTGGGATATTTAATATGACGAAGGCATTTATTCCGCTGCTGATGAAGCAACCGGGGAGCTGCATGATTAATATCAGTTCCGGATGGGGACGGTACGCCGCGCAGGGGTTGGCGCCTTATTGCGCGACGAAATTCGCTGTGGAGGGATTTACCAAGTCCTTAGCTCTCGACGTATCGGAATCGGTTCGCGTATATCCGTTGGACCCTGGCGGGGGAATTCAAACGGACATGCTGAAATCCTGCTTGCCTGATGCGTATCGGGAATATCAGACTCCTGAGCAGTGGGCGCCGAAGGCATACGACTATATCGTCAACACCTTACCCAGCATTCCCAGCGGGACGTCGGTTACTGTTCCGGGAGATATTGAGTGATGAGAGCATACCTAGAGTTTTTCTATCCACACGTGGTATCGAAGCCACCAATGAAAGCGCGGATTGAAACAAGTAGCAGTGGCATTACAGCCATCGTTGGCGTTCAATTTCTGGCACTTTTTAGGGAAATTTAATTAAAGAAACTTGCCGAGGTGGGTAAAAATGCTCAATTTAGCTCGAACGTCGCAGTTCAGAGTCACTTGGCACATTGATCGGCAAACGGCTCTAAGTTTTTCTATGCCCCAGCCCCAGATCGCACCTCTGGAAAAACCGCACTCACAACCACCCCTTGCCCGTTCGATTTCCTGCGCACATTGACCTGGGCTTTATGTTGTTCCGCAATTTCTTTCACGATGGCCAAGCCGAGGCCCGCGCCTTGTGATTTTTTTCCTGGGAGCCGGTAGTGCGGCGTGAAGATATTCTCGATTTCCTCTTCAGGCACAGGCTCGCCGTCATTCGCGACTTGTAGAAATACTTTGCCGTGCTGCGCCGAGACGGAGACCTCGATCTCTCCGCGCGGAGCGCCGTGTTGCGAGGCGTTGTCGACGAGGTTTTGCAAAAGCCGCTGAAGCTTGTAGCGATCGCCCATCACCATGTGGGTTTGCGGCGCGTCGAGGCCGATGGATTGGCCACGCTCTTCGAGCAAGGGTTCGTGCAGCGCGATGACATCGCGGCAGATCTCGTCCAGCGCAATCCGTTCGAATGATTCGGTATCGGCTCTTGCGGTGAGGCGGCTGAAGGCGAGCAATTGTTCGGCGAGGTTGATGGTCCGGCGCAAGGCAATCATCGCCTCTGCCAGGCAGTTTTCTCGCTCTTGGGTGGTGCTCGCGCGTACGGCATTTTGCACGTGAAGCTGCAGCGCGGCGAGCGGGGTCCTGATTTCGTGCGCAGCCGCGTCAATGAAGCGTTGTTCACGGTCGAATGCGGCCTTTACTCGGTGCAGCAAATCATTCAGCTCGTCGATAATCGGAGAGAGCTCAACAGGGGCCTCTGGCAATGCGATTTGCGCGAGCGATGTGGGTTCGCGGTCCGAAATACGTTCGGCCAGACTGCGCAAAGAGCGCATGTTGAAGGTCAGCACGAAGTTGACGACCAAGAGCATGAGCAATCCACCGATCACCAATGGCGTGAGGATGGTGGTGCCGAGCTTGTGGGCCATCTCTTGCCGTACCTCATCCTTTTCGGCAGCGATAACCCAGACATTTCCTGATTGCAGGACGAATACCTGCCAGATTTCCTCCTTGAGGGTGTTCTTGCCGAATCCGGCCACTAAGGGGCTGAGTGCGGCGTCGGGCGCAGAGGCCGATCTGGCGAGCAGCTTTCCCTGATTATTCCAGACTTGGAAAGCGATCTTGTTTTCGTAGGGATGTCCGTATTCCATTGGATCGTCGCCCTGCGCATGTTCCAGTTCTGGTGGCAAGGTAATGACGAATGGCTGGGTGATGGTGGCCCTCTCAAGTTGGCGTGCCACCAGTGCCTCGATGACGCGGGCAGAGGTAGCCAGTCGGGCACTGAAAATCTCTTCCGATTCATGGCGTGCTACGTTGTGCGCAGCGAAGCCGATGGCGCCGAGGATCAGAATCAGAGCGGCCAGGGTCCAGCTGACGAGACGTCTTCGGATCGAATACCGCCTGCTGCTCATGCATCCGCCCTGCCGAAGCGGTAGCCAACACCGCGAATGGTTTTGATCACGGAGGGCGCAATTTTTTTGCGTAGATGGTGGACGTACACGTCGATGGCGTTGCTTTCCACACCATCGCCCCACCCGTAGAGGGATTCTTCCAATTGGGCGCGGCTGAATACGCGTTGGGGGTTTTCGAGCAAGCGCTTGAGTAGCATGAATTCTCTAGGCTGCAGTTCGACGGCGTGGCCGTTCCATTGCACTGAAAAATTGGCGAGGTCGAGCAAGAGTCCGCCAGCCTGAAGTTGGTTCACCGGCTGGCCATTGCGCCGGCGTTCGAGAACGCGTATGCGTGCCAGTAGTTCTTCGAGGTCAAAGGGTTTGATCAGATAGTCGTCGGCGCCGAGATCGAGTCCAAGGACCCGATCCTTGGTGCTGTCGCGCGCCGATAAGATGAGTACGGGGACCATGTTTCCATGCCCCCGGATGGCTTTGAGGACTTCAGTACCATCCAGGACAGGAAGGCCCAGATCGAGGATAACGAGGTCAAAGCTGCTGACATTGTCGAGGGCGCGGATGGCGTCCTTCCCGTCTCTGACGTGCTCGATCACGTAATGCGCTTTCTCGAGTGCCAGGCGCAGGCCGGATGCCAGTGATGCGTCATCTTCAACCAGGAGTATCCTCAATTTACCGTTCCTGTCTTGCGTCCTGCCGCATTATTTGCGCTTCTCTGCGATTTTTTCAAGCAGCGCGTTGATTTCCCGGCGGCGCCCTTCGTCGGCGACTTTGCGTCCGGGACGTGGGGAGGCCGTCAATGCTTTTCGCAACACCCGTTCGGCGTTGTCGAAGTCACCACCTCGGAACAGGAAGTCGCCGTAGAAAAAGTTCGGATCGATGCCGTCCGGATTCACGGCCAGCCCTTTCTTCAGGAATTCCTGTGCTTTTTTGTCATCGCCAAAACCGAGCGGCCAACCGGGCACTTGATAGTACAAGGTGCCGAGACTGGTATAGGCGGAGCCTGCCAAGGCGTCAGGATTGATTTCCAAGGCGTGCTCAAAGTCTTTTTTGGCCTCTTTCACAAGAGAGAGCGCGCCGAGTCCCCCCTTTGCGCCGGCATAGCTGGCTTCGATAATGCCATGCCAGATCAGTGGTTCTACGCGGTTCGGATTCTGTGCAACCACTTTGTCTGCTTCTTTAACCAAACGTTCGAATTCTTTTTCCTGCTCTACAGGGGCGGTCTGGTACTTCACGCGTTCCCATTCATGTTGAAGTCGCGCTATATCGTCGCTAACGGCGGCGATGGCTGGCGCGCCGGTGATGGCAATAGCGCTGGTGATGACGGCAAGGAATTTAGTCATGGACGGCATGGCAATCTCATTTCAATAAAGATAAAAACTATTTCGGCATGTATTTGCGAATGACCGGCAACTGGCCAAAGATGGCCTTGTCGGGTATGGCGGGGAACAAGTGATTGATGAAGACAAAGAAAGCTTCTTTGGCACCGAGCGTCGCTTCCCAACGCGTGCTGCTCAGAAAACGCATGAATGCGTGCGCCACATGTTCCGGCGTGTCTTCCGTGGTGTTCAACTCTCGATTCATCGCGGTGACCATGTCGCCATTGATGGCGGTACGGGTGGCGCGAGGAATGAAGTGGCGAGCTTCAACGTTTGAATCCGCCAGCTCACGTCTTAAGGCTTGCGTAAAGCCTCTGAGTCCGGCTTTGCTTGCACCGTATGCCGCGAAACCGGGGTAGCCGATATAGCCGAACAAGGAACCGATGTTGACGATTTGCGCCTGCGATGCGTTCTTGAGCAGTGGAAGGAGTCTGCGCGTCAGTAGCATCGGCGTGAGCAAGTTGGTGTCCAGCAGCGAGCGAATGGCAGTGGCATCCTGTGTCTCGAAAGCATGAAAATCGCCGGTGCCAGCGTTGTTGATCAAGAGATTAGGCTCGCCTAGTTTTCGCGCCCGTTGTTCGATCGCGCATAGCGTTTCCTCTTGCGTAAGGTCGCCATGGACGATATGTGCCTTGGATTCGCCCACTTGCTGCTGGAGTGCACGTAGCGAGGCGAAATTGCGCCCGACGAGGATCAACCAGTCGGATCGGCTGGCAAGCTCCTGGGCGATTGCTTGCCCGATGCCGCCTGTGGCACCGGTCAGTATTGCGCGGTATGGCATGTTCGCTTTTCGTGTCGTCATGTCATACCTTCCATTCCACATACTGCGCTTTGGCGGGCAGGCTTCTGAATATGTCGGCGTAGAGTTGATAAATCATCCGTGCACAATGCACGACGGCCTCCTGGTCCTCGTCAGCCTTCAATTGATTCATCAGCTTTTTAAAGAAGCGCACATGTTCAAGGTCCAAGGCCCCGTGCGAGGTTAGATAGCTGAATGCATTGGCAGGGAGATTGAGTGCGCGCTGTATGGCTGCGGCGGCATTGGTTGCCAGTGCGGTGCTCGTGCCTTCCAGTACGTGAACCATACCGAAAAAGCCAACGGGATTGCCTCGGTCAATCTGATGGTAGGCGTAGGCAACCATGACCTCGGTGCTGGCATGCGGCCTTGCATGACGTATCGTCTCAGGGGCTGCGCCACATGCCAGAAGGTCGGACAGAATCCACTCTTCGTGGCCGATCTCTTCTTCAATGTATTCAGCGATCGCCGACCGCAGCCATTGATGCTTCTCATCGAGTCGGCTGCCACATGCCATCAGTAAGGGGACGGTGTGCTTGACGTGGTGGTACGCCTGCTCCAGAAAGGCGATGTACTGGCCGGTGACAATGTCGCCACGCAGCGCATCCTGAATCACGGGAACAGCGAAGAGTTGCTGCCGGTGTGCCTCGGTGGATTGTCGCAAGATGTCGAAAAACGGCATGTCATTCTCCGGAGGTTGCATAGGCGGATACGATCTGTTGTTGATAACGGTGCCAAATTACTTCTCGGCGGGGGCGCCCATTCGCGGTAGCCATTTGGTTCTCGGCGGTGAACGGCTCCACTCGGAACCAGCGCTGCACACGGGCATAATCGGGAAGTTGGCTGTTCGCCTGGTCCACAGCGGATTGCATCCGTGCATCATCGATGTGTGCGGCGAGCGGTACGAGAGCAGCGACGAGATAAGGTTGTCCATCGCCGAAGACGACGGCTTGGGCGATGGCGCCCGTGCCAAGAAGAACAGATTCCGGCCATTCGGGCGAGATATTGCGCCCATACGCGGTGATCAAGATATTCTTTTTGCGGCCGTCGATATGCAGAAAGCCATTGTCGTCCAGACGTCCCAGGTCGCCGGTGGCTAGCCACGGCGAGGGATGCGGTGCTTCGCCGAGGTAGCGTGCGACGCCCTGCCCGCCCACTTCAATCTCGCCGTCAGCGGCAATGCGCACAAACCGGTTGGGTAACACTTTGCCGGCACTGCCGATGCAATCTGCGCCGGGACGATTAATGGAGACCACGGAGCCGCATTCAGATAGCCCATATCCTTCGTAGACGGGAAAGCCTTTTTCCCTGGCCGCTTGGATCAAGGCGGCTGGCGTTCTGGCACCGCCGACGGCCACGTATTTCAAGCATTGAATACGCGGATCATTGGCGCCGATGGTGGCGACCAGTGCTTGCAGCATCTGTGGCAGCAGGATGATACTTTCTGCCTGATGCCGTTGAATGGCATCGAGACAGGTGTTGGGATCGAAACGCGATGCGCCGACCAGCCCCGTCTCCGCCAAAGGCAGGCAAATGTTGATGGCATGGGATAACAGTGCCGTGTAGACCCCTGCCACATTTTCAAGAAGTACGGCCAGCGGTAGCAGATTGAGGTGCCTGCGAATATTCAGCTCGGCCAAACTTTGCTGAAGCGCATAGGCGACTTCCCACTGCTGCGCGGCGGAAAGGCAAACGCCCTTCGGTTCTGCAGTCGTCCCCGATGTAAAGGTGACTTTCTGTACGCCCCCCAGTACGGCGGATGTTTTTTCCTGTACCGACTCATACAAGACAAGAGCACCATCAAAAGCGACTCTTTCAGTAAAGCCGAAGGCATGCGCATGTTCAGTCTGCATGCAAAAGATCGCCTGCACGCCAGCTGTGCGTATCGCATGCGCGAGTTGCGCTGCCGTGAAAAAGAAGGGCAAAGGCACAAGCGTGATGCCCAGTTCCTGAGCCGCAAGATCAATCGCGATCCATTCCGGCGAGTTGTCAGCACAAATAGCAACGGGCGCGTTCGGAGAGCGTCTTGCTCGTAGCGCATCGTACGCGCACCGAATACGGTGCTCGAACATTGTCCCGTTCCACGCCGTGTCGGCGCCTGCGATCAGGATGTCTGTATTGGGAAGATTATTTCGCCAGTTGTGCATAGCCTGAATGGATGTCGCCAAACATCACTTGAGGTTTTGTTGCGTAATACGAGCCCCAGTTTTTTCCTGCATCAGGCAAGCGGCGGGGATCGGCTTCGATCAGAACGGTTGGGTTGAGACGAAGCCGGGTAAACGAATTAAGCAAGCTGCGCGTGGCGGTGAAGGCCACCCACACCATTCGCTGTTGATACAGATACTGCGTCATGTACACGATGAGCTTGCGTGCCGCACCGACATGCGTGGCGGCGAGATTACCGACTTCGACAATATGCATACGGCTGACTGGCACGCCAATGCGAGAGGCGATTTCCTCTTCCAGCGGCGCATCGAGATATTGTTCAAGAAAGGCGCGCCCATCCTTGGCATAGGTAAAGCCAAGTGCGGCGACCCACTGGCCATTCTGGTCGCAGCAACCGATCAAGGTATCGCAAAAGTGGCACACCTCCGCGCCATAAGTATCGAAGAAAGTAGAGGCGATGAACTGCTGAAGATGGAGGCGTTTCCTGTGATGCGGCTCCACCCGCTCGATGCAAAACTCAGCCTCTTTTTCCAGTGTGACACTGCGTGCCGGGGCGAATGAGTAATGACAAGGTAACGCAAGCGTAGTCATCGTTTTTCTCCCTGTTCAATCAATGGGAGCAGGCTACGCAGGGAAGATTAAGTGCAGATTAATTTCTCTGGAGAAAATAGATACAGCACATTCCCATATTTATGGGATGGCGCATGTTGTAAATTGGATAGTATATTGCAAAATAGACATTATTTTGCACTGCGTGCGCCATAATGTCATCGCTTGCCGAGACATATTTGGGGCAGAGACTCCTGGAAGATCAAGAAATCGCCAGCATAGGCGACCAATTACCCATCCCTCCAAATGAGAAGAAAAGGAAATCATGCGCATATATCATAAGCATGCTGGATTGATTTTTTGGTTAACGGTTGCCTCTGCCTTGTCCGGATGCGGCGGCAG
>CBHCMF010000211.1:0-7490 GCA_965974465.1 uncultured Noviherbaspirillum sp.
TGAGTCTGGCATAATGTTGAATAAATGAAAGTCATGAAAAACTTCTAAATTGTGTCCGGCAAAATGCTGTTGCGCACGGTAAAATGGCAACCAACTAGATACATTACTCGTGCCCGCCAAGAATAACAAAAAGATCAGGGCATTGAGAGACCGCAGGCAGATTTCTTATCATCAAAATAGGTGTAGTTATGTCCAATGCAGTAACAAATGGGGTAACCCAAGAGGCTATTTACGTAGCATCATTTGAGACATTAAGAATGACGGACGTTGAATCCGTTGGCGGTAAAAATGCGTCGCTTGGTGAAATGATCAGCCAACTCGCTGGAGCAGGCGTTCGTGTGCCTGGTGGATTTGCAACCACTGCACAGGCTTTCCGTGATTTTCTATCGTTTAGCGCGAACGGTGGTGCTACCTTGGCGCAACGCATCGAAGACCGACTGTCGTCGCTCAATATCGATGACGTGCGCGCTTTGGCGCAGGCAGGCGCGGAAATCCGTCAATGGATTATTGACACCCCCTTCCAACCGCGGCTGGAAAAGGAGATCCGAGAGTTTTACCAGCGTCTAGTCAGCGACTCCTCCGCTGAAATGTCGTTTGCCGTACGCTCTTCGGCAACGGCGGAAGACCTGCCGGATGCATCCTTTGCGGGGCAGCAGGAAACCTTCCTGAATGTGGTGGGAATTGATAACGTACTGGAAGCAATCAAGCACGTGTTCGCCTCGCTTTATAACGATCGTGCGATTTCCTATCGTGTGCACAAAGGTTTTACCCATGCTGAGGTGGCGTTGTCGGCAGGGGTGCAGCGCATGGTGCGCTCCGATGTCGGTGCGGCCGGTGTGATGTTTACCCTGGATACAGAATCCGGCTTTAAAGACGTGGTGTTCGTTACTTCCAGTTATGGTCTGGGAGAGACTGTTGTGCAAGGCGCAGTCAATCCAGACGAATTTTACGTGCACAAACCGATGCTGGAGCAAGGCAAGCTACCCATCATCCGACGCAATATTGGTTCCAAACTGATCAAGATGGAGTTCACCGGTGAGGCCAAAGCCGGTCGCTCCGTAAAGACGGTTGATGTGCCTATTGAATTGCGCAATCGCTATTCCTTGAATGACCAGGAAATCGTCGAACTGGCGAAATATGCGGTCATCATTGAGAAGCATTACGGTCGTCCGATGGACATCGAATGGGGCAAGGACGGGCGCGATGGAAAATTGTATATCTTGCAAGCGCGCCCTGAAACAGTGAAATCGCAGCAGAAATCGACTGATGCGCAACAGCGTTTCAAGCTCAAGAGCAGCGGTACGGTCCTGGCATCCGGACGTGCGATAGGTCAGAAGATTGGCGCAGGTCCAGTGCGTGTCATTCATGATCCGTCTGAGATGGAGCGCGTACAGCCTGGTGATGTATTGGTCGCAGATATGACGGATCCCAATTGGGAACCAGTGATGAAGCGCGCCTCTGCTATTGTCACCAACCGTGGTGGGCGTACTTGCCATGCCGCGATTATTGCGCGTGAGCTTGGTGTGCCGGCCGTGGTTGGTTGTGGTAATGCGACCGATATGCTTAAAGACGGCACGCTCGTCACGGTCTCCTGCGCGGAGGGCGATGAAGGTAAGATTTATGATGGCTTGCTTGAAACCGAAGTGACCGAAGTGTCGCGTGGGGAGTTGCCTGCGTTGCCACTGAAGATCATGATGAATGTGGGTAATCCCCAATTGGCATTCGATTTTCAATCGATTCCGAACAGCGGTGTTGGCCTCGCACGTCTCGAGTTCATCATTAATAACAATATCGGTGTGCATCCGAAGGCAATTCTCGAGTATCCCGGTATTGACGCCGACTTGAAGAAGGCGGTCGAGTCTGTTGCACGCGGTCATGCCTCCCCAAAGGCTTTCTATGTCGACAAACTCGCCGAAGGCATTGCCACCATTGCAGCTGCATTCTGGCCCAAACCGGTTATCGTTCGTCTCTCCGATTTCAAATCAAACGAATACAAGAAACTCATTGGCGGTTCACGCTATGAGCCGGACGAAGAGAATCCGATGCTCGGTTTCCGCGGCGCGGCACGTTATCTGGCTGCTGATTTTGCCGAATCCTTTGAAATGGAATGCGCAGCGATGAAGCGGGTGCGCAATGACATGGGGCTGACCAATGTCGAAATCATGGTGCCATTCGTACGGACGCTGGGACAAGCGGAAAAGGTTGTCAAACTGCTTGAGAAGAATGGCTTGAAACGGGGTGATAATGGCTTGCGCCTGATCATGATGTGTGAGGTGCCGTCTAATGCCATCTTGGCTGAGCAGTTCCTTGAGTATTTTGACGGATTCTCCATTGGCTCCAACGATCTGACTCAGCTTACGCTTGGATTGGATCGTGATTCTGGAATGGAATTGCTTGCTGCAGACTTCGATGAACGAGATTTGGCGGTTCGTGCGTTGCTGTCGAAGGCCATTGCGGCATGTCGTGCGCAAGGTAAATACATTGGCATTTGCGGACAGGGTCCATCGGACCATCCTGATTTTGCAGAATGGCTGATGAAGGAGGGAATTGCTTCGATTTCCCTGAATCCGGATACGGTCATTGATACTTGGCAAAAATTAGCTTCTGCCAGCTGAGGTGTTCGACTTCCAGATCTAATCGGCAAAAACGCGGGCTAAATTGTCCGCGTTTTTATTAGAAGTCATCTGTTGTATGCTGGCAAAAAGCTGCTTTAAAGCATTTGACGCGCTGGCGTTTTGAATTAGACTTGGATTAAGTTGTTGGCGAACAATAACCAACAAAAACAGCAGTACCTTGTGTATTGGGCCCCCTTCGCTTTTCAGGTGACGGGGGCTTTATTTTAGATAATAGAACAACAAAATAAGAACAAGGAGGGCGCATGACAGAGTGGATGTTGTGGTTTGGATTGGCCGGGGGGCTTGTGATCCTGGAAATGTTTACAGGTACGTTTTATCTGTTAATGATCGGGATTGGTTTTGCCGCAGGAGGGGTTATCGCCATCGCGGGAGGAGGTGGTGCTTTTCAGTTAATCATTGCCGCTGTCGTTGGGATCGTTGCGACATATTTATTGCACCGTAGTAAATGGGGGAAAAACGTCACGCGCGATGCCGGCCGGGATCCGAATGTCAATCTCGATATTGGGCAAATGCTTACCGTCGATGTTTGGGGTGGAGACGTGCATGGCACAAGGACTGCGCGGGTCATGTACCGTGGCGCCATGTGGGATGTTGAATTAGAGCATGGTGCTAGCGCCCACTCAGGAGTGTATGTCATTCGTGAAGTGCGTGCGAATCGCTTGATTGTTGCCAACAATGGAACGGTTAATTAATAAGGGAGAGCATCATGGGAATTAGTTTCGGAAGTCTTAGCTTGGTTCTGTTCATCGTGGCGGTGGTGTTCGTCATCAAGACGATCAATGTGGTGCCGCAGCAGCATGCCTGGGTTGTGGAGCGCCTTGGTAAATACCACGCTACGCTTGGCCCCGGCCTGAATATTGTGCTGCCGTTCATTGATCGTATCGCTTATAAGCATTCACTTAAAGAAATCCCGCTTGATGTGCCGAGTCAGGTTTGTATCACCAAGGATAATACGCAACTGCAGGTGGATGGTATTTTGTACTTCCAAGTGACGGACGCTATGCGTGCTTCCTATGGCTCATCAAACTACATTGCAGCGATCACGCAATTGGCGCAGACTACCTTGCGCTCAGTGATCGGTCGCATGGAGCTCGACAAGACATTCGAGGAGCGGGAGCACATCAACAGGGCAATTGTCAGCGCGATTGACGAGTCCGCTGCGAACTGGGGGGTAAAGGTCTTGCGCTACGAGATCAAAGATCTGACGCCGCCGAAGGAAATTCTGCATGCGATGCAGGCGCAAATCACAGCCGAGCGTGAAAAACGCGCATTGATTGCAGCATCGGAAGGGCGTAAGCAAGAGCAGATCAATATCGCCACCGGCGAACGTGAAGCCGCGATTGCGAAATCAGAAGGCGACAAGCAGGCAGCAATCAATCGTGCGCAAGGTCAGGCCGCGGCAATTCTCTCCATTGCTGAGGCGAGTGCGGAAGCATTGCGTAAAACGGCTGTTGCCATCCGTGAGCCAGGTGGTTCGGATGCAGTTAACCTGAAGGTGGCAGAGCAATACGTGAATGCCTTTTCTCAATTGGCCAAGACCAATAATTCACTGATCGTGCCAGCGAACATGGGGGATATCAGCGCGCTGATCGCCGGGGCAATGCAGGTGGTGAAGTCGCAGAAAGGCGTGTAAAGAAGGCCATCAGACGGTACCACCCCTTGCTGGTTACCGTCGATTTTGTTTCAGAATCGACTGCTGTTCACGCTGCCAGTCGCGTTCCTTCTCGCTGTGGCGTTTATCGTGTTGCTTTTTGCCCTTTGCCAATCCAATCTCGCATTTGATGCGACCTTTCATGTAATGCAGGTTGATCGGAACTAGCGTGTAGCCGGCGCGCTCGACTTTACCGATCAACCTTTTGATTTCGTCGGCATTGAGCAAAAGTTTGCGAGTGCGTACAGGGTCTGGCGAGACATGGGTAGAGGCGGTCGGCAATGGGCTGATATGGGCGCCGAACAGGAATACCTCTCCTTGACGCACGATGACGTACGATTCTTTCAATTGCACACGGCCGGCACGGATCGCTTTGACCTCCCAGCCGTGTAACACCATACCGGCTTCATAGCGCTCCTCGATAAAGTAATCATGGAAGGCTTTTTTATTATCAACAATGGTCATGAGCGTGGGGAAATAGGCGTGGTCAGTTAAAATTGAACCTCATATTTTAACAAACGGTTTATTGTTCAATGGCTGTGGTTCATAAGTCGGTTTTGCTGGCATACAGCGCAGAGCAAATGTTTGCCCTGGTCGACAATATCGAAGACTATCCGAAGTTTCTCCCCTGGTGTGGTGGTTCAGAGGTAAGTAAGCGCGAAGGCAGCAAGGTAGTCGCAACGCTGGCGATTAACTATCATGGTGTGAAACAGTCATTTTCGACTGAAAATGTGAACGCCCCACCAACGTCAATCGACATGACTTTGCTGAATGGTCCGTTTAAGCATCTGACCGGCACCTGGCACTTTAAGCCCTTGCGTGAGGATGCATGCAAGATCGAATTCGACCTGCGCTATGAGTTTTCCAGTCGAGTGTTGGAGCAGCTCATTGGGCCCGTGTTCAATATGATCGCGAATAGCTTTGTCGATTCTTTTTGTAAGCGCGCCGAGGTGCTCTATGGCTGAAATACAGGTGCAGGTCTGTTATGCGAGCCCGGACCTGCAGATTTTGCGCGAATTATCGGTCCCCGAGGGGACGACTTTGCAGGCAGCGATTCAGCAGAGCGGGGTGCTTCACGCTGTACCAGAAATTGATCTGGAAAACACCCGCGTGGGTGTGTATGGAAAGCTCAAGCCGCTGGATGCCGTGTTGCGCGCCAAGGATCGTATCGAAATCTATCGGCCCTTGATTGCCGACCCAAAAGAATCGCGGCGTAAGCGGGCAGTGAAAAAGGATGAGAAAAAATCCCGTTAAAAAAACGGGATTTTCGCTTATCTCTTACAGTCTTCGAGGATGCGGCGAGCGTCACGTAGCTCCTGTGCGCGTTGTTCATCTGACAAAAATGTGCGCTCTCCGTTCTTGTCCGTATGCGCGATGCGTTGGCCAGATTCAAGTGCGCGGTGATAGTCTCTCGCACGCTCGCAGTTTTTCGCCTTGTCGGCGGCTCGTTTTGCTTCCTCTTCTGCTTTTTTTTCCTTTTCCGCCTGTTCCGATTTACGTTTTCGGAATTCTGCATTCTTTTCCGCGATGCTTAGTTCGACCTTGGGTGATGGGGATGACGTATCCTGGGAGCCGCTAGACTCCTGTGGAGCCGGAGGGAGGGGACGTGCCCCATTCGGCTGCTTGAGGATACGGCTCGCGGGAACGGAGGGAGGAGGGGGGATGTCCGAGTACTGCTTGGACCCTTTTTCGTCGAGCCATACGTATTGCGCCATGACGGTGCTTGGCAGGTGAATGGCTATCAGCACGGCGATGGCAGAAAGCAGCGGTCTTAACTGGATGCGTTTCATTTTAATCCTTGTAATGGAAATCTATAGCGGATTTCGCCACGCTTTGTATGGTCTGTCAATGAATCGGCTTGAGCTGTACTGTCAGTACGTTCGTAAAAGCGACGTATTTTGTGGATTACTGTATAATCCGCTTTTGCGCCTATAGGAAACACTATGCGTCTACTCCAAAAAGCACTCACGTTCGATGATGTGCTGCTCGTGCCGGCACATTCCGACATCCTCCCCAAAGATACTTCTCTAAAAACGCGTTTGTCGCGCAATATCACGCTGAACATACCCTTGTTGTCCGCAGCAATGGACACGGTTACTGAAGCGCGGCTTGCTATTGCGATGGCACAGGAAGGCGGTATTGGCATCATCCACAAGAATCTGAAGCCGAAGGATCAGGCGCGCGAGGTGGCGAAGGTCAAGCGTTTTGAGTCTGGTGTCGTGCGCGATCCGATTACTATCCCGCCTACCATGCGTATTCGCGATGTGATTGCGCTGTCACTGCAGCACGGGATCAGCGGATTTCCGGTGGTGGAAGGGAAGACGGTGGTGGGTATCATCACTAACCGAGACTTGCGTTTTGAAGAGGAGTTGGACGCAGAAGTACGCGCTAAGATGACGCCGCGTGAAAAGCTGGTATATGTGAAAGAAGGTGCGGATCTGTCCGAAGCCAAGCGACTGATGAACAAGCATCGGCTTGAGCGCGTGATTGTCGTCAACGACATGTTCGAGCTGCGCGGCTTGATTACCGTTAAGGATATCCAGAAGGCGACTGAGCACCCAAGCGCTTCCAAGGATGTGCAAGGGAAGTTACGCGTTGGCGCGGCAGTTGGCGTCGGCCCTGACAATGACGAACGTATTGATCTGCTGGTTAAGGCTGGGGTGGATGTGATCGTGGTTGATACGGCACACGGCCATTCCAAAGGAGTACTTGACCGCGTCAAATGGGTCAAGACGAATTACCCGCAAGTGGATGTCATCGGCGGCAATATCGCTACGGCGGCAGCAGCTATTGCTCTGGCCGAACACGGCGCAGATGGCGTTAAGGTCGGTATCGGCCCTGGGTCTATCTGCACTACCCGTATCGTCGCTGGCGTCGGCGTCCCGCAGATCACTGCCATTTCCAATGTTGCGGCTGCGCTCAAGGGGCGCGATATTCCATGTATCGCTGACGGTGGCATTCGCTTCTCGGGCGATATCGCGAAAGCGCTGGCGGCAGGTGCATCGAGCGTCATGATGGGCAGCATGTTCGCCGGTACTGAGGAGGCACCAGGAGAGGTGATTCTGTACCAAGGGCGTAGCTATAAGTCTTACCGCGGCATGGGTAGTCTCGGTGCGATGGCTGAGGGCTCGGCTGACCGTTATTTCCAGGATTCGGCAAACAACGCAGACAAGCTGGTGCCAGAGGGTATTGAAGGACGCGTA
>CBHCMF010000212.1:0-7457 GCA_965974465.1 uncultured Noviherbaspirillum sp.
CAAGCCTTCGCCGTTCAACGTGGTGCGACCGGCGGTACCGCCTAGCAGGAAGCCGCGTGCACGCATGTCGCCTGCTGCCCATGCCAGGTCGCCGACGCGCTGCAGGCCAAACATCGAGTAGAAAATGTAGAACGGAATCATCACTCGATTGTTCGTCGAGTACGACGTCGCTGCAGCGATCCATGAGCTCATAGCGCCAGCTTCGTTGATGCCTTCTTGCAAAATCTGGCCTGCCTTGTCCTCACGGTAGTACATCACCTGATCTTTATCGACCGGCTCGTACAATTGGCCTTGCTGGTTGAAGATACCGATCTGACGGAACAGCCCTTCCATACCGAAGGTACGCGCTTCGTCGACCAGGATCGGTACTACGCGCTTGCCAAGGTTGGCATCACGCAGCAAGGTAGTAATGATACGAACGTACGCCTGTGTGGTCGAAATCTCGCGACCTTCCGCGGTCGGATCGAGCACGGCCTGGAATGCGGACAGCTCCGGCACCGGCAGAGTTTCCTCCGCTTTCACGCGGCGCTGCGGCAAATAGCCGCCAAGTGCCTTGCGACGCTCGTGCAGGTACTTCATTTCCGGCGTATCGTCGGATGGCTTAAAGAACGGGATTTCCGGCAGCTTGTCATCCGGAATAGGAATGTTGAAACGGTCGCGCATCTCACGCACGGCCTGGTCATCGAGCTTCTTGGTCTGGTGCGCGGTGTTGCGGGCTTCGCCCGACTTGCCCATACCAAAGCCCTTGATGGTCTTGACCAGCAACACGGTTGGCTGGCCCTTGTGCTCCTGAGCATTCTTGAATGCGGCGTAGATCTTATGGGGATCATGGCCACCGCGGTTCAAGCGCCAGATGTCATCATCGGACATCTTGCTGACCATCTCCAGCAGTTTCGGATGCTTGCCGAAGAAATGCTTGCGCACATAGGCGCCATCCTTGGCCTTGTAATTCTGGTATTCGCCGTCGCAGGTTTCCATCATCACGCGCTGCAGGATGCCTTCCTTGTCGCGAGCCAACAGTTCATCCCAATAGCTGCCCCAAATGACCTTGACCACGTTCCAGCCAGCCCCGCGGAAGTCGGCTTCCAGTTCCTGGATGATCTTGCCGTTACCGCGCACCGGGCCGTCCAGGCGTTGCAGGTTACAGTTCACCACGATGACCAGGTTGTCGAGCTGTTCGCGGCCGGCCATGCCGATTGCGCCCATCGATTCTGGCTCATCCATTTCGCCATCGCCGCAGAACGCCCAGACTTTGCGATTGTCCGTCTTAGCGATGCCACGTGCATGCAAATATTTCAGGAAACGCGCCTGATAAATCGCCATCAATGGGCCGAGGCCCATGGACACCGTCGGGAATTGCCAAAAATCAGGCATCAGTTTCGGATGCGGATAGGAGGACAAGCCCTTGCCATCGACTTCACGACGGAAGTTCAGCAGTTGCTCCTCGCTCAAGCGGCCTTCAAGGAAGGCGCGAGCATAAATACCAGGAGAGGAATGACCTTGAATGTAAAGCAGATCGCCACCATGGTCCTCGGTCGGCGCGTGCCAAAAATGGTTAAAGCCAATGCCCAGCATGTTGGCCAACGATGCAAAGCTGGAGATGTGACCGCCGAGGTCACCGTCAGCACGGTTAGTCTTGACCACCATGGCCATCGCGTTCCAGCGCATCCAGGAGCGCAGACGCTCTTCATATTCGAGATTACCGGGACAATGTTCGCCAAGATGGGCGGGGATGGTGTTAACGTAGGCAGTGTTGCTGGAGAAGGGGATGTGGGCGCCGCGGCGTCGTGCCAGGTCGACCATGCGCTCCATCAAGTAATGCGCGCGCTCTGGGCCTTCTGTTTCAATAACGGCTTCAAGCGCATCAAGCCATTCTTGCGTTTCCATGACATCGGGATCGTTGGCGGCTTGCGCCAACACGTGGTCGAGCTGGGCGGACATGGTGCGTCTCCTATGGTAAGAATCTTGCCGACCGCAATCGCAGTCAGAAGTTTTTTTGACAAGAAATAGACGGGATGGTGCGCGACGAAAAGATTCTAGCAGCAGTTTTTCAACTTTTCAAATTACGAGATTTATTTTCATAATGCGAAAATTATTGCGGCAATGCAGCATTTTCCTGACGGTTCGTTACAGCCTGCGTCGCCTTAGCGACTTATAATCTTGTTTTAATCTTCCCTTACGCTCAGAACAGTCATGTCAGCACAACTCATCGACGGAAATCTCCTCTCCAAACAATTACGCGCCGACGTTGCCAAGCGCGCGGCAGCGCTGACCGCCAAGGGCAAGCAACCCGGCTTGGCCGTGATTCTGGTAGGTGACAATCCTGCCTCGCAAGTCTACGTCCGCAACAAGGTGAAAGCCTGCGAAGATAATGGCATTTACTCCGTCCTGGAAAAGTACGAAGCCACCCTGACCGAAGAAGCGTTGCTGGATCGTATCGATGCACTCAACAAAGACCCCAAAATAAACGGCATCCTGGTGCAACTTCCGTTACCGTCCCACATCAATGCTCACAAGGTGATCGAAGCGATCGCACCGGAAAAGGACGTTGATGGTTTCCATATCAGCAATGCCGGTCTGCTGATGACAGGACAGCCGCTGTTTCGCCCCTGCACCCCTTACGGCGTGATGAAAATGCTGGAATCGATCGACTATCCTGTGCGCGGTGCCCATGCGGTTGTCGTGGGCGCCTCCAACATCGTCGGCAAACCACAGGCCATGCTGCTCTTGCAAGCGGGCGCAACGGTCACCATTTGCAATTCGAAGACGAAGGATCTCGGCCATCATACGCGGCAGGCCGATATCCTCGTCGTCGCCACTGGCAAACGCAACATCGTCACTGCTGACATGATCAAGCCCGGCGCGGTCGTCATCGACGTTGGCATGAATCGCGACGACAATGACAAATTATGTGGCGATGTAGATTTCGCCAATGCCAAGGAAGTTGCCGGTTATATCACCCCCGTACCGGGTGGCGTAGGCCCGATGACGATTACGATGCTGCTCGTTAATACCATTGAAGCCGCAGAAAGAACCTAATTGATGAATGCTGCCTTGAATCCCCTGCTCGACTTTTCCGATCTCCCCTTTTTCGACGCTGTCAAACCGGAGCATGTCACGCCTGCCGTTTCCGCTCTGCTGGAAGAGAACCGCGCCGTCGTTGCGCGGCTGGAGGCTCCCATGGAACGTGTCAGCTGGGACAACTTCGTCGAACCGCTAGAAAATGCGACCGAGAAGCTCGGACGCGCATGGAGCATCGTGAGCCACCTAAATGCCGTGGTTGATACCCCCGAACTGCGCGCTGCGTATAACGAGAACCTCCCCAAGGTTACCGAGTTCTGGACCGAATTGGGACAGAATCTGGCATTGTTCGACAAGTACAAGGCACTCAAGGCAAACGGCGAGTATGAAGCCCTCTCGCCCGCCCGCAAGAAAATCATCGAGAACGCATTGCGTGATTTCCGCCTCGGCGGCGCCGAGCTTCCTGATGAGCAAAAGGCTCGTTTTGCTGACATCCAGGAAAAGCAAGCTGCACTGTCGACCAAATTCTCAGAGAACGTGCTCGATGCAACCAACAACTACGCTTTATTCATTGACAATGAAGCCGAATTGGCAGGCCTGCCGGACGATGTAAAACAAGCCGCCCGTGCTGCTGCCGAAAAAGACGATAAGGCAGGATACAAATTCACCCTGCATTTTCCTTCTTATTTTCCGATACTGCAGTACGCAGACAACCGCGAACTGCGCGAAACGATTTACCGCGCCAATGCAACCAAGGCTTCCGAACTGGGCGCCAAAGCAGATTGGGACAACACACAAAACATCGTTGAGATCCTCAAGCTGCGCGATGAAGAAGCAAAGCTGCTTGGTTTCAACAACTTTGCCGAGGTTTCCCTCGTGCCGAAGATGGCTGAGAATCCGCAACAGGTGATCGCCTTCCTGCAGGACCTAGCCAAGCGTGCACGTCCGTTCGCAGAGAATGACTTGGCCGAATTGCGCAGTTTTGCAAAAAAAGAACTTGGCCTAGACACGCTGGAAGCATGGGATGTTACCTACGCATCCGAAAAACTGCGTGAACAGCGTTATGCCTTCTCGGAACAGGAAGTCAAACAATACTTCCCCGAGCCCAAAGTCATCGAAGGCTTGTTCCGTGTGATTCAGACGCTGTTCTCGGTCGAAGTCAAGCCGGATAGTGCCACCACCTGGCACAAAGACGTGAAGTTCTACCGCATTGAAAAAGACGGCCAATTGATCGGTCAGTTTTATCTTGACCTGTATGCACGCCACGGTAAGCGTGGCGGCGCCTGGATGGACGATGCGCGTAGCCGCCGTCTGCTCCAGTCTTCCCTGCAGACACCGATTGCCTACCTGACCTGCAATTTCACTGAACCTGCCATCGTTGACGGCAAGGCAAAACCCGCCCTGTTCACGCACGACGAAGTCATCACCCTATTCCATGAATTCGGCCACGGCTTGCATCACATGCTCACACAGGTGGATGAACTAGGCGTATCCGGCATTGCTGGTGTCGAGTGGGATGCAGTCGAACTGCCATCACAGTTCATGGAAAATTTTTGCTGGGAATGGGAGGTATTGCAGCATATGACGGCACATGCGGATACTGGTGCCCCACTGCCGCGAGACCTGTTCGACAAGATGATCGCCGCAAAGAACTTTCAGTCCGGTTTGCAAACTCTGCGTCAGGTGGAATTCGCGCTGTTCGACATGCATCTGCATCATGACCATGATCCTGAGGGCAACAAGAGCGTGCAGGATGTGCTCAATGCGGTGCGACACCAGGTTGCCGTCATGATTCCGCCCGCATTCAACCGCTTCCAGAACTCCTTTAGCCACATCTTCGCTGGCGGTTACGCCGCAGGTTACTATAGCTACAAGTGGGCGGAGGTACTGTCCGCTGATGCCTACAGTGCATTTGAAGAAGCCGCTGCCGCAAATGGGAACACTCTATCGGTAAAAACTGGCCAAAAATTCCTACGCGAGATTCTCGCGATGGGAGGTTCGCGCCCCGCGCTCGAGTCATTCAAAGCATTCCGTGGGAGAGAACCAAGTATCGACGCATTGCTGCGTCATAACGGTATGACAGCTTGACAGGGGAAATCACAATGAAACGTGTGCTGCAATCCTGCTCCATCGCCCTTTTGCTCTGCGCCGGCGCGGCGCACGCACAGCTCTACAAATGGGTGGGGCCAGACGGCAAGATCACTTATAGCGATGCGCCGCCCCCCACGGCGGCCAAGCGCGTTGAAACCAAACCGCTGGCCATCGGCGCAATGAACACGTCCGATTTCCCCTTTGAATTGGCAGAAGCGGTCAAGAATCATCCCGTCACGCTGTACACCTCGAAGAGCTGCCAGCCCTGCGATGATGGCCGCAAATTATTGACCGAACGCGGCATCCCATACACTGAGAAAACCATCAACACCAATGACGACATCGCGCAACTGCGACAAGCGGGCAGTGAAGGTCAGCTGCCGCTACTGACCGTCGGCCGTACGAAGGAGCGCGGATTTGACGCAGGCGCCTGGAACCGTGCCTTGAACAACGCTGGCTATCCAACCAGCAGCAAATTGCCCAAGAACTACCGTAATCCGCCGCCAGAAGCGGCCGCTCCTGCCCCCAAGCCGGTAGCGCCCAAACAGACGCGCACCGCAAGCAGCGAAACGACGCCCCCGCCGCCAGCAACAGCATTGCCGCCGGCGACTGGCAACGCACCGCCCGGATTCCGTTTCTGATCATGCTGCTGCCCTACTTTTTCCGACAATGACCCGCATCGACTTCCACAGCAACGTACCGGACAAGATTGCCTACACTTGCCGTCTGGTGCGCAAAGCGCGTGCTGCGAATTGCCGCGTCGTGCTGCTCACGCTGAACAGGCAAGACCTGATGGCGCTGGACCAGTCGCTATGGACCTTTTCGGAACTAGATTTCCTACCGCATGTCGTCGCCGGCGATCCATTGGCCCCTGCCACCCCGGTAATCCTGACCGACGACGACAAGGTGGAATTGCCGCACCACGATATTCTGATTAATCTGTCGCCCAACACGCCGGCACACTTTGCCCGCTTCGAACGCATGTTTGAAATCATTTCCTCCGACGAAACGGACAAAGCCGCAGGACGCGAACGCTACCGTTTCTATCAGCAACGCGGTTATCCATTAACGCATTTTGTAGCGGACAAGGCATGAGCACCAATCAAGATGCCGGTATCCCGATTTTGACCGAGATTATTCCCGGCCCGCCTCCGGCTGAAGCGAAATCAGTCGCATCGCCACCACCAAACGCCATTACGGTTAACGAAGATATCGCGGTGATTGAAGCCCGGGCCGCCGCGATATGGGAAGATGAACAATGGCAACGCCTGGAAAGCGAAATTCGCGAGCGCGTGCTGTATCAAGTGCTGGAGCGTATTGACTTTGTCCTAGAACAGCGAGTACGGGATAGTTTGGCCGACGTTCTGCAAACGGCGGTGGAGAGACTGGCGACAGAAATCAAAGAGGGATTGCATCATTCCATCAAGGACGTCATCACTCGCGCTGTGACGCAGGAAATCACCAAACTGCAAACAACAAAAAAATAAAGAAGACCAGAATTTTTCCTACTTCTTATGCCTCACAAAAATCTGTTCACGCATCAAATTTTTGCAAGTTCGATTGACTACTGAGAAAAACGATAACTTTCTACAATTGCGTTATCGCGGAGTGAGATCGGAGATTGGGTTGTCATGAAAGTCATCGTACTTGGTTCAGGCATTATCGGAACCGCCTCGGCATGGTTCCTGAACAAGGCCGGCCACGAGGTTACCGTCATTGAGCGTCAACCGGGCGCCGCTTTGGAAACCAGTTTTGCCAATGGCTGCCAGATCTCAGTCTCCTATGCGCAGCCGTGGGCCAATCCTGCTGCGCCGCTCAAGTTGCTGAAATGGCTAGGTAAGGAAGAAGCCCCTTTGCTCTACCGCTTTCGGCCCGAATGGCTGCAATGGAAGTGGGCACTGCACTTCTTGCGGGAATGCACGCCTACACGGACTGCCGACAATATCCGCCAAATTGTTGCCATCGCTGAGTACAGCCGCCAGACACTACAAGCTGTTCGAGCCGAAACCAAGATCGAATATGATCACCTGACACAAGGCATCCTGCACTTTTACACGGATCCGCGCGAATTCGAACAATCCCTAGCGACCGCCCGGCTGATGCGTGAGCTGGGCTGCCCCCGCCAATCCATTGGCCCGGATGAGGTGGTGAAGATCGAACCTGCCCTCACCGGCATGCGCAACAAAATCATCGGCGGCGATTTCACGGCGACTGACGAATCCGGTGACGTTTACAAATTCACCAATGGTTTAGCGTATAAAGCGGCACAGGCGGGCGTCGACTTTCAGTTCAATACCACCATTACCCGGCTATTGACTGAGGGCACGGGGGCGGCAGCGAAGGTG
>CBHCMF010000213.1:0-7386 GCA_965974465.1 uncultured Noviherbaspirillum sp.
GACCTGCCGCACCACTTGCAGCCACTGCAGCGGCGACTTCTGCCTGGATCTCCGCATCCGATAATGCTGCCGGCATATAGCCCGACAACACGGCAAGCTCAGCCTTTTCGATCTCAGCAAGGTCTTGGCGACCACCAGCTTCGAACTGGGTAATGGAATCCTTGCGCTGCTTGATCATCTTTTCGAGAATGGCAAGGATATGCGCATCGGTCAATTCGATACGCTCGTCAACCTCCTTCTGTTTCATGGCAGCAGTAAGCAAGCGGATCGTGCCCAATTTGGCCATGTCCTTGGCGCGCATTGCAGCCTTCATGTCTTCAGTGATTTGCTCTTTAAGGCCCATGTTGTTCTCCTGTATCAATTCAGCCAAGCATCCTAGCACCCGAGCAAGCGGCAAACGCGCGAAGCTTTGGCGAAAGAGCGCGCAGCATCTTTATTAGAAATTCTGAAACGCAAAAACCCGCTGCGGCTATCCGGAGCGGGTTTGTACAGCACCGCACCATCGTGCGGCGAGAAAATCAGTACAGCTTCTTCGGCAATTGCTGGCTGCGAATGCGCTTGTAGTGGCGCTTCACGGCAGCGGCGAGCTTGCGCTTGCGCTCTGCGGTCGGCTTCTCATAGAATTCGCGCGCACGCAACTCAGTCAGCAGACCAGTTTTCTCAATGGTGCGCTTGAAGCGACGCATGGCAACTTCGAAAGGCTCGTTTTCTTTAAGGCGAATTGTGGTCATGTAAACTCAAACCATTAGATTTTTGGAAGAAGGTGGGGAGTATAACAGCTTCATCCATCATTGAAAAGCATTACTGTGAACTTGTGGCAAAACCGATAAAGTTACTATAAAGACAATCCTGCGGCCCTGCCGGACGCCCAAGCCCATTGAAAATTGTAGCCACCCAGCCAGCCTGTCACATCTATTGACTCGCCAATGAAATGCAACCCTGGCATCTTGGAGGCCATCATGTCCTGTTGGGACAATTCGCGCGTATCAACACCACCGCAGGTCACTTCGGCTTTGCGATACCCTTCAGAACCCTGCGGCACGATCATCCAGCGATTGAGTGACTCACCTATTCGGCGCAACTGCTTGTCTGGGAGGTCGGCAATCCTCGCCTCGGGCCTGAAGCCATTGGCAAGCAACCACCCATCCGCCAACCGTGAAGGCAACCACTGTGACAGGATATTGCCGAGATTTTTCTTGAATGAGGATTTCCCATCAATAAGCGTCTGCGCAACATCGACTTCCGGCACCAAATTCAAACTCAGCGCCGTACCGGGCTGCCAAAAACTCGATATCTGCAACACCGCCGGCCCCGACAAACCGCGATGCGTAAACAACAAATCTTCGCGAAAATGCATGCGCGACTTTTTTTCGCCTGTTTCAATATCAACTTCAAGCGCGATGCCGGCCAGTGGAAGGAACGGTTCCCATGCAGCACTATCGAAGGTCAAAGGGACCAGTCCGGGACGAGGCTCAATAATGTTTAAACCGAACTGCTTGCCAATGCGATAGGCAAAATCGGTGGCACCAATCTTGGGAATGGATAAGCCGCCGGTAGCAATTACCACACTCCTTGCGAGTATCAATCCGTTATCGGTCCCAATCAAAAATCGCCCCCCTTCCCTACTGAGGGCGTCAACTCTGCATGGCATACGCCACACAACATGGCCGAGATTGCACTCAGCTTTGAGCATATCGATGATCTGCTCAGCGGAGTGGTCGCAAAACAGCTGCCCCTTGTGCTTCTCGTGATAAGCAATACGATAGCGCTTCACCAAGGAGAGGAAATCCTGTGGCGTATAACGCGAGAGCGCACTCTTGCAGAAATGCGGATTGCTGGATAGGTAGTTTTGCGGTCCAGCGTGCAGATTTGTGAAATTGCAGCGCCCGCCGCCAGAGATGCGGATTTTCTCGGCCAACCGTTCAGCATGGTCGATCAACACGACCTTTTTACCATTTTGGCCCGCAGCGGCGGCGCACATCATGCCTGCTGCGCCGGCGCCGATTACCGCAACATCGAATTGATTCGTCATGACTTGTCGCTTTTTAACAAGCCATGATTGTAAGCGCTAGAGCGGTTTGATTGTGCGTGAAAGGGAGGTCAGGTCGGGCCGAGAAGCGCAACCGTACGTGAGCTACGGCGAGCATCGCAGGCCCGAGATGGCCCCCTTTCACGCACAGGCAAATCGCTCTAATGGAAGTATGGCGATTCGGAATGCTTCATCCATAGTTCCGACGATAACCTCATCACATCATTGAGTGAGCCCCGCTGCTTATAGGTTTCGCGCAGCCACGCGGCATCGTTCAGACGCTCATAGGCCATATGGCGCAGACGTTTCAACGCCTGCAGTTCGGCATTATTTTGAGCGTAGCGCTTGAGGTCCTGCAAACGATCGAGGATGCTGACGAAAATCGATTGCTTGCCTGCTGGTGCAGCCCTGTCGCCGCCATGTTGAGCGATCTCCCCATCAAGTCCATAACGGCTGGCCTCGAAGCGGTTGTATTGATACAGCAGATAAAAATCATCGTCGATATCGAGCGGACGTTCGGTCAGCAACCAACGGGCCAGCAACTGTGCGTAACAACCAAGCAGCGCAGCATGCTCCAGCGTCAATGGCGTATCACATACACGAATCTCAACCGTACCGTATTCTGGTTTGGGCCGGATATCCCAGTAAAAATCTTTCATGCTGCTGATAATGCCAAGTTGCAGTAATTCCTCGTAATACTTCTCGAAGTCAGCCCACTTGGTCATCACAGGGACCGTACCGGCCAAGGGAAAAGCGCGAACCACATTGCTACGAGACGAATCGAAAGCTGTATCGACACCTTGGTAAAACGGCGAAGCAGCAGAAAGCGCAATAAAGTGCGGCACATAACGCGAAAAGCCATGTGTTAAATACAGAGCGTCGTCACCATTAGCAACGCCAATGTGGATGTGCTGGCCGAACACGGTAAACGTTTTCGCCAGATAGCCGTATTTACGGTGCAGATGGTGAAAACGTTCACTAGGAGTGATACGCTGCTCGCTCCAATTCTGGAACGGATGCGCCCCTCCACCAGCAACATCGATGTTCAAATGCTGCGCACCGCGCGTCAACGCGGAACGCAGATCCTTCAGCTCTTCCAACAAGTGATCGACCTGTGTATGGATCCCGGAATTGAGCTCGATCATGCCTTGCGTGATCTCAAGCTTGATCTGATTCTGTAGCTCACGCGGCTCGATCCAGGCCAGCAGATCAATCGCATCAGTCGCAAGGTTATAGTTGCGACGATTTACCAACTGGAGCTCAAGTTCGATACCCATGGTAAACGGCGCTGAGGATGTGAAAGGCAAAATGTTCATTGTATTCTCCTTGTATTCTCGTCAATCACGACCGCTCTCACCAGATTTGATCAACGCAAATTGTGTCGCGATCGGCCCAAACAGCTCCAACACGATCAGACTGCCCGCCAGCAGCGGTGCAACGGCGGCGATGGTTTGGGGATAGACGGCAGCAATCTGTGCCAATCCAAGACTGGCCTCAGCCATCGGCAGTGCGCCTAAGGTCAGCAGTCCCGCTTGCCGCCACCTCAATTTTGCTGGTCTAGCGAATGCCAAAATGCTGCAAGCCATTGCTGCAAATCGTGAGCTGATCAGCACAACAACCGAGGCACCGATAGTTGCCATGTCGGCTACACGTATTGACGCGCCAATGGTCGCGAAGAGCATCACGATAAACAACTCACTGGCTACACCGAACTCAAGCTCCATGAGATCGTATTGCAGATCGAGGTTCTTGGACAGAATGGCGAATATCAGCATGGTGAGCAGCACCGGTAAACGTAGTGCGTGAGCAGCGCCGATGGTAAGCGTGATGATTGCAATGACCAGCACAAATTGTTGACTGCGTTCGCGGCCGAGTAAACGCGCCAGCGGCATCATCAACCTGTAGGTCAAATAGGCAAGTAATGCCGAACCGAACAGTGAATAAATGGCGCTCGAAATCAAGGTCTGCATCGGCACATCAGCGTCGGTGGCCACTACCGGCAACACAATATAAGCGGACACCAATGCAACCAGATTATTCAATGCCGTCATTGCGGCAAGTCGCCGCGTGACGTGGCCTTCGGCCCCGAGATCACGCACTACCACCATCACGACTGCAGGTGCAGTACCGATCGCAAGCACACCAGCCAGTATCGCCAGCGGACGGGAGACGCCAAACATCTCGAGGGCAGCCCAGACAAAGGCAACGCATAATACTGCAGCACCGACGACCGTTGCGAGCAACCATTTTTCGTGACGCAGCCATCCGATGTCGACATAGCGGCCTAACTGATACACCACTAGTGCAAGGGCAATATCGGCAAATATGTGCGCAATTTTTAAAATATCGCCCGAGAGCCACTGCACCCCGCTCTCCCCCAGCACCAAGCCGACGACCAGATAGCCGGTAATACGTGGAATCCACGGATTTTTAGAGACGAGATAACCGCCTACTAGCCCCAACAACAACAGACTGCCGAATAACAGCAACGCATTCCATTGCAGCGGCTGCGCCGGGTCAAACAGCGGAAGAGTCCACGACATGATTATCCTAAAATGGAAATTAATCTTTGAGATGTGCGGGACAAGGCCAAGAACTTATTGAGGGCTTCCGACAAAAGCACTATGTTTATTTACTGCATATGCGCAGGATGGATGCCGTCGCCCGAAGATAGTGCTCCCTTGTATACGTTCCCCAACCTTCCCCATGCCGGCGTTGAATACCTATAGTTTTTCTGCCCGCAAGTCAGGAAATGATCGTTTCCTCTTTGGCCGCTAACAATCGATAAAGTTCCTGCAAACAATTCTTGAAGGCAGTTTTTTTACATGTGATTGCCAAGGATTTAATTTGCGAAGTATGTAGATGACAAAAGCTGTCAATCTGCTGAGAAAGGAGGAAGTAGGGCTTTGAAATCAAGCCACAATCGCGGGAATTGCGGATAATACGGAGCCCAAGCGGGCAAGATTTAACGCGGCAAGTGCGGCTGAGAGCTCACCAAGTTATACCAATCTTCCGTTATAACGTGACAGATGAAATCGATGGATTTTTTCGTCCGGCAAGGCGGGAGAAGGCGCCATAGCGAGCTATGGCAACAACGAGTAACGCAGGCGGACAGCTCGCCCTCCGGAAAAAGACGCGATGTCATGTCACGTTATAACGGAAGATTGGCATTAGATAATCAGATACGCCAACGCGTAATGATGACATCTGCTGTCGTGAGGGATTCTACGGTCTTGAGTATGAGCAGCTCAGAAGCTCTCCGGCTTTCGCAATCACAACGAGCCTATCCTACTTGCCTATGGAACGCCTGTTTCGCATGGTTGAGTTTTGCTACACGCAAACAGTGTTCCACCTGCTCCGCAATCGGCACTGGTATTGGTTCCTCACCACGGAGGGCTGCTTTAATCCACTCTGCCGTCGTCAATGCATCGCGATGTGACGGCAATGGGGGCAAATCGTCCACAGCCTCTTGTTTCTGCACCAAGACAGTGCATTGATGATCATGGAACCATGCGATTTGCTGCGCGCGTTTGGCATTAGCAACTGTCTCACCTTCGGTTCCACGCATTAGAAAAACATCTCCCCGCTCGACAGGAGCGGCTGTACTAAAGTAACTAGTCAGCATCTCCAAGTATTCAGGATGGGTGTAAGACGTGAGCCGCAAGGCAGGCCCTGCAAACGGCTGAATGATCTTGACCAGCGTATGTGTGGAATTACGCACACCGAGAATACGCCGCATTGACAACAGTCGTGCCATACGCGGTGCCAGTGCTTCTATCGGCATGAAGACTGGCTCGCAGTGAATAAAACCCTGTGCCGCATCTTGTATGGTCTGCGCAAACGGCATACCCAATTCATGCAAGATTTCCGCAGTAGTCACACGGCCCGGATCCGCCATCACCCCATGAATCAGCACTGGCACGCCGCGTTGTGCCAGTAGCATAGCCAGCAGCGGCGTCAGATTGGCCATTTGGCGCGATCCGTTATAGCTTGGAATGACGACCGGGGCATATTCACCGGCGGGTATGGGTAATTTATCGAAAGATTGCTCTGCGGCATCAAGAAAGCCAGCGATCTCGTCGACCGATTCTCCCTTGATGCGCATTGCTAACATGATCCCGCCCAACTCCAAATCAGATACGCGGCCATCGAGCATCGCCGCATAAAGCTGGGAAGCATCTTCGCGCGAAATACTACGAGCCCCTTTTTTGCCGCGACCAATTTCCTTAATGAAACGAGCGGCGATGAACGCTTCAGTCGTGTGGTTTTGTTCCATGGTTGAAGGGTACTACGAAGCGAAGTACTAGTGGGATGAAATGGCACGCTAGACAATGGTATTCCATTTATGCCTAAAAAAAGAAGGGCAGGTTTCCCTGCCCTCTCGTTCTATACCAGCGAAGCCCTACACCAGCTTGCCGTGGCATTGTTTGTACTTCTTGCCGCTTCCGCATGGGCAGGGGTCGTTGCGCCCGACCTTCGGATAGGCATTAACCATCGGCTCCTGTTTTGCATCGTCGGCGCTGGCAGTCGGCGCCAGCAGCTCCTCTGGAGCAGCATTCGGATTGAAGTCAGCATGTTCATAGTGGACGTTTTCCACATGCGCATGCGCGAGCTGCTCTTCCGCCGCCTCAATCTCTTCGCGTGACTGAATGCGGACTGTCATGATAATGCGCACCACCTCATTTTTGATCAGATCCAGCATCTGACCAAACAGTTCGAAAGCCTCACGCTTGTATTCCTGCTTTGGATTCTTCTGCGCATAACCGCGCAGGTGAATACCTTGGCGCAGATGATCGAGTGCCGCGAGGTGCTCCCGCCAGTGGGTATCGATGCTTTGCAACATGACACTGCGTTCGAAACCAGCAAAGGCCTCTTTGCCAATCATCTCGATCTTGGCATTGTAAGCTTGGTCAACCGCTTTCAAAACGCGATCGAGCAGATCATCGTCGCTTAGATTGGGCTCAGCCGCCAGCATTTTCATCAGCGACACCTCGAGCTGCCACTCTTTGGTGAGTGCGTCTTCCAGTCCTTTGATGTCCCACTGCTCTTCCATCGATTCCGCCGGCACGTAGGCGCGGAACATGTCATTGAAGACGCCATGGCGCAACGACGCAATCAGTTCGGACACTTCCTGCGATTCGAGCAATTCATTGCGCTGCTGATAAATCACCTTACGCTGGTCGTTGGCGACATCGTCGTACTCGAGCAGCTGCTTGCGGATATCGAAGTTACGTGCTTCGACCTTACGCTGCGCGGACTCGATTGAGCGAGAGACGATACCAGCCTCGATCGGCTCGCCTTCCGGCATCTTCAAGCGTTCCATGATCGCGCGTACACGATCACCAGCGAAAATACGC
>CBHCMF010000214.1:0-7342 GCA_965974465.1 uncultured Noviherbaspirillum sp.
GAAAACCGTTCAGCATACTCCAATCCGGCTGGCGGGCTTAATGCGACAGAACCCTATTTGCACCAGAACCTTCGCTACGACATATACCGAAAGATAGAGGAGCGTGACTTTCGGCACGTCCGACAGCGGTACGTCTGACGTAGAATTGTCCAGCACCTGAGCTGGCCTCTGTGGCCAACCCCATGATTAATCCGAAAATTTATGATAAAGCGCTTCAACCACAATCGCTTCGCCATTGCCGCACTACTCGCTAGCCTGCTTTTCGGCATGATCGAAGTTGCCGCGCCTTGGTTAAGCGGCACAACGGGCGCCAATCTGCACAACCCGGTCGGCCACCTAGTAGGGTTCGTGACCAAATCTTTCATGAGCGCGCCGTCGCTGGTACGGGCCGGCTCGGATCGTGCCGAGCTGACGTTATGGCTCTTTCTGGGCGCCAAAGCGGTCTTGATCGCCTTGCTCATAGGGTGCCTCTGGTGGCGCACCCACTCAGCCATCAGGCGTTCGACATGGGTGAATGACAGCCTGATTGCGTCCCAGATGCTGATCGGAATCGTCCTAGATTCACTGGTATTCAGTCTGATTGTCGCGGCACAGCTCGCTGCATTCATGCCGCTGCGCCGCAGCCTGGTATGGCTTGTCCTGCAGTATCTGCTTGGGGTCGGTGTTGACATGTATCTGGCCCTGGACAGCCGACTTGGACTCAGCGACGAAAAGATACGCATGACATTGGCCTATCTGAGTTTTGAGCGGCTCGTACAAGTACTGGCGTTCGGGCTCGCGTTCCTGGTGCGGCTCGAACGGCGCGCCCGTCTTTCACTCACAGTTTCGCACGCTGAACTGCTGGCGACCCAGTCACTGCTGGGCGATACCGTGCGCGCTTCCGAGCGTATGCGTATCGCGCGCGATTTGCATGATGTGGTCGGCCATCATCTAACTGCGCTCAAATTGCACCTCGATCTGGCGTTCAGGCAGTCGGACGGCAAGGCGGCGGAGTCGCTGCACACGTCGCGCGAACTGGCACAGGTGCTGCTGGCCGAGGTGCGAGCGGTAGTCAGCACGGAACGACATGATCAATGCATCAATCTGCGCGAGGCATTGCAAACCCTGTGTGCCGGCATTCCTGAACCGGCCATCCGCCTGACGGTCGCCGATAACGTCGAGATCCACTCCCCCGCTGCAGCGCACACGTTGTTTTTCTGCGTGCAGGAAGCCATCACCAATGCGGTGCGCCACGCCGGCGCCGACTTGCTCACCATCGACATCGCCTGCCGCGACGGCAATATCGTGGTCGCTATCGCTGACGACGGCAGGGGCAGTCGTCACGCGGCAGAAGGTAACGGGATTCGGGGCATGCGTGAGCGCGTCGTACAACAGTGTGGCCTGCTTACGGCAGGTGATTTGCCACAGCGTGGTTACGGCCTCGAAATCCGCTTGCCCGCCGCCGGAGTTGCCGCATGATCCGGGTCGTACTGGTAGATGATCAGATGCTGGTGCGCAGCGGCATACGCGGACTGCTTGACTTGACACCCGATATCCGCGTGGTAGCGGAAGCGGCTGATGGCGCCGAAGCGGTTGCTGTCATCGCCAAGTCCGAACCGGACATCGTCTTGCTCGATGTGCGCATGCCGCACTGCTCTGGAATAGAGCTGCTGCAACGTCAGCAGGGACAACTGCCGCCGACCATCCTGCTCACCACCTTTGATGACGATGGCGCACTATTCGAAGGCATGCGCGCCGGTGCCAAAGGTTTTTTGCTGAAAGATATTTCGCTGGAACGCCTGGCCGACGGCATACGCAGCGTCGCGGCCGGCTCTACACTATTTCGGCCGGCACTCACCGAGCGCACACGTGCCTCGTACGAGAGCCACAGTAGCGCCGTCGCATCGTCTGATACTGTATTGCTCAGCAGACTGACCAGCCGCGAGACCGAAATATTGGCGCTGATGGCTGCCGGTTTCAATAATGGCGAAATTTCCGCCGCGCTCGGGCCGAGTGAAGGCACGATCAAGAATCATGTTTCCAGTATTCTATCCAAACTTGGCGTGCGCGACCGCGTGCGCGCGGTATTGCGTGGGCTTGAACTAGGTTACATATGACGGGCAATTCGCCCATGAAGAAGCTCCATACCGCTCTGCTCGTCCTCACCTGCGGGCCAGCCCTGGTGCAATCGTCGATCGCGACAATGCCCGAGGGGTCACAAAGATATGTTCGTTGGTATCGTGACGAGCATGGCGCCGCCCGCTGAGGGAAGCCGTGAGAAGTCGAGATATGTGCTGCTTCTTTTGTCGGCGCAATGGAGGAACGGTGTTTTCCTGGACGGCTTCAGCTTCGGCATGCAACTGTAGCGCCAGCCTTTTCTGCAATATGGCCTGCTGTTGTTACTCGGTCTCCATGGTCTGCGCCTGGATGAACTCAATGACTCGTTAAAAATAACGCCTGTCGTCGGCGGTTTTCTGAACTATCTACCACTGCATAGCGTCAACGGTTCTGGTGCAAATACCGGCATCAGCTAGGATTCGATGATTTGGCTGGCATGAGCAAGCGCAAAAGCATCGAAGACCTGTTCAAAGGAAGACAGTTCGAACGCGAGATTATCATCCTGTGTGTGCGCTGGTATTTGAGATACAAGCTTTTCTATCGTGATTTGGTGGAGACGGGAGCTGCAAGAGCAGGACGAACTGCCGAAGACAGCCAAACTGCGATCCTACAAGTATTTGAATAACGTGATCGAACAGAATCACCGCAATATCAAATTACGGTTGGGACCCATACTCGGGTTCAACCAGTTCAAATCAGCAGTCATCACGATCGCGGGTATCAAATTGATGCCTCGCATCCGCAAAGATCGGTTCGCACGGACCCGGCCGGACGTTCAGGGCCAAGTTGCGCCTGCTGTGCGGGAAGCTGCACTAGCGGCATGAATTGAAAAGCATCACAACGCCAATCATTTAGTTTTTTCAAAAATTTGCGCCAGAACCGTCCAGACCACGCTTAATGCGGCAGAGCCAAATAAAGCCTATCCCCTTAGACAGGTAGTACCGAAAGTCATGGTATTCGCGTCTATCTACTGGCACATGTGCGTGCGCATTCTCCTTCCTAGAATTGATGCACTGTCTCGGCCTTCGGCAAGGCGAGATGCAAAGCCGGTTTTCACTCAATTTAAGGAAGCACATGAACAAATTTCTTCTATCCTCCGCCATGATCGCCGCAGCAGCCATGACTTCATCCTACGTCTACGCCGAAGGAGCTTATGCTGGTTTGTCGGTCACTACAACCGGCACCGCATTTATTCAGAATGGAACGGGTGCTCGCATCAAGAACAGCGACCGTCCGCTCCCGATCAAGTTGTACGGCGGCGTGAATCTGACCGAGAACTTCGCCATCGAAGGCGGCTACGGGTATTGGGGTACCCACAAATTCGACATGGAGGCGGCCGGAACGATCGACCAACCGCGGCTCGATGCCAGCACACTGTATGTGGCAGCAAGAGGAACGATTGCATTGAATGATTCCTTCTCCTTGTTTGGCAAACTCGGTATGGCGCGCAATCGAATCGAATTGAGCGGCGTTGGAGCGCACTCAGGAAGCAGCACCTTGATGCGGCCGATGATCGGCTTCGGTGCCGAATACCACATCACGAAGAATGTTGCGCTCGCGCTGGAATTTGAGCACTTTGGATCAAAGCGTACGCCGACCAGTTCCTATTCTATGAAAAAGCTCGAAGTCGGCTTGAAATACAGCTTCTGATCTTTTCGCCCCATACGCATCAGCCAGCAACACTTCCCATGTCAACGAGCAGGTAAGCAGCCCCGTCGCAGGCCTGCTTTCGCTCGCTCTATCGCACCCAGCATTATTCATTACGCTGTCGGGTTCCTATGAGATCCGCGACGGCATAGGCGATTCCAATTGCATTCTTTCTTACCTATTCGCAACAGTGGCGCCGCTGCGGCAGCATCACGCATGGCGGTGTGGCACATCAAGATGGCGTGGCTGCCAGCGGTCGGCATCGAACTGCCGATCATTCTCGCAAGCCTGTATTTTTCATTCTTCTGCAACAACCTGTTTTGGTCCGCAGCACTCAATGGAAGACATTGGACAGAAGGCGGTACATGGAGATTCGCCATTGCGATGTTCGTGATGGTCACGGCCTTGCATTGTGTGTTGCTGGGGCTGCTTATCACCCGCCAGCTAGCCAAACCGATATTCGCTCTATTATTCATCGTTACCGCGCTGGCTACCCATTCGATGGAGCACTACACAGTGTTTTTCGATCCCGACATGGTACGTAATGTATTGCGTACCGATGTGGCGGAAGCACGCGAGCTGTTATCAGCAGACTTGCTGTGGCACGTGCTGGTAGTCGGCATTGTACCCACCGTGCTGATGATCTATGTGCGCTTGAGTGAGCGCAGTTGGCGTCGTGCTGTCGTGATGCGCGCAGCATTTTTGCTGAGCGCCACAGCCGTTTCTATTGCTTGCGGCGCACTCGTGTTCCAGGATTTGTCGTCGCTGATGCGTAACCATAAGGAAGTCCGCTATCTCCTAACGCCAGGTAATTACATCGTGTCTGCAGCACGCGTATGGAAAGCCGATACCGAACATGCGCAAGCCGCACGCATTGCGGTCGGCAGCGATGCAACGCTGGCAGCTGCGTGGCGCCGACATGACAAGCCCACGCTGCTTCTGCTCGTCGTCGGCGAAACGGCGCGCGCTGCGAACTGGGGATTGAATGGATATGCACGTCAAACCACGCCGAAGCTTGCTGCCAGCGATGTCATCAACTTCACGCATGTCACGTCATGCGGCACCAATACCGAAGTATCCTTACCCTGCATGTTTTCGCCATACGGCCGCAACAACTATGATGAAAACCGAATTCGCCGGCATGAGTCGCTGCTGCATGTGCTGGAGCGAAGCGGGATCAAGACTCTCTGGCGTGACAACCAGTCCGGCTGCAAGGGAGTCTGCGATGGATTGGAACAACAGCAACTCGACAAAAGCCGCCACACGACATTGTGTAACGCCGAACGATGTTACGACGAAATCCTGCTCGACAATCTGGACAAGCAAATCAGCCAATCGACGCAAAGTATGGTGATCGTATTGCACCAGCTCGGCAATCACGGGCCGGCGTATTTTCGTCGCCATCCCGATGCATTCCGCCAGTTCGCGCCGACTTGCGATAGCGACGATCTTGGAAAGTGCTCACAACAACAAATTATCAACAGTTACGACAATGCGCTGCTGTACACGGACCATATCCTAAATCAAGCGATTGCTCTGTTGAAAGCACAAAACACGCATAATGCCGCGCTGCTCTACGTTTCGGATCACGGCGAGTCGCTCGGAGAGATGGGTATTTACCTGCATGGGATGCCATATGCAATCGCACCTAAGCAGCAGACGGAAGTGCCGATGGTGATGTGGCTATCCGAGGGGTTTGCGTCCAGCTTCAGCGTCAATATTGATTGCCTGAAGCGCGGTGCAAATCGTCCGATCAGCCATGATTATCTGTTCCATTCGATACTGGGTTTGCTGCAAGTGAAGACGCAGGTATACAACAAGTCCTTCGACTTCACCGCACCTTGCCAGATGTAAAAGTCGCGCTAGAACCGATACACGAAACCAGTGGAATAGCTTACGCCATTGCGCTTCTCAACGAGTGGGCTCGCAGCAGGGGGTTCTCGTGCAAATTTCCGAAAAGACTAAATGATCGACATTGTGATGCTTTTCAAATCATGCTTCCCATCACGGTCGACGGCCCGATAGAGATACCCCCATTCGCCACGGACCTTCACGTAAGTCTCATCGACACGCCAGGCAGACCCAGTCGGCTTGGCATAACGATTCCAGCGCTTTTCGAATTCCGGCACAAAACGTTGCACCCAACGAAGAATGGTGGTGTGGGCGAGCGATAAGCCACGCTCGGCCATCATCTCGACCAAATCCCGATAGGAAAGCTTGTATCGCAAATACCATCGCACACACAGAAGGATGATCTCGCGTTCAAAATGTCTTCCTTTGAACAGGTCTTCGATGCTTTTGCGCTTGCCCATGCCAGCCAAATCATGGCATTTTATCCGATGGCCCTATTTGCACCAGAACCCTTAAGGCTGCGAAGGGACAGATTTCCTTTCCATCGCTGTAAAGTGATAGAGTTACTTTCTTTGCAGTGCTGGCAAATGTGTCACTGTTCGTGTTTGCTTCAGAGGGGCGTAAGGCATCTGCTTGGGGACACATTTACTTTTCACTACGCCGGCCGACATGATGGAGAAAAAAACAGCATGAAAAAACTAATAAGCTGCCTTAGTGCCCTTGCTGCCATTTTGGCGACGTTGCCAGCCATAGCTGGCCCACTCGTATGGGATAAAACATTCGCGGGGCCGTGGCCGTTTCTGGACTACCTAGAAAGGCCTGTACGCGGAAAAGTGAAAGAGGTTGTCGAAACAAATTGGTATCGCGCCGATGATGGCACCGATAAGCAATTCGGTGTTCTGATCTTTACTTACAACCGAGACGGTAAGCTTGAAAAGTTTGTTCGAATTGGTCTGCCTGGCTATGAATATGAATCAACGGAGACGGCAGAACTCACCTGGTCCGGCGATCTTCTTAAGCGCGTTAAGAAGTCTTTTTTTTATAAAAAGACGAAGGATAGCGTCGATCGCTCACAGCTGATTTTTGACCATGACGAAACCGGCTGCGTTAACTACATGGAAGAGCAGGACAAGCTTTACCCAAAGCCTCGCATTACCCGCTATCGGTGCGCCCAGGCCGGCAACATCATTAAACGAGTTAACCTGGCAGATCCTTCGAACTTTGCCGAATTCAGTGCGGACGACGGAAAAATTTTGCGCGTGAGTTATCCAGGGACCGCAACAATCGGCCCTGGCGGCGTCGGCACTGCAACAGCAATTGAGCGCTATGAATATAAACGCATTGAAAACAATGGCGCGCTCATGGTGAGGAAATTCAGCGGCACTGGCGGAAAAGATGAGTCCCTAGATATTCGCGTTTTCTTTGACGAGCGCCATCCAGTCGAGGCACTTCTTGAGGGCGGCTGGGTTGCGATAGAAGGCTACTACACCGGTAACAGTCGCATCGATCGCGAGTATTTGTATAAATACGTCACCGTTGACGCTCAAAATAATTGGACACGCCGCAATGCGTGGAATGTGAAAAAACAAAAGGCAGATCAAGACGAGCCCGAGAAGTGGGACGTACGCAAGATCACCTACTACAAATAGGCATTGTCAACTTGTTGGGACGTAAAGGCGGCAGTAGGGAAAGCGAACCCAATAGGCGCGATGAAACGACCATCCGGCGGCGATTATTGAGTATTTTC
>CBHCMF010000215.1:0-7292 GCA_965974465.1 uncultured Noviherbaspirillum sp.
CTTTGCATCCATCTGGCCAGGACCGCATCCATCTCACCGTTTTTTATGCGCGGGTACTTAGCTTTTTATCGCCCGGGTATTGTCTTCTTGCTCACGTTTTTGTAGCTGTTCTTTACGTTGGGCTCTGCCGCGCAACAGGTCAATATTCAATATGACGATTTCATGACATGATTCGTGCGTTTCGGCACTTTATGACATCATTTTTCATCGGTGTCATAAAGCTGTCATATTTGTTGGCTAGAGTGCGCACTGTCTTACTTTGACAACTTCGTGGAGCATATATGCGACTGAATAAATTCCTGACATCGGTAGCCTTGGCTGCAGGTACAGCAATTGCATTTTCATCGGCGATCGCTGCCGACATTACTGGCGCCGGCGCGACATTCCCGTATCCCATCTATGCAAAATGGGCGGAAGAATACAAGAAGGCCAGCGGCAATGGTCTGAACTATCAGTCGATCGGTTCCGGCGGCGGCATTAAACAAATCAAGGCGAAAACCGTTGATTTTGGCGCTTCCGACATGCCGCTGAAAGCGGAAGAGCTGGATAGCGCTGGTCTGATGCAGTTCCCGGCCATTATGGGCGGCGTGGTGCCTGTGGTGAACCTGCAAGGCGTTGCACCCGGCCAGCTTAAACTCAGCGGCCAAGTATTGGCAGGGATCTATCTGGGTAAGATCACCAAGTGGAATGCGCCTGAAGTCGCTGCCTTGAATGCCGGCCTTAAACTACCGGATGAAGACATTACCGTCGTGCACCGCGCCGACGGCTCCGGCACCTCCTTCCTGTTCACTGACTATCTGTCTAAAGTCAGCCCTGACTTCAAGGCTACGGTGGGTGCTGGTACTGCGGTCAAATGGCCCGCTGGCGTGGGTGGCAAGGGCAATGAAGGCGTCGCGGCCAACGTACAGCGCATCAAAAACTCGATCGGTTATGTCGAGTATGCCTACGCCAAGAAGAACAAGATGAGCCATGTACAGCTGAAAAACCGTGACGGTCAGTTTGTGCAGCCGGATGATGACACCTTCAAAGCGGCAGCTGCCGGTGCCGACTGGGCTAAAACCCCCGGTTTTGCCGTAGTGTTGACAGATCAGGCTGGCAAGAACAGCTGGCCGATTACTGGCGCTTCATTCATCCTGATGCACAAGGTCCAGGCAGATGCGGCCAAGGGCAAGGAAGTGCTGAAGTTCTTTGACTGGGCGTTCAAGAATGGCGGTGGCATGGCAACCGATCTGGAATATGTTTCGATGCCGGCTCCGGTCATCAAGCTGGTCCAGGATGCATGGAAAGTCCAACTGAAGGATGCTTCTGGCAAGGCAGTTTGGTAAGCCCTTGCGGGTATTATTCTGTTGAGTTCACAGGCGCGCCGGGATGTCATCTGAGGTCATCCCGGACGCTGCCATTATCGCCCATCGGGCCTCCGACTTATGAGTGCAAATCTTTCTTCGATTGTGGCCTCCATCGCAGATAAAGAACAGCAGTCCATTGAAAAAGCAGCCGCTGACAAGGCCATGGTTTCTACTATGCGCCGGCAGCGGTTTCAGGACTTTCTGTTCCATAAAATAACGCTCACTTTTGCATTGAGCGTATTGATCGTCCTTGTCGGTATCATCATCTCCCTCATTATTGGAGCATTGCCGGCATTAAAGGAATTTGGCCTCGCTTTCATTACCATCGCGGAATGGGATCCGGTTAACGACCAGTATGGTGGACTGATCGCTATTGTCGGCACCGTGGTTACTTCATTGATCGCACTGTTGGTGGCGTTCCCGATCAGTTTTGGTATCGCATTGTTTCTAACGGAAATTTGTCCAGTACCCTTGCGGCGTCCCCTTGGTACCGCTGTCGAGCTGCTGGCTGGCGTGCCGAGCATTATTTATGGCATGTGGGGATTGTTTGTCTTTGCGCCGATATTTGGCGATTACATTCAGCCGGCGCTGAACAAGACGCTCGGACAGTTGCCAGTGATCGGCCAGTTATTCAAAGGACCGATGATGGGCATCGGCATACTCACCGCCGGACTGATCCTGGCAGTCATGATCATCCCGTTTATCGCTTCCGTGATGCGCGATGTGTTTGAAGTCGTTCCTGCCGTATTGAAGGAATCGGCATACGGCCTGGGTTGTACCAAGTGGGAAGTGATGCGCAAGGTTGTGCTGCCGTATACCAAGACCGGCGTCGTGGGCGGCGTGATGCTCGGCCTGGGCCGTGCGCTTGGTGAAACCATGGCAGTGACCTTTGTGATCGGTAATGCACATGCACTATCCTGGTCGCTTTTCGCCCCTGGCAACAGTATCGCTTCGACACTCGCCAATGAGTTTGCCGAGGCAGAAGCCGGACTGCATATGTCCTCCCTGTATTCCCTCGGCCTGATTCTGTTCGTGATTACCTTTATTGTCCTGTCGGCTGCCAAATTGATGCTGATGGGCCTGGCCCGCAGAGAAGGGAAAAAATGAATCCGGTTTATCGCAGACGCCTCTGGGCGCACCGTATCGGTATCACTTTATCGATCATGGCAATGGCCATCGGCCTGTTTTTCCTGATGTGGATTTTGCTCACGCTGCTGATCAAAGGTGGGGGAGCGCTCAGTTTGAATATGCTGACACAAGAGACTCCCGCGCCCGGTAGTGAAGGGGGCGGCTTGATGAATGCGATCGTCGGGAGCCTATTGATGGTAGGCGCGGCGACGCTGGTCAGTACGCCGATCGGGATACTGGCTGGCATTTATCTCGCAGAATATGGAGAAGAAAGTTGGGTTGCGCAGCTTACGCGCTTCGTCACAGACATCATGCTATCGGCGCCTTCGATTGTGATCGGTCTGTTCGTATACGCGATCTATGTTGCCAACGTTCAGCATTTCTCCGGATGGGCAGGTAGCTTTGCGATTTCTTTGATCGCCATTCCGGTGGTGGTGCGCACAACGGACAACATGCTCAAGTTGGTACCTAACAGTCTGCGTGAAGCAGCATTTTCCCTCGGTGCGCCGAGGTGGAAAGTCGCGATGATGGTGCGTCTACGCGCTGTAAAGGCCGGCGTCATCACCGGTGTTTTACTGGCGGTTGCCCGTATCTCAGGTGAAACTGCGCCGCTGCTGTTTACCGCATTAAACAATCAGTTCTTCAGCGCCAACATGAACGCACCGATGGCAAATCTCCCCGTGGTGATCTATCAGTTTGCAATGAGTCCTTATGATAACTGGCGTGACCTCGCTTGGGGTGGCGCGCTCTTGATCACCTTCAGCGTGCTTGGCCTGAATATCCTCTCACGCACCTTGTTCAGCCAGAAAGTACCGAACTGACATGAATAGCCAAACGACTCAAGCGATGGAAAAGATCACGCTCCAAATCTCGAACCTGAATTTCTTCTACGGCAGCTTCCAAGGCTTGAAGAACATCAACCTGGACATCCACGAGAGGAAAGTCACCGCATTCATCGGCCCATCTGGTTGTGGCAAATCGACCCTGCTGCGCACGCTCAACCGCATGTACGACTTGTACCCTGGTCAGCGTGCCGAGGGCAAGATTATGTACAACGGCCGCAACATTCTCGATCCTGGTCAGGACGTCAACATGCTGCGCGCAAAGGTGGGCATGGTGTTCCAGAAGCCCACACCTTTTCCGATGTCTGTGTACGAAAACATTGCATTTGGCGTGCGTCTGTATGAGAACCTGTCCAAGGGGGAAATGGACGAGCGCGTCGAATGGGCGCTGAAAAAAGCGGCACTGTGGTCTGAAGTCAAAGACAAGCTCAACAAGAGCGGACTTAGCCTGTCCGGCGGCCAACAGCAACGCCTGTGCATCGCACGTGGTGTGGCGGTCAAGCCGGATGTGTTGTTGCTCGACGAGCCGACCTCGGCACTTGATCCGATCTCGACAGCCAAGATCGAAGAACTGATTGCTGAACTGAAAGAGGAATACACGATCACAATCGTGACGCACAACATGCAGCAGGCGGCACGTTGTTCAGACTATACCGCATACATGTACTTGGGCGAGCTCGTGGAGTTTGGTGAGACTGACCAAATCTTCATGAACCCTAACAAGAAGGAAACGCAGGACTACATTACGGGCCGCTTCGGCTGATGCCACGGCCCCCCATCGATAACCGAATCAATTAGGAGATCTTGATGCCAGGCGATCACTCTTCAAAGCAATACGACATGGACCTCGAAACGATTCGCTCCAAGGTGCTGCAGATGGGCGGATTAGTCGAGAGTCAATTCAACGATGCGATTTCCTGTTTTCGCACCGGCGACCTGGCGACGGCGGCTCAGGTCGTCAAGGCCGATGAGAATGTTAACCGCCTGGAGGTCACGCTTGACGATGCGTGCAGTCATCTCATCGTGAAACGTCAACCTGCGGCAAATGACCTGCGCACCGTGATAGCCACGCTCAAAGTGATTACCGACTTGGAGCGTATTGGCGACGAGGCAACCAAGATCGCTCGCACAGCCAAACACCTGCACGAGCAGGGGGCGGCTGGTATCCTCAATCACTATGAATCGGTCCGCGTGCTTGCGGCAAGTACCGCGAATCTATTGCATGATGCGCTCGACGCGTTTGCCCGCCTGGACGAAAAACAGGCTGCCAAAATCATTGCGCAGGACGAGGGCATCGACCATGAGTTTCGCTCGATTACACGCACCATGATTACGTTCATGATGGAAGATCCACGCACCATCTCTCCGGGCCTGGATACGCTCTGGGTAGCCAAGGCGATCGAACGGATTGGCGACCACGCTAAGAACATTGCCGAGTATGTAATCTACGTTGTGGAAGGTAAGGACATTCGGCACACCGACTATGTACACAGCAAGCTCGATAGCAATGTTTAAACATGGCGATAGACAAGACCACCATCCTGATCGTTGAAGATGAACCGTCCATCGCCGAGTTGGTGACTTTTACGCTGAAAGGCGCGGGTTGGAATACTTTCGTTGTTAACAGCGCGACAGAAGCATGGGAGGTCATCCAGCGTCGCACCCCGCATATGGTGCTGCTTGACTGGATGCTTCCCGACCAAAGTGGATTACGCCTCTTGTCACGCATTCGAAGCGACCGTCAGTTGAATGAACTGCCGGTCATCATGCTGACCGCGAAAAGCATGGAGGAGGACAAAATCGCCGGCTTGGACAATGGTGCCGATGATTACATTACTAAACCCTTCTCCCCGCGTGAACTAACTGCACGCATCAAGGCGCTGTTGCGCCGTAAGGCGCCGGAACACGCCCAGAGCCTGATGAGCGCCGGCCCTGTGACGCTAGACCCGATCAGCTGTTCTGTGATGTTGCACAACCAAAAGATCGACATCGGTCATGCGGAATTCAAGCTGCTGAAATTTTTCCTCGCACATCCAGAGCGGGTATTTTCCCGTAGTCAGTTACTGGATAAGGTGTGGGGCGATCACGTCGTCATCGAAGAGCGCACCGTCGATGTCCATGTGCTTCGATTGCGCAAAGCGCTCAAGGACGCTGAGTCGCTGATCAAAACGGTACGTAGTGTAGGATACATGCTGTCCGAGAAGTAACTTTCCTTATGAATCCACACTTGCTCTTCTGGATTCCTGCCTGCCTGCGCTTGTCTCTCATTCTGCTTGGCGGCGGGTTTCTTTGGTATTTTTTTGGCCCGACCGTCGGCCTTGCAGCTGCACTGATCGGTATGTTGGTTTTGCTGATCGTGCAACTGCACTATCTCTATCGGCTATCCGGCTGGCTCGACAATCCGACCAGCGTAAAACTACCGGATGGTTGGGGGGCATGGACTGATATTTTTTCTCGCCTTTACCGGCTGCGCCGCGGCGATGAAAAGAATCAGACAGAACTGACCGAGTGGTTGACGCGTTTTCGACAGGCTATGAGCCTGCTACCTGATGGCGTGGTCATCATGGACGATGTGTTGTTTCTGGAGTGGTGCAATCCAGCTGCCGAGCAGCATCTCGGACTGCGGCTTGACCGTGACAAGGGGATGCGAATTACCAATCTGGTTCGCACCCCCGAATTCATGGATTACATTATCCTTGGCCGCTACGAGCAGCCCCTGACTCTTAGCCTGCGCGAGCGTAAGCTCATCGTGCAGATTATTCCGTTCGAGAACCGGCGCCAGATCCTCGTCACTCACGACACCACTGAATCCGAACGCATCGAGATGATGCGGCGTGATTTCATCGCCAATGCGTCGCATGAACTGCGCACGCCGCTGACGGTAATCAATGGCTTCCTTGAGATTGCCAACAGCAATCCGAATCTCGATTTGCAGACACGCATGGCGCACCTGAAACTCATGACCGAACAGGGGCAGCGCATGCAAAATTTGGTCGAAGATATGTTGACGCTGACGCGCTTGGAATCTATCGAGTATCCATTGCGACCTGAGAAGGTTAACATCCACATTCTGCTTGACCAAATTCACCAGGAAGCGCTGGCGTTATCCTCTGGGAGGCACGCGATCTCCGTGAATATTGACGGCCCCGATATAAAGGGCGGTACAGAAGAGCTGCGTAGCGCCTTCGGAAATCTGGTATCCAATGCAATACGTTACACGCCGCAGAACGGCCGTATTCATATTGCATGGGAAATGCGCGATACCGGGGCACAATTCATTGTGCGGGATACTGGCATCGGTATCAGTCCGGAACACATCTCTCGACTGACTGAGCGCTTTTACCGCGTTGATAAAAGCAGATCACGTGAAACCCAGGGAACGGGGTTGGGACTGGCAATCGTCAAACATGTGCTGTTGCGTCACGATGCGACGTTGGTCATTGATTCCGAGCCGGAGAAGGGAAGTACCTTTACAGTTTGTTTTCCGAAAAAGGCCGTTTGCGAAGAAGAGGGCATTGCGCAGAAATAACTTCGCAATCGTGGCAAGGCTGATACGCTGCGAAATGCACGGAATCCGACCTTTGGGTATCGGATTCCGCCATATCAACACATCGTATTATTTGTAACCAACGCGATCCAGGATGCGTTGTGCCGCGATCTGATTTTTGCCGATCGTAGCGATCGAAATGTTCTCAGCCTTGAATTTACCCATGGCTTCCAACGTCGGATTTTTCGTGACTGCGGTTGCGACTACGGGCCATTCGTTATTGCCATTCGCGAAATAGGCTTGCGCGTCGTCGCTTGCTAGGTATTCGAGAAATTTGACCGCTGCCTCGCGATGCGGCGCGTTCTTCGCGACGCCACCGCCGGAAACGTTCAGATGGGTGCCTGAGGTTTGCTGGTTAGGCCAACCGTATCCTACTTTGGTCATCATTTCCTTTTCTTCTGGCTTGGTCGAACGCAGCAAGCGACCATA
>CBHCMF010000216.1:0-7279 GCA_965974465.1 uncultured Noviherbaspirillum sp.
GCAACTTCCAGCCAAAGCCCCTGAGAAAAAGATGAAACCGAAAGCTGGCGGCGGTTGGATGGGATGATTGCAAAACTGCCATAAAGGAAGTATTCTTGCGTAAATCTTTGAAAGCGCAAGAAAATGGCACTCTACGAGAGCGAATCGAAAGAAGAATCTTCCGGTAAAGTGGATGCGAAGGCGATTCACAAGGAAGCGCTTGCCGAATTTGCGCGATGCAAGGAAGCCGAAAGCAATAACCGCGATGCGGCGCTAGATGATTTGAAGTTCGCCCGCCTAGGTGAGCAATGGCCGGAAAGTGTCGTCCACAAGCGCGAGATCGAGGGTCGTCCATGTATGACCTTCAATCGCTTGCCTACCTTCATTCGCTCAGTTGTGAATGAGGGGCGACAGAACAAGCCAGCCATCAAGGCCCATCCTGCCGATGATGAAGCGGACGTACAGACCGCAGAGATCATCAACGGCCTGATCCGCAATATCGAGTACACCAGCAACGCCGATGTGGCCTATGACACGGGCCTGGACTACGCAGCTTCATGCGGCTTCGGCTACTGGCGCGTTGGCATGGAGTACGCCCGCGACGACACGTTCGACATGGACTTGCAAATCCAGCGCATCCCCAATCCGTTCGCGGTGTACGGGGATTACGAGTCCACCGAAGCTGACTCGTCGGACTGGAAGCGCTGTTTCGTGGTCGATACGGTGGACCGCAAGACCTACGAGAAGAAATACAAAGGCGCTGAGGCGGTTGATTGGGACAGTGACGCCTATTCGGCCATGCCTGCCGAGTGGCGCGACGGCGATAACGTACTGGTGGCCGAATACTGGTGCCGCAAGGAAGTCGAAAAGATCATCTCCTTGATGTCCGATGGGAGTGTGGTCGAGCGCGATTGGCTTGATATGCCGCTGCCCGAGCAACCAGGCATGACCAACGAAGACCTACAGGCCATGCAGGGTAATACCGTAGTTGCCGAGCGCACTACGCTGTCATGGAAGGTCAAGCAATACATCGTCAGCGGCGCCGAACTGCTGGCTACCAACGACTGGCCAGGTTGCTACATCCCAATCGTGCCGGTCTATGGCGAGGAACTGAACGTCGAAGGGCGCCGTCACTTCCGCTCGTTGATCCGTGACGCGAAAGATGCTCAGCGCAATTTCAACTATTGGCGCACTACCAGCACTGAGCTTGTCGCCTTGGCCCCGAAGGCACCATTCATTGGTAGGGTTGGTCAGTTCAATACGGACGCCGATAAATGGGCTACGGCGAACACTGACTCGCACCCGTACATCGAGTACGACGCCGATAACGGCGAATTGCCGCCACAGCGCCAACCATTCGCAGGTGTTCCTGCTGGCGCGTTGCAAGAGGCAATGAACGCCGCCGACGACATGAAAGCGGTGATCGGCATCTACGACGCTGGCCTTGGCGCGCGCTCGAATGAAACTTCCGGGCTGGCGATCAACGCCCGCAAGATGGAAAGCGATACCAGTACTTTCCATTTCATCGACAACCAAGCGCGCGCTATTCGCCACACTGGCCGAATCCTGATCGACCTGATTCCCTATGTCTATGACAAGGCGCGGATTGTTCGCGTGATGGGGCCGGACAAGGAAGCGCAGAACATCCCGATCAACCAGCCTATTGCCGGCCCGAATGGCGAGCAGCAGGTTTTCGACCTGACTGTTGGCAAGTACGACCTGACCGTTGACACTGGTCCAAGCTTCCAGACCAAGCGCGAGGAAGCTGCATACGGCATGGTCGAGTTGGTCCGTGCATATCCACCAGCCGCCGCAGTCATTGCGCCGCACTTGGCCAAGACACAGGACTGGCCGGAATCGCAGGAGATCGCCCGCGAACTCGCACTGCTTTCGCCTGTTGCCTCGCAGCAGAGTCCCGAAATGCAGGGCTTGCAGCAGCAGGCGCAGCAGATGCAAGGCATCATCGCCAACCTCCAGCAGCAATTGCAAGCGCTCCAAGCGGACAAGTCCATGGAAGCGCAGAAGCTACAGATCGACGCATACAAGGCGGAAACAGACCGTATCAAGGTCGTGCAGCCAGCCGACCCGCAGGCCATCCAAGCCCTTGTATTGCAGACCATGCAGCAAGTTCTTAATTCGCCCGACATCCTGCCGGCACAGCAGCCAGCGGCGCCCGCTCCAGCGCCCGAGCCTGCCCCTGATTTCGCCGCCCAGCCGGCACAACCTGGAGAAGTAGCATGACGACCGTGGAACAATCTGCCGTAACGCAGAACTCCGATGCCCAGCAACCAACCGCAGGCGGCGCCGATGCAGGCGATGACCTGCAACAGCAATTAATCGATGACCTGAATTCCGCCGACGACACCGAGGGCGACTCGCAAGAGCAAACGACCGAGGAAGAAACCGACGAAATCGAAGTCGATGGGGCGAAGTTCGCACTGCCTAAGACCGCAGCCGAGAAGATCAAGGCCGAGCGGTTGATGCATGCGGACTACACCCGCAAGACCCAAGCGCATGCAGAAGATGTGCGCGCATTCGAAGAGCAGTCGAAGAAACGAAACGCCGACTTTGAGCAGGACTTCGCCGACAGGGCGCGCCTGCACAACATCGGTGAATCGATCAAGCAGTATGGGCAAGTGGACTGGCGTGCCGCATGGGAGCACAACCCCATCGAAGCAGGCCAAGCGCAAGCCCAATTCCAAGCGCTGTTGGCTGAAAAGCAGAACTTGGAAGGCAGTATCGCGCAGAAGCAGCAAAGTCGTGCGCTGGAAGAGCAGCAAGCAATTGCCAAGCTTACCCAGGATGCCGAGGCGTATGTAGCGCGCGAAATCCCAGGCTGGACGCCTCAACGTGGTGAGGAATTGAAGCAGTACGCCGCCGCGCAAGGCATGCAACTGAATCAGCAGGTAGCACGGACAATCATCGAGAACCCGGCGCTTCTGAAGATCATGCATAAGGCCGCTCTGTTTGACCAGCTCCAAAAGGGCCAGGGCAAGCCAGCGACCAAGCCAGCACAGAACCAACCGCAAGCTAAACCAGTGCCGCGCGTAGGCGCATCTACTGCGAAAGTCGATAAAGACCCAACGCAGATGACCGACGCCGAATTCGCAGCATACCGCCGCAAGGTATCTTCCAACCGCCGATAGGAGTAAGAAATGAGCAATTCCTTTAAGGTAATCGACATGGTGACGCGCGAAGCGCTGCGCATCATGCACGAATCCTCTACCTTCATCGCCACCACCGACCGCCAATATGACGAGTCGTTCAAGCAGAACGGCAAAGGCAAGCATGGCGCGTCCCTGCGTGTTCGTGAACCGAATCAATACCTGCGCCGCCGTGGCTCCCGCGTCATGGACGTGCAAGACCAGAACGAAGCCGATCAAACCATCACCGTGGCAACGCAAGACGGTGTTGACATGCGTTTCAACTCGGCTGAACTGATCCAGTCGGTGAACTCCGGGGCTGCCTTCGATGACCTGTCGAAGAACTACATCGAGCCAGCCGTGAAGGCGCTGATTTCCGGTATCGAGGCCGATTACATCGCCTTCGCTACCAAGAAAACCTTCAACACTGTCGGCACTGCCGGCACGGCGATTACCGACCTGCTGGTCCCTGGCCTGGCTCGCGCAAAGCTGAACCAGAACTTGGCCCCGAAAGACGGTCGCCGCTACGTGCAACTGGACTCCGTTACCTCCGCGCCGCTGGTCAACGGCCTGAAAGGTCTGTTCCAAGACTCGACCCAGATCAAGGAACAGTACCGCGAAGGCATGATCGGTCGCACCGGCATGGCCGACTGGCATGAAAACGAACGCGTCTGGACGATGAACAACAGCGCTGACGTGGCCGGCGAGATCAACGGCGGCACACTGACCAGCGGTATTACCAGCATCACGGTTGACGGCTTCACCGCCGCACCAGCCGAAGGCATGGTATTCACCATCGAAGGCGTGTTCGACGTGCACCCTGAAACAAAGCAGGCATACGGCCACCTGAAACAGTTCGTCGTTGGCGCTGGCGCAACCACCACGAACATTCCGTTCACCCCGGCCCTGATCTACGACACCACCAACGCACGCCAGAACGCATCCGGTGCACCGGTTGACAACGCCGACATCACTTTCTGGGGCGCCGCTAGCACCAACTACGCCCAGCACCTGATGTATCACAAGGAAGCGTATCAGTTCATCACGGCTGACTTGCCGCTGATGGACGACGCTCACAAGTGTACTCGTCGCGTGCAGGATGGCCTGTCGGTGCGTGTCTGGATGGCATCCGACATCCGCAACGATGAACTGCTGATGCGTCTGGACATCCTCTATGGCATGGCTGCGCTGCGGCCACAGTGGGGGTGCAGGATGGGCGGTTCGGCAAGCTAATAAGCGCTGGGGCGGCGCAAGTCGCCCTTTCGTTTTCACATATTTCGAAAGGAAAGAATCATGTCTTTGTCCACCGATACCGAAGAACTGAGCTATCGCGGTCCTGGCGGCTGCGTGGCATCCGGTCAGAAGCGCCCTGTGATTCAGAGCGTCGGCGCAACCCGCACTCTGCTGAAGGAAGAATCTGGCTCGCTGTGCCTGTTCGACCGTGCTGCTGGCGTGGTCTACACGCTGCCTGCTGCCGAAGAGGGCCTTGAGTTTGAATTCATGGCTACCGTAGCTGTTACCTCCAATGCCTACAAGACAATCACTGCAAGCGGCGATTTCCTGCTGGGCGCGGTAATGATCGGTTCGCTGACTGTCGCAGAATCCGGCGATGTGTTCCAGGCTGACGGCTCCACCATCGTTGCCATTTCCGAAGATGGCGCGACTAAGGGCGGTCTGGTAGGCGGCACCTACAAGGTTCGCGCTATCTCGTCCAGCCAATGGGTGATTACTGGCGTTACTGTTGGCGCCGGCACTCTGGCTACCCCATTTGCAACCAGCTAAACCGCAGCACAACCCGCCTGTCTTCGGATGGGCGGGATTTTTGTTTAAGAGGAACCGATATGCCGACCATGATGGAACACCCGACTCACGGACGCCACTCGGCCAGCGCCGGAGAAATGCCGCGCATGTTGGAAAACGGCTGGACTGTCATGGCGCCGAAAGTAAAGCAAGTGGAGCCGCAGGAATCTTTGGCCGTGTCGGAAGTCGCGACAGTAAAACCGGTCGAACCACGTCAGAAGCGCGCATACATCCGCCGTCAAGGAACCTGAAATGCAGCGATATCAGAACAACTTTTCGAAAGCGCAGGGGAATTCTCTTCGCCCTGTGGCAGGTGCTAGTGTTCTTGTGACGACCATCGGCGGGGCTGTCGCGACCATCTATTCCGACAATGGCGTTACGACGACCACGAATCCGCTGACGACCGATGCGAACGGTATGTTCGCCTTCTATGCAGCAGATGGGCGCTACTCGCTCACGATCACCAGCAGCGAGACGGCTACTGTCGTTGTCAGCGATATCCTGCTAGAAGACCCGCAAGACGGTAGCCCGATGGTGATCAATGGCGGCACGATCAGCAATTCGGCCCTGTCGAATGTCACCATCGACGGCGTGGCTGTTGCTGGCTCTGATATTGCCAAGTATTCCAGGCTGAACGATACGGATGGGGCTGATCTGATCGGCTTCAGCTATGCTGTCTCCTACGCGGCTGGCACACTCGGTAAGTGGCTGAAAGATCTTGCCACCTCAGTTGGTTCAACCCTCGTCGGCTTCATCCAGTCAGGCACTGGCGCAACTTTGCGTACGGTGCAGGATAAGCTGCGCGAAACTGTGAGTGTCAAGGACTTCGGCGCTGTTGGCGATGGATTGGTTGATGATACGGCAGCTATTCAAGCTGCACTTGATGCTGCGGCTTCCGGTGGAAACGTGCTTCATTTCCCTGGTGGTGTGTATTCAGTTACAGGCGGACTTATTGGCCCAAGAAACTTGTGCGTGACTGGCGACGGCTGGCAAACAACCATCAAGCTGGCGAATGGGGCGAATGCCGCGCACATTATCAAGTTTGGTGACGAGACAGCGACTACGACTGTCGAGCTGCACGATATTGAATTCGACGGCAACAAAGCCAACAATCCAACAGCCGGTGATGGACTTGTTATCGTGCGAGGTTACAAAGCCAACCTGTTCAACGTTCGCGCGACGAACTGCAAGGGCGATGGCATCCAGTATGAAGCCAATGCTTCGTCGTTTGAGAATTATATGTATGGCATTTCCAGCTATGCTAATGATGGCGTTGGCGTACGTATGACTGGCGCTGGCATCACGGACACTCACATTGTTGGCGGGGACATTGGATATAACGCTACCGCAGGTGTTGTGCTAGCAACCTCTTGCTCTGTGAATGGGGCAACGATCTGGGGGGCAGGACTTGCTAATGCTACCGGCGTGATCACTGCTGGTTCTTCTTGGCAAATCCAAAACTGCAAAATTGAAGGCCACGGCCAACATGGCATCAAGGTTCCAGCAAGTAACAACTATGGCCTTATCAGCGGCAACAAGATTTACGCGAACTCGTTCAACGCCGTCACAAGTGGACTTTATGACGGCATCTATGTTGAGGCAGGCGCAGACTACGGAACGATCACCGGAAACAAGGTGTACTCGTCGCTATCAGCGGTAGACACATACATCATGCGCTACGCGATCAACTTCGCAGGAGCGCATAACACTTGGACTATCGGTGCAAACGAGTTGCCTAATCTCGGAGTGCAAGGGGTACCAGTGACAACCGCTGTTGTTAATGGCCTGCTGGAGACGGACAAGTTCGACGGAAACTGGATTCGTACAAGTGTGAAATCGCGTCGGTCTGCTAACGTGAATGCCACGGCAGCATTCGTATGGACGCTTTTCCCATACGATACCGATGACTCGGATGTACTTGGCGAGTTTTCAGGCGGAACGTTCACACCGAAAAGTTCCGGACGATACCAGATTGAGGCGGCATATACATGCACGGCTGCTGCTGCTGGTGAAAATCTTGGATTAGCGCTTTACACAAATGCGGGGGCAGCAATCCGCCGTATTGCATTTATTCGTTCAGTTGGAACGTCTTCCGAGATGGTTTCAGGGTGTATTGACGAATTCCTGACAGCCGGAACTGCCTATGATATTCGATACTTGGTAGGAAGCACTTCGACACAGTTTCTTGCTGGCGCGGAGTTCACATATGTGCGTATCCGAGCCATTCAAAATTAAAAAATAAAACCATGGCTACCTACGAACTTCTCGCCCAGGCAATCCGCAGCGGTCAATGCAGCGCAGCACAGATCGTAGAGCACATGCGTGATCAAGTGTTCGCGCGCTGGTATCTGAAAAAT
>CBHCMF010000217.1:0-7241 GCA_965974465.1 uncultured Noviherbaspirillum sp.
CCGCCTGACAAACTTATACTTCAGACGCGGCATACACCAGATTTGACATTAGCTCCGACGCTCCTGTTATTTCTCTTGGTCGACGGCAATCAATGGAATCCCGCTGTTTGTGCCGCTGAAAGTCAAGACCAAAACTACTTTCCCACTCTTAAAGGCCGTTGAGCAAACAGCGTCCCAGCCACTCCCACAGATTAGTTCTCCGTCGGTCAACGGACCTGTTGCACTCTCATTGAGCCACGCACGGTCCAGTTTCCATCCGTGTTTCGTTAGTGTGTGCTGCACTGACTTGTATGAGTCACCGAGGTGCAGCCCAAGTTCCGCTGCCTTGCGGTGCTCTTTAGGAGTGAACTTCATGCAGTCATAGCCGTTGTTGCCGTTCCTCACCTTTATGCACTCCCTCGCATGAGCGCTTACTAAAGCACAGCAGGTGAACAGCAAAGAAACAATGAATCTCGTCATAGAGGTAAAGCATTAAAGCTACGCTGCACATTAACCGGCACGCGTGCGTGTCAGTGTTGAATATCGAGTTGGAGCTTCTATGTCAAGGGATGCGAATTACCTGCACTTCCCATTTCAGTCTCTGGGGACGGCCATTGATGGGACCAAAATTCTGTCCGCTGAGACACACATTCGGTGCCAGTGAAAAGGACGGCACTTCCCGTTCTCCAGTCTCTGTGATTTCCTTCAAGCTGACACTGCAACCAGCGACGTCGGATTTAACAGAAAAATAAGCCTTGTACTTTGCGTCCGTTGACGGGACGAAGCCGACCATCATGTTGCACATTCTGTTCAGTGCGACTTGGGCATCGATATACCGGAACGACATGAAAAATTTTCGATCGGCAGGTACTCGTACCGCAATCCCCTTCTCGTGATCGGCGACATTGGCCGTCGGACCGTAAAAGGTGGCAACGCGCAAGCCGTGCTCACTCGCCGCGCAGGTTTCGTCTTTGTGAGTCTCCACATAGAATTGCTTCGAGTTTCCAGCGATAGTGAGCTCTGCCGACTGGGCCAATTGCTTGTAACCGTATTGGCTCGCACATCCAACCAATGTAAATGCCGGCAGCAGTGTCACTATGAATTTTTTACTCAAGGTGCTTCCTTATGGTGAGGCTAACGCCGAGTTCACTGGCCCGCTTGCGGGTCAGTGTGCAACGATGAGTTAGTTATTTTCATTTTGGCTCCCGCCTATATCTCTCACCAAGAGCATCAAGATCCACGGTGACCGTCTCATATGCTTTCCGCTGAAGTTCCTGCATCCTTTTCTGTGCGTACGCCTGCAGCTCGTTGCTTCCCGCTAGCGACGCTTGTTGATATTTTCGCCCGGCAGGAGAAGAAAAAAAGGCCATGGCAGCTTTGAGCTCGTCTGCGGTCATCCGAGAGACATATTGTTTCGCCATAAATCCCGCGAATTCCTGCGGCGATAGATATTGGCACATCGTGTTCCGATACTTCGCAAACACAGCTTCTGCATCTGGCCAATATTTAGATTGCGGAGAAACTCCGCGAAACACTCGAGGATCTGCTTGGAACATTGCAATGGCGTCGGCCTTGTACGAAGACGGGCTCGAACATTGCTTTATTGCTTCGCCAAACATAGCTGGGTAGTCAATTAGCTTCACCAATTCTGATGCAAGCCGCTGCTGATCATTCTCTGCTTTAACATGGAGAGTTGTCGTCAGCATTAACGCGGCGACGGCTGTAATTAAAGGATTTCTCATGCTCTTACTAACTGTGTATTTATCAGGACAGCTGGCGTCCGTTATGCAAGCCAGCCATCGTTATGCAAAATCGCTTGGGCCCTCGTAAGCCGCACGAGGTCTGGCCTTGGCACGATTCTGTGTGCATACACAGTATTAAATAAACGTGAAACAAGGCATGGCCGCAACAATACCAGAAAAGCAACCTCGCTTGCTCGATCAGCTACGGCGTTGCATTCGTGAAAAGCACATTTGCATGTCCTGAACAAGGGCGGCCGGGGAATTGTCTCGCCAGGGGATCAGTTGCTCTGATCGTTCAGCTTGACGTTCCAGGGCAGGAAGTCCTCGACCCGGTTGACAGGATGTTCGGCAATATCGGTGAGGACATGACGCAACCAGGCCTCGGGATCGATGCCATTGAGCTTGGCGGTACCGAGCAGCGAATACATGGCTGCGGCATAATCGCCGCCGGCATCGGCGCCTGCGAAGAGATAATTGCGACGTCCCAGAGCTACGCCGCGCAGGGCACGCTCGGCAGCTGAGTTGTCGATCTCGATGCGGCCATCGTCACAATAGTGGGTCAGCGCCGGCCACAGCGTGAGTGCGTACAAGATGGCAGAGGCCGTATCCGATTTGCGCGAGACCGTCATCAGGATCTGCGTCAGCCAGGTATGCAAGCTCCCCAGCCGTGGTTTGGCATGCTGCTGCCGTACCTGTCGTCGCTCGTCTGGCGGCTTACCCCGGATCATGGCTTCGATGGCATACAGTTCGCCGATCCGGTGCAATACTTCCTCGGTAAAGGCGGAAGGTCGGGCAATGTGTATGTCATAAAACTTCCGGCGACTGTGTGCCCAGCACGCTGCCTCGGTGATCCTGCCGGTCTCGTACAAGGCATGAAAGCCGGCATAGGCATCGGCTTGCAAGATGCCAGTGAAGTGCGCCAAGTGCGTCTGCGGATGGCTTCCCTTGCGGTCTGCGGAATAGGCAAACCACACTGCCGGCGGCACGGCGGAACCGGATGGCCTGTCATCGCGTACATAGGTCCAAAGCCGGCCCGTCTTCGTCTTGCCATACCCCGGCGCCAGGACCGGAACGGGGGTGTCGTCGGCATGCAGCTTGTCGGCAGCCAGGACATGGCGACGAATCGCGTCCACGAGCGGACGCAGCAACCTGCTGCACCCGCCTACCCAGTCAGCCAGGGTCGAGCGGTCCAGGTCGATGCCTTGCCGGGCGAAGATGACCGACTGACGATAGAGCGGGAGATGGTCAGCAAACTTGCTGACCATGACATGCGCCAATAAGCCCGGCCCAGGCAGACCACGCGCGATTGGCCGACTCGGTGCGCAAGCCTGCACGATCGTATCACAACAGGAGCATGCCAGCTTGGGCCGTTTGTGGCGGATGACACGGAAGCTGGCAGGCACATATTCGAGCTGCTCGGCCACATCTTCTCCCAGCGGCCTGAGCGAACCGCCACAATCGGGACAGGCATCGGTATCAGGCAAATAGACCTTGTCGTCACGCGTCAAATGCGGTGGTAGCGGTTTGCAGGTTGCTTTCCTGCTGTTGCCGCTTGCTGCCTTTGGCAGCGTAGCAGGAAATTCCGCCGAGGCTGTGAGCAAGCCATCGAGCTGCAGTTCGAGCTGCGCGATAGTGTGCTCCAGCTTCTCGGATTTGCGGCCAAACTGCATCCGGCGCAGCTTGGCGATCAACAGTTTCAGCACCTCGATTTCGGAGAGCCGTGCGCCGAGCTGTTGACGCAGTGTTTGCACCAGGTGTTCTTGCGCGGCGAGCGCGGCATCGCGCTCTTGCAGTTGCAGCGCGTGTTCTGCCAGCATCGCCTTGAGAGCAGCAATGTCATCGGGCAGATTGGCGTGGCAAATGAGCATGGGCTGAGTGTATCGGGAGGACAGGACGTTTACAACATCAGATGGCTGCCTGCGGCACCCAAGTGCGCCTGGGCTGACGCCAATCAATCCCTTCGAGCAGCATGGACAGCTGCGCCTGGGTCAGCACCACGGAACCGGACGTGGCCTGTGGCCAGACGAAGTGTCCTTGCTCAAGCCGTTTATGGAGAAGACATATGCCGTCGCCACTCCACCACAGAACCTTGACGGTATCACCGCGCCGCCCCCGAAAGACAAAGACATGGCCCGAGAATGGGTCTTGCTCAAGCGTGGTTTGGACCTTTGCGGCCAGGCCATTGAAACTGCAACGCATGTCAGTATGCCCTGCTGCCAGCCAAATGCGAGTGCCCGCCGGCAGGGTAATCATCGGGACAGGCAGCCGAGGACCGTGCGCAAGAGTTGCGCGTCCGGGCAGCCTTCGATCGTGACGCAGCAGTGCCGGAATTCCAGCTTCAGAACGGCAGGAGGAGAGGCATGCGACAACGAGGCGGATAACGGTGCCGGGCATGCAGACGGAGCAGCCGGAGTAGTTGGCTCCTCGCTTGCCTCGATGGTGACAGGGATCAGTGCGGGAACGGGCTCACTGTCAGGAAGGCTGTTCGCTTCACGAAACAGCTTACGCCAGGCGAAGACCTGATTGGCGTTTAAGCCATTAGCACGGGCAAGGGCGGAAACGGAGACGCCGGGTTGGTAGGATCGCTCGACGATGGAGCGCTTGAAGTCGAGTGGATGACGCTGATGACGGCGGCGTGGAGAAGAGATGGTCGGTTTTGGGGAAGTGTCCATGATCGCTGTTGTGTGCACACTGAAAAGGTGTTTCAACAACGATCATCTCCATTTGCCAGGATCACGGCTAGACGGCCTTGGGCCTACGCTTACAGCTTTCGGACGCTCTCCTTGAGTGGTGCACTCAAGGAAAACGATATTCTGTTTCGGCAATGCTAACCCGTCGAGCAAGACCATTGGGCGATCAAGCGTCTCGCCCGGCCTATGCTCAACTTTCAATCCTTTCGGTTCGCCAGACATATCCTGGACGGCATCGAACCTTCTTCCATATTGCCCCGGAGCCGAAAAAAGGATTCTGGTCGCAAGAATTTTGTTGAACGTACGATTTTTTAGAATTTTTCGTTCATCCGCAAACGAATCCCACCTCTTAATCCGGCAAAGGTTTTCCTCCGTAGTAATTGCTTGCTTCATTAAGGGTAAATCACAGAAAACCCTATAAATACAAGGACTTCCATAAAATAGTGGTTGCTAGGTGGTTGTTTTTCATGTAACTTCGCGCGTCGCAAAAGCATTCGTAACTTTTTGTAACGCCTTGAATTAGTAAGGCGCCAGACAGGAATATGAAAAATCATACCATCGACAGAAGTGCCTTTTTCTGGGCACTGCAAGGGCTCTGCACGCTGCATCGTAAACCCTTTTCCACTGACTTGGCGGAGCACCAACTGGCTGCCCCCTATACTGTCGATGCGTTAATTAAGGCAGCACAAACATATGGTTTTGATGCCACTCTGCGTAAAGCCAAAGCTGAAAAACTGCAGGCCGAATCGTTCCCCCTGATTGCTTGGCTAGAAAAGAAACCCGCGCTGCCAGCCCGAGAGCCGGACACAACAGAAGAAGTAAATGTAGGAGCCGACACGCCGCTGGAATCCGACAGCACCAGTCCTGCATTGATTTTGCAAGCCACCGCTACGCATGTGTTACTGGTCGAGGCAGATGATGCTACCCCAAGCACCATTTTGTTAGATGAATTCCATGCTCGCTATCGAGGTTACATTACCCGCGTTACTCCTAAGGCAGACGTCGCTACTGATCCTGACAGTGAGGCCGAAGCGCGACAGAGGCGTAAGTTCGGCTTTCATTGGTTTATGCCGGAATTGCTTAAGCATAAGCGCCTGTGGCAAGAAATATTGCTTGCATCGCTGGTTATTCAATTAATTGCGCTTGCGACCCCGTTGTTCACGCAAACGATCATCGATAAGGTAGTAGTGCATCGCACACAAAGCACCTTGATCGTGATTGCCATTGGTATGGCATTGTTTGCGTTGTTTTCCGCCGGTCTGTCATGGCTGCGTCAATACCTAGTACTACATACCGGCAACCGTGTTGATGCCGTTCTTGGCGCAGCTGTGTTTGACCGCTTGTTCAAACTGCCGCCATTGTATTTCCAGCATCGACCGACCGGCGTCATCGCTGCCCGCTTACACGGTATTGAAACCATCCGTGAATTCATTGCCAGCGCTGCCGTTACGTTAATCCTTGATTGCCCTTTCTTGCTGATCTTCGTAGCAATCATGTTTTATTACAGCGTCACACTGACCTTGGTGGCATTGGCCATGTTGACCGTTATCGTTATCATGAGTTTGGTTGTCGCTCCCTTGTTCCAGGCACGGTTGCAAGAACAATTCCAATTAGGGGCACGTAACCAAGCATTCCTTACCGAATACGTCGTCGGCATGGAAACGGTCAAGTCGCTGCAACTGGAACCGCAATTGAATAGCAAGTACAGCGGCTATCTAGCCAGTTATCTAACGGCTGGCTTTGCAACCAAACAACTGGGCAATACCTACAACACAAGCGCCAACTTCCTCGAACAACTCATGAATCTGCTGATCTTGGCGATCGGTGCATGGACAGCCATGCATTCGGCAGAATTCACCATTGGCATGCTAGTTGCCTTTCAGATGTTTGCTGGCAAGCTGTCGCAACCTATGCTGCGGTTAGTGGGGTTATGGCAGCAATTCCAGCAAGCGCGCTTGTCGGTAGCGCGTCTGGGAGATTTAATGAATGCACCGATGGAGCCGTATTCGGTCATTCCTGCACGGGATACTCAGCGCAATGGCTTGATCCAGATTGAGCAAGTGGCATTTCGTTACGCCGAGCACTTGCCACTCGTCTATGAGAACTTGTCGCTGGCCATTCAACCCGGCCAAAGCATTGCCATCATGGGACCCTCCGGATGTGGCAAAAGTACGCTGGCCAAACTGCTGCAAGGTTTTTATCAACCCAGTGCCGGCCGTATTCAGATCGACGGCATCGATATCCGCTACTTGTCCGCCAATGAGCTGCGTAGCCATTTCGGCGTCGTGCCGCAGGAAACCACGCTCTTTTCCGGCACCATCTATGACAACTTGCAAATGGCTAGCCCGACAGCCACCTTCGAGCAAATCGTTGCCGCTTGCAAAATGGCGGAAATCCACAGCGTAATCGAAGCGCTACCGCAAGGCTATCAAACTGAAATTGGCGAGCGCGGTGCCGGCCTGTCCGGTGGACAAAAGCAACGCATTGCAATTGCCCGGGCATTATTGAAACGACCCAGCATCCTAATCTTTGACGAAGCCACCAGTGCCCTTGACGGGCCAACCGCCGAACACTTCGCCCACACCATCAATGCATTGAAAGGCAAAGTCACAATGCTATTCATCACGCATGGCTTGCCAAAGGGATTGCATGTCGATGCGATTTACCGGCTTGGGCCCCAAGGGGCGCAACGTGTCGCATTGGCTCCACCGCTGCAGCGCACTACCACTTCATCCACGGTGCCTGTTACCAGCAGTAATGAACCGCCATACCGCCAAGCTGGTGAAAACCGGAATCCGGCAGTATAAAAGGAGCTGCCGCAATGACATCC
>CBHCMF010000218.1:0-7217 GCA_965974465.1 uncultured Noviherbaspirillum sp.
AATCCACGGGATTTTACAAACGATAACTATCGCACCATCGATGACCGGCCATACGGTGGCGGGCCGGGGATGGTGATGCTCGCGAAGCCGCTGGAAGCCGCAATCAATGCGGCGAAAATGCGTCAGTCGCAGCAAGGTCTGCCAAGGCCTCGTGTGATTTACATGTCACCGCAAGGTAAGGCGCTCACCCATGAACGTGTGATGCAACTGCGCTTAGAGGCGGGATTGGTGCTATTGTGCGGACGGTATGAGGCGGTCGATCAGCGCTTGTTGGACCGCTGTGTAGATGAAGAAATCAGCCTTGGCGATTTCGTGCTGTCGGGTGGGGAATTGCCCGCTATGGCTTTGATGGACGCGGTGATTCGGCAGTTGCCTGGCGTGTTAAATGATGATGTTTCGGCGGTCGAAGACAGTTTTGTCAATGGACTGCTCGATTGTCCGCATTACACGCGTCCGGAAGTGTACGAAGGTATCGCTGTACCGCCTGTCCTGATGGGTGGGCATCACGCGGAGATTGAAAAATGGCGGCGTGAACAGTCACTGCTGGCGACCGTGAAGAAGCGGCCGGACTTAATTGTGAAAGCACGGGAAACCGGACTGTTGACGCGAGCCGACGAAAAGTTTTTAAGTAGTTTGTAGTCGTAGTATCGAGCGGATGCATTTTTATCCGCATGTTTAATCCCATCCTCTACCGGGCAATGAGTGATGCATATCGCTAGCGCCGGCAAGATGGCTTAAGGAGCTGAAAATGGACTTGATCCAGAAACTCGAGCAAGAAGAAATCGCCCGCCTGGGCAAAAACATTCCTGACTTCGCACCGGGTGATACCGTCGTCGTCAACGTCAACGTGGTTGAAGGTACTCGCAAGCGTGCTCAGGCCTACGAAGGTGTTGTGATTGCACGTCGCAATCGCGGTCTGAATTCCAACTTCATCGTACGTAAAATTTCGTCCGGTGAGGGCGTGGAACGTACTTTCCAACTGTATTCGCCGCTGATCGCTTCGATTGAAGTCAAGCGCCGTGGCGACGTGCGTCGTGCGAAACTGTACTATCTGCGTGAACGTTCCGGCAAGTCGGCACGTATCAAGGAAAAACTGCCGAATCGTCGCGTCGCAGAGCAAGCTGCAGAGTAATCGACCGATTGGCGATCGCTGCAGATAAAAAGGGCACCGGATGGTGCCCTTTTTTATTTCCGAAGCAAGGCCATGAGTGAGGCGGCTATTCACGCTAGAATCGCTGGGTGTACATGTACTACGCAGGAAGAACGTTTTGTCCCAACTGATTTTTGATCCCGAAGCGCTACCTATTGAGTCCTTTGCAGGCGAGCGTGCCGTTGCGCTGGAGCGGCTGACGGAAGCCGGTTTGCGAGAACGTTTCAGAAACCCGCCGATATGGGAGCCCGAACGTTTCGATGAGCGTTTGCTGCGCAAGCTGAATGCTGAACCGACACCGGCTGCCGTGTTGATGCCCGTTATTATGCGCGACGACGGCCCTACCTTGCTGCTTACGCAACGCACCGCTCACTTGAATGATCACGCAGGACAAATCAGTCTGCCGGGAGGTCGGGTTGACGATAGCGATATCTCACCTGTGGAGACGGCGTTGCGCGAGACGGAAGAGGAGGTGGGCTTACATCGTCACCACATTGATGTGCTGGGTACCTTGCCAGATTATTACACTGGAACTGGTTTTCGCGTCACACCGGTGGTATCGCTGGTGCGTCCGCCATTCGATTTGCGCGCCGATCCGTTTGAAGTGGCGGAAATCTTCGAGGTGCCGCTCGCATTCCTGATGGACGGCGCCAATCATCAGCGGCGCAAGATGATGATTGACGATGGGGGTGAACGCATTTTTTATGCGATACCCTATGATCGTTTTTTTATCTGGGGAGCGACGGCCGGTATGTTGCGCAATCTCTTTCATTTTTTACGGACGTGACATACTGGGATAACGGACGCTGCGCTATACCGCGCATGTGTGAAGTATGTCAATGCGCACCAGTCCCGTTTGATTCTCGCGATGTGGTGAGTTATCGTATTGCCTACCTAATTATCAAGAAGACCCGATGACTTTTATCTCCATACTCTTTGCTCTGCTATTTGAGCAACTCAAGCCGCTGCGTGCCGATAATCCGATGTATGGCGCTGTCAAACAGCTGGCAGCGCGTATGGAAGCGTCGTTCAACGCCGGGCAAGAAAGCCAGGGGCGCATGGCGTGGATCGTAACCATGCTCGCTTTACCCTTGCCGACGCTGTTGATCTACTGGCTATGTATGAAGATTAGCCCGCTCGCAGCATTTGTATGGAATATTCTGATCGCTTATTTGACGCTCGGGTTTCGTCACTACAGCCACTACTTCACGTCGATCCAGCTGGCACTCAATAACGGTGATGAGGGGACGGCGCGCTCGTTGTTGGCGGAATGGACCCGGCAGGATACCACCGGCATGAGCGTAAGTGATATTTCGCGCGTTGCTGTCGAAAAAGCACTGGTCACGACGCACCGTAATGTGTTCGGTGTGTTCTTCTGGTTTGCAATGCCTTTCGGGCCCGCCGGAGCTGTTCTGTATCGCGTTGCTGAATATTTGGCGCGTGCATGGAATGAACCCGAACACCTCAGGAATGAGCCCTTTGGCCGTTTTGCTACCAAGGCGTTTTATTGGATCGATTGGGTTCCAGCGCGTTTGACTGCGATTGCGTTTGCCGTCGTAGGCAACTTCGAGGACGCGATTTATGCTTGGCGCAATTTTGCGCATCGTTGGCAGGATGAGGCGATTGGCATCATTCTTTCCGCTGGAGGTGGGGCGATGGGTTTGAGGCTTGGTACCGCCAGCGAGACGGCCGTCGACGTGCTGACGTCCGACGCGACAACCATTGATTCTTCCAGTATCGAACCAGAGACGCCTCCCGGCGAAGAGGCAACCGTGCGTGCCCTGCAAAGTACGGTAGGGTTGGTATGGCGTGCGCTTCTGCTGTGGATGCTCTTGCTTCTACTGCTATCGTTTGCTGTCTGGCTTGGCTGACGTCGTTTTAGCACCCCTTTCCTCCCTAATACTCTTTTAGAAAGCGCCTCGTCTGTGAGGCGTGTGTTCCCTTTCGTATCGTATTTCGCGCTCTGACGCGTGGGCTGCCAAGGGCGTTTTTATTGTCATTGTTCTATATTGCAGAATATTGTTTTGCCTCAAGTCTTCTATAAGATATAATATGCATGAATTTTGAAAGTTTTATGCCTTACGCTAGCATTTAGCGAAATGAGAGCTTGTATTTTCATAAGCTAATAGCCACTGCTATAGAGACAAGCCGCATACATGGCCGATTCCCCTACACACAAAACTGTCGCAAACGAGTTCTTCATTCAGGGCATGACGAGCGATGGCAGGCAATTTCGCCCCAGCGATTGGGCAGAGCGCTTGTGTGGAGTGATGTCCTGCTTTCGGCCGGAAGGCACCGGCGGCCCAGGTTCCCATCTGCGTTATTCCCCCTATGTTCGTCCTACGGTATTGGGAGGTGTGAAGGCTGTCGTCGTAAATGCGGATCTGCGCCGAATTGAACCGCTGGCCTATCACTTCGTCGTGAATTTTGCAAAAGACAACGACTTGCAAATTATCGACGCCTGTTTGCTGCACGAGCCCGAGTCTAAGACTGCGGAGTAATGTCTTCCTGCTGTGCCGAATAGAAATTCGGAACGGAGCCGTTTGCATGTGATCAAAGTAGCATGCATGGATGATGGGGGCAAGGTATGCCAGCGACCAGGACCGAACACGACACATTTGGCCCGATAGAAGTCCCGGCCAAACGCTTGTGGGGGGCGCAGACACAGCGCTCCGCGCAGTATTTCCATATCTCTACGGAACGCATGCCAACCGAATTGATCGATGCGCTGGCGCAGGTCAAGCGCGCTTGTGCGGTCGTCAATCGAGATCTAGGGCTTCTGGACGCTGCCAAAGCTGAAGCGATTATTCATGCGGCGGACGAGGTAATTGACGGACGGCATCCGGAAGAATTCCCTCTGTCTGTATGGCAGACAGGCTCTGGAACACAGACGAATATGAACATGAATGAGGTGCTCGCCAATCGCGCCTCGGAATTGCTCGGCGGCACGCGAGGAGAGGGACGTAAAGTGCATCCGAATGACGATGTCAACCTTGGGCAATCTTCCAACGATATCTATCCAACTGCGATGCACGTGGCAGCCTCCCTCGGCGTTTCGATGCAGTTGGTGCCGGCATTACAGGCACTGCGAGCGACGCTTGATCATAAATCGAAGGTGTTCGGAGGCATCGTCAAGATTGGGCGGACCCACTTGCAGGATGCAACCCCCCTGACGCTTGGTCAGGAGTTTTCAGGTTATGTCGCACAGCTTGATCGTGCCGAAGTATTACTTTCTGCCGTGTTGCCTGCCTTATGTGATCTGGCGGTCGGCGGTACGGCGGTGGGTACGGGTTTGAATACCCACCCCGAATTCGGCGCGCGCGTAGCCATGGAGCTAGAGCGTGTAGCTGGACTGCCGTTCAGGAGCGCGTTGAACAAGTTCGCGGCACTTGCAGGCCATGAGCCAATGGTGGGCGCACATGGCGCATTGAAGACCTTAGCTACGGCGCTGATGAAGATTGCCAATGACGTGCGCTGGCTGGCGTCCGGACCGCGCTCGGGACTGGGTGAAATCACGATCCCAGAGAATGAGCCGGGTAGTTCGATTATGCCGGGTAAGGTCAATCCGACACAGTGTGAAGCAATGACGATGCTCTGTGCCCAGGTGTTCGGCAATGATGTGGCGATTAACATCGGTGGTGCGTCGGGCAACTTCGAATTGAATGTGTTCAAACCACTGATTGCGTATAACTTCCTACAGAGCACGCGTCTACTTGCCGATGGTATGCGCAGTTTCGATGAACATTGTGCGCGTGGCATTGAACCGAATCGCGATCGGATTGAGGCGCTGATGGCGCGTTCGCTGATGCTGGTGACAGCACTTACTCCACATATTGGCTATGATCGCGCTGCGCAGATCGCCAAGCGCGCGCATCGCGAAGGAAGCACTTTGAAGGAGGCAGCCTTGGCATATGGGTACGTCTCTGAAGAGAACTTCGATCGCTGGGTACAGGCAGAAGAGATGATTGCGCCTGCTGCGTACAGAACACAGCTCTAGGAAGTGTTCGCTGCATACGCAGCAGGGACTGGGTGTGAATGAAGGTGGATAAAGGTGTCGTGGGCAGGACGATCGTCATGCACCACGACACTGGAGATAAAAACCGGCGAAGCAGTTCTGTTTTATAGTAGCGCTAGCGCGGCGTGCCGCGGCGTAGCAAGTTTACGATCGCTAGCAGAATCACAGCACCCAAGAATGACACAAGCAAGGATGAGATGCTGAAGTCGTTCTGGTTAATCGTTCCTGTTCCGAAAAGAGGGGCAAGCAACCAGCCGCCGAGCAGGGCACCCACAATGCCAACCACGACATTCAGCAACAGCCCTTGGCTAGCATCCGTGCGCATTACGAGGCTGGCAAGCCAACCAAGAATGCCGCCTACAACGATCCAGATAATAAAATTCATTTTTACCTCCTACGTACTGTGTATGTTGATAAAGTTGCTACGCCAGTAGACTGGCTGCATAAGGAATGGTTCATCTTCCGTATCGCGCTCTGGAGTGGGGATGCAATGCTTGAGCGATGTGCTTTCGAACGGTTGATTACTCATGCTCTGTGCATATCAGCTGCATGCAACGGCACCTCCAGTTCAAGAGATATGAGGCTAATTCGCACCCTCTACGGTGTTAGTGCCTTCACCATGCGTGGGAAACGGAGAGAAGCCTTCTTTGTCCTCGACAAGGACGATTGCGTCTTTCTCAGCGTGGGTTAACTCAGTTGCAAACGCATAGGCATCCTCCTTATCGTCAAACGATGCAAGTGGTTCTTCAAAACCTCTCTCCGACATATCCGATCTGTCCTGGAGGTCGGTGACACGCAGATGACGATGGTGTCTTTCCGATGAAATTCCGTAGTGCTGTTTTCGTGTCTCTGCACCTCAATACTTGCAGCGCTTTCAATGCAGGGTTCTCTCGAAGCCGCGGATCTGCTCTTCCGCTTCGTCTCGGCCAATACCATAGGCTTCCTGAATTTTCCCGATGAGCTGATCGCGCTGTCCGTTAATCATGTCTAATTCATCGTCGGTGAGCCTGCCCCATTGCTCCTTCACCTTTCCCTTGAACTGCGTCCAGTTTCCTGCAACGGTGTCCCAATTCATAACCATCTCCTTGTGTCGAATAAAAGAATGTTTCGGTTTACTGGCAGGTGTCGAGAAGCGAAGTGCAATTCCTGTGCCTGTATGTCGTCTTGCTAAACAAGGGTGGTTCTTAAGGATTTTGGCAATAGCGTGTTGTAAATGTTCCATGCAATTGAAAACAATACAGCGCGGCATGCGTTCTACTTGCATGTCTTCAAAATGCGAGGCATCAGTTTTGTTAGCGGGGCAAAATATCCGATGTTGAGTGAGATGCCGGAATGCCTGTGAAGTGCGTAATAAGTGGGTTATCCGCAGATGAATTGTTTGATCAATGATGAGGGAGATTGCTTGCGAAGGTGAATGCAGAAAATTTCTCAAGAATTTCTGTTGTGTTTGGAAACTTAATTGAGGTCAAGGTGTCATTTGTTACACCTAAGTACGATGGATTGCCCATTTTCAGGAGTAAATCATGACTGAACACGCACTATCAGGCCAGGAAAGTTACGATCCAAATCGTCTACTGGACACCTTGCTTGAAAAAATGAATCTGAAGAACGACGCAGCACTCTCTCGCATGTTGGAGGTGGCGCCGCCGGTCATCAGCAAAATCCGTCATCGGCGTCTGCCAATCGGCGCATCGTTGTTGATCCGCATGCATGAAACCACCGGCATGAGTATTCGCGAGCTGCGCGATCTGATGGGGGATCGCCGCACCAAGTATCGCTTAAGCGATGCCCAGGGCAAACCGAAGGCGCCACAGGAGGCGCAGCCTGCGGCTGGACAACAACCTAGTCACTTTCATTGAAAGTCAGCGAGGCGGGTCGGCGAAGCGATAAGGAAGGTACGCCCGATTATGCCTCGAGTGAACGAACATCTGAGGGATGACATCGCACACCATCCCTCAGACACTAAGAGGTATACGTATCCCAGTCGGGAAGTCACGCGTGGTAAGCTTGGCTTGAGACTAGAGCGATTTGACTGTGCGTGAAAGGGGGCCA
>CBHCMF010000219.1:0-7203 GCA_965974465.1 uncultured Noviherbaspirillum sp.
GCTGAACCTGCTTTCCGGCTTCCATTCGCCCACACGTGGAAGCGTTACCGTGAACGGCGCCCCAATTGCACCAGAATCACCTGAGCTAGGTTACGTGTTTCAATCGCCGCACCTGTTTCCCTGGCTGAGTACGTTGGAGAATGTGCGCTTCGGGCTACGCATGGCAAAGCGCATGAGCCCTGTGGAGCAGCAGGAACGTGCACGTCACTATCTGGCGCTTGTCGGATTGGAAAAGGCTGCAGAGAAATTACCGCATCAATTATCGGGAGGCATGCAACAGCGTGTGGCGCTAGCCCGCACTCTGGTGATGGAGCCTACGTTGCTACTGATGGACGAACCTTTCGCCGCGCTGGATGCGATTTCACGCACTGGCATGAACAATGAAACGTTGAGGTTGTGGTCGACTCTCGGCCAGACCGTCGTGTTTATTACCCATGATATCGACGAAGCCGTGTTCTTGGGCGACCGCGTGGTGGTTCTCGGCACGGCGCCGAGCGGCATACAGAGCGAACTCCCTATCGCTCTACCGCGCCCGCGCCACCAGCACGAGACGCGCAAGCTACCGCGTTTCCGTGATTACTGCAATGTGCTGATGGACAAGATTGCACTCGCCACACAAAGCGCATGAACGCGGTGCGAATACCGTTCATTTTCCTTCCTAAGTAGGAAATTAAAGCATGATAAAAAAAATCGCTCTTCTCCTGTCACTGCCGCTGGTCGCCCTGCATGGTGCTGCGTCTGAGGCGCATGCGCAAAGCAAGCCCGTTCGCATCGGTTGGGTCTACGCGATGGCAAATGCACCGGCATTGATCGCGGAAAAGAAAGGATTGTTTACGGAAGAGGGCGTCAAGGTGGAGCTCAGGTCTTTCGGCGATGGTCCGGTGTTGCAGCAGGCGCTGTCGTCTGGGGAACTGGATGTCGCCTATATCGGCGCGCCGCCGGTGTTTCAATGGTTTTCCCGCGGTCTGCACAGCCGCATTCTCGCCAAGGTGAATTATGGCCAGGCGGCGTTGCTCACGAATAGCAATAGCGCCATTAAGACGGTGCCAGACCTGCGCGCCAAAAAGCTGGCCGGGGTCGCCAGAGGAAGCGGGATGGATCTCTTGCTGCGCGGTTTCGTGCTGAAGGAAATGGCGGGGCTCGATCCAGAACGGGATGTCAATATCGTGAGCATGCCCGTCGGGAACATGAATACCGCGCTCGAGCGCGGCCTGGTCGATGCCGCCTTCACCTGGGAGCCTTTCGTATCCGATGCCCTGCTGCGCGGGACAAGCCGGCTGGTGGTGGACGTCAACCAAAAGATCCCCCGCTATCCTTGGTACGTGGTCATGGCCGTGCCACGCATGCTGGCGGAACGTCCGGACGATGTGGTCAAGGTGCTGCGCGCGCACCGCAAGGCGGTCGCCTTCCTGCAGGAGCATGCAGAAGAATCGAACCGGATCATCGCCGAGGCATTCCAGATCGCACCGATTAAGACCGCAAACGGTAAGACGATCGCACCGGCAGCGGTGGTGCAGGAAGCACGCAAACGCCTTGGCTGGTCGGATCGCCTTGAGTCTGCGGATCTGCGTTTCATTCAGCGTCTGATGGACTATTCGTACTCGCTCGGCTTCCTCAATAAGGAGATCAAGGTTAGCCAAGTGGTTGATCTGTCCTGGCAACAACGCGCCGATCAATCGATGAACCGTTGAGGCCAATCATGCGATCGTATGGTTTGAAACCGTCCTGGGGCTGGGCCGCGCTGCCTTTCCTGTTCCTGCTGTGGAGCGCAATTGCGAGCCAATTTCCGTCCTACATTCTGCCGCAACCATGGGAAGTAGCAGAGGAGGGACTGCACTGGCTACAGAACGGCAAGCTATGGCAGCAGCTTGCCGCCAGCATGCTGGAAGAACTTGGCGGATTCGGCGCGGCAACCGTCGTGGCGCTTCTCCTCGGCACCGCCGCTGGCATCTCCAAAGAATTTCGTGCATTCATTACGCCGTTAAATGGCTTGTTCATGGCGATTCCGCCAATTGCCTGGGCGCCCCTGACGATGATCGTGTTCGGTCTGGGTTACCTGTCCATCACGGCGGTGATCTTTATTGCCGCCGTATTTCCGATGGCACTCACGATTCAGGACGGTGTACAAGCCATCCGCGGCGGTGAGGTACGCGCCGCACGCATTCTCGGCGCTACGCCGCTGCAATTGCTATCGCATGTTTATTTCCCGGCATCGCTACCGGCGCTCACCGCCGCCTTGCGCGTCGGCTTCAGCCAGGCATGGCGTGCGCTGGTAGCGGCCGAGATGATCGGTGCCTCACGCGGCATCGGATGGATGGTGTCGATGGGTGGACAGGTGGGCAATACCAGCCAGGTGTTGCTCGGTATCGCCCTGATCGGGGGAATCGCATGGCTTGCGGAAAGCCTTGTGTTCCGTCGCATGGAGCGGCATTACCAGCGCTGGCGCAGCCATTAAAACGTCAATCAGGGGCGCACTGAGCGCCGCCATCAGGGAGCAAATCACATGAGCAAACAAACCTCAACCACGGCAGAACATTACGCAACCCTGCGCGACAAGCTGGGCCCCCACTTTGCCCCCGAAAGTCTATACGAGCAGAACAAGGCCTTGCCTTTTGCAGGTCGAGTCAGCTGCAACGTCGAACGACTGGAAACTGGGAGTTGGAACGAGATCGTGCTGGACTATGAAGTCGGCGCATCCGGACTGGCCGATGGCGGCTGGTTCAAGGCGACATTCAAGTTCTATTCGGACTGGGCCTTGTTCCAGACCAGCGATCCCACTGCTGCCAACTATGTCTCTGCCGAATACCAAGCGGGCAAACTGGTGCCAGGGCAAAGCCCCGCCACGGTACAATCCTTAAGCGTGCGCTTCGATCAGAAAGGCCACGAGCGGCCGTTTCAAAAAGCGATCATCGTCGACGTCGTGGACGGCTATCTGAATGCCGGGGACCACATCATCATCAGGCTGGGCGACCGGCGCGGTGGCGGGCCGGGAACGCGTGTGCAGACCTTCGTGGAAGACCGCTTCCGCTTTCGCTGCTATGTGGATCCGCTGGGGACATCGCGTTTCATCACGGTCCCGGGCGATATCGTGATCGACATGGCCGCCGGTGTGCCGGCGCGCCTTCTTGTCAATGGCCCCCGCTTTGCACGCCCTGACGAGCGTCTGCCATTCCGCTTCTCATTGCAAGACCGCTGGGGAAATGCCTGCAAGGGCGAAGGTGGCGCTATTCTGCTGCGCGCATTCACCGATAGTGAACAGGTGTACGAGAAAAGGCATTCGCTGCCAACCACCGGCTGGGCCAGCATCGGCGTGGACGACTTGCCGAGCGATGCTGGCAACCTGCGCGTCGTCGCGGAATTGCCGGGCAACAGGGCGGTGAAACCGGCGACCGCATTCGTCGACGTAAGCGAGCGCTTTCCTGCGCCGCGTTCTTTCTATGCCGACCTGCATGTGCATGCAAGCGATACGGTGGGTACCAACAGTCCCGCCTACAACGCCGCCTATGCGCGTGATATCGGCGGCATCGACGTGCTTGGATACACTGCAAACGATTTTCAGATCACCGATGAAAACTGGCAGCTAGGCGTATCCACAGTCGAGGAATTCAACCAGCCCGGCCGCTTCGTCTGCTATCCGGTGCAGGAATGGTGCGGCAGCTCGACTGCAGGCGGAGATCACAATGTCGTCTTTCTCGGCGATGCCGCGCCCGAATTTCCGTATAACCGACGCGGCGAGCACAATCGCACTTTCGTCTGGAACGAAGACATGAAGGGCACTGCGGTTGAGCTGGGGCGCTGGCCGGTGGAAGAGCTGTGGGCAGCTTATATCGATGATCCCGCGCAGCACCTGATCATGCCGCATGTCGGTGGACGCCGCTATATTCCGGACTGGCACCATCCCGAGTTGGAACGTCTGGTGGAAATCGCTTCTAGCTGGGGCCATTTCGGCTGGCTGTATCAGGATGTGATTCAGCGCGGCTACAAGATCGGCGTGGCGGCCAGTGGTGACGAGCATCGCGGCCGTCCCGGCGGCGGTCCGCCCGGCACCCAGGTGTTCGGTGTGCACGGCGGGCTCACCGGCGTAATTGCCGAGCACCTGGACCGGCAAACCATCGGCCGTGCGCTGCGCGCCCGTCGCACCTGGGCAACCACCGGGGAACACACGGCACTGCTAGTGCGCTGCGGCCGGCATCTACAAGGCGATGCCTTCGCTCTTCATGGAGCGGCTACCGTAGAGTACGACTTTCTCGGCAACGCCGGATGGGAAGAAATTGCCGCCTACGACCATACCGGTCAGATATGGAAGCGCAACCTGCACGAAGAGCTTGGCTATTCGGAACGCCTGATTCGTCTACGCTGGGGCGGCGCGCGCATTCCAGACCGGTATCGCTGGGCATCCTGGAGGGGCCGCATTACGATTCTCAACGGCACCATTAACCGATTTCAATCGCATGGCTTCGAGCATGGCGAAGAGGTCTGCTGGCGCGAGGGTCCGACGGACATCGGCTTTCGTAGCGACACCTACGGCGATGCGGATAGCGTCGAAATCGATGTGAGCAATCTTCGCCATTGCACCATCAAGGTTGAAGGCACCATCGACAGCTACGTTAAGGTCGGCAATCCCTTAAAGCGCAATCCGTTCGTCCATGCGCCGCAGTTCAGTTGGGAAATCAGCGGCGCCGAGTTGTTGGAAGCCGGGGGATTGAGGCTAGAGCTAGGCGGCGCCGAACTATTCCTTGCATTGGACCGTCTGACAGAAAAGCCGTTGCCAACCAGCTTGGCAGGCGCGATCGAAATTCGCCCTGAGAATGCGGCCTTCGGCCATCGCCCCGTTTACTTCTTTGGGCGTCAGCGAGACGACAGCAAGGTCTGGTCGTCGGCACTTTTCATGACGTTCGAGTAAGCTAAGAAGGTCATACGTCCCTACCGCTTTCAATGACTTGCATCGTCATCGTTGAAAGCGGTAATCCGCGTCACGCGGAAGGTGCCTTGCAACGACTTCAATTCTGCATGGTGCAAAGCCGCCAAGCGTTCAAGACAGTGCGCCCCCGCCGGCGTCAAATGCACCTCGACCTGGCGCCGGTCGACTTCGCTTTTCTTGCGAATCACCAAGCCACCTTCCTCACAACGCGAGAGCAGGGCAACGGTGCCATGATGCTGTAACTGCAACCGCTCTGCCAGTTCTCCGACGTTTGCCCAATCGCGGCCAGGAAAACCCCGTACATGCAATAACAACTGGTATTGCAAAGGCGTAATGCCTTCGGCCTTCGCGGCCGTCTCGCTGAAATGCAAAAAGCGACGCAACTGATAGCGGAATTCCGAGAGGGCTTCGTAATGCATCTTATCCAGACGCGCGGTTTTTCTTTTTTCCATTGTTCATTGCCGATGCGGTATGCAGAGGCTCAATGTATCATAATGTGATATATTTTCTGCTTATAAATTTTATGTTCTCTGGAAAGCCAGAGGCGCTAAAGCGAGTTGAAATGAATAGAATTGCGGCATGGCTGCACCGCTTCTTCCCTGCGCCGATGCACACCCGGCGGCGCGAAGTGCTCATCGGTTGCATCGGCGCAGGGATTGGGTTGACGTTTACTGAAATGGTCTGCAAGGCTGCGCTTGGCAATCTGAACCTCTGGTTTATCGCTCCAATGGGGGCATCGGCAGTGTTGCTGTTCACGATGCCGTCCAGCCCGCTTGCGCAGCCATGGTCCATCATCGGCGGCAACGTCATTTCCGCTCTGATTGGTGTAGCCTGCGCACGCAATATCGCTGACCCAATGTTGGCCTCGAGCCTCGCCACAGCACTCGCCATTGCGGCGATGTTTGCACTACGCTGCCTGCATCCTCCGGGCGGTGCTGTAGCGCTCACCGCAGTGCTTGGTGGCCCCGCAGTGCTGGGCGTCGGCTATTACTTCGCGCTTGTGCCCGTGGCAATCAATTCTGTTTTCCTGCTGGCGGCAGCACTATTGTTTAATAAACTGCTACGTCGTCGACACCCGCTCCCGGCATAATCACAGCAAATCTCTCCCAGCGAGGCTGACATGAATCTACAGAAGCTGCTTGGTATTTCCTTACCGATCATTCAGGCTCCCATGGCGGGGGTACAGGGCAGTGCGCTGGCGATTGCCGTATCGAATGCCGGTGGCCTTGGCTCCTTGCCGTGCGCCATGCTAAGTGTCGATGCAATGCGCAAGGAATTAACGGCTATCAAGGCGCAAACCGATAAGCCCTTCAACGTCAATTTCTTTTGTCACACACAACCGCAGCCGAATGTTGCACGCGAAACCGCCTGGCAGAACATACTTTCTCCCTATTATCAGGAATTTGGCATTGACCCGAACAGCATTTCCGGCGGCCCCGGCCGGCTTCCCTTCAGTAGCGAGGCAGCTGATATGCTGGAGGAATTCAAGCCTGCCGTCGTGAGTTTCCATTTCGGTTTGCCGTCAGACACATTGCTCAAACAAGCGCGACAATATGGCGCGAAAATTCTTTCCTCAGCAACCACAGTGGAAGAAGCTCTCTGGTTAGAAGCACACGGCGTAGATGCGATCATTGCGCAGGGCTTTGAAGCGGGCGGGCATCGCGGCATGTTTCTAACAGAAGATCTGACAACCCAGATGGGAACATTTGCACTGCTGCGGCAAGTCGTGCAAGCTGTCAAAGTGCCGGTGATTGCTGCCGGAGGGATCGCTGATGCAGCAGGGGTTGCCGCCGCCATCAAGCTAGGTGCAGCTGGCGTACAGATTGGCACCGCCTACATGCTTTGTCCTGAAGCGACCACCAGCGCGATTCATCGCGCAGCACTATCCAGCGAGGGCGCACGCCATACGGCTTTAACCAACATCTTCACTGGACGCCCCGCCCGCGGTATCGTGAACCGCATTATGAGAGAAATCGGACCGATAACGACAGAAGCGCCCGCATTCCCTCTCGCCACCTCTGCGATTGCACCATTGCGCGCGAAGGCAGAAAGCATGGGGTCGAGCGATTTCTCGCCTTTATGGTGCGGGCAAAATGCAACGGGGTGCAAAACAATTCCTGCCGGTGAACTGACACATCTTCTGACTGCGGAGCTTCCGTCCTTCACTTGACTTGCTGTAGGCATGGTCCCCTAGAGCGGTTTGAATGCGCGTGCAAGGGAGGTCAGCTCGGGCCGAGAAGCGCAACCGTACGTGAGCTACGGTGAGCATCGCAGGCCCGAGA
>CBHCMF010000220.1:0-7198 GCA_965974465.1 uncultured Noviherbaspirillum sp.
CGAGTTCCAGTCGCGACTGTTTAAAGTCGGTGTCGCCAATATCGGGACCCGTCTGAAAATATCGTGCTTCGTTGCGAGGAATTTTTGCCCCGCTATCTATATTGGTCATGCCGACAGAAACCGAGAGAGTAGGGAGCATTGTTTCGCGCTGAATAATTGATGTTCTTATCATATAAGCAAGAGATCTTCTCTAAAGATAATGTGAAAGTTGCACGTATTGGTTGATGCTAATTGTGTGGTGAGCGTCATGCCGCAGCCAGTTCGGTTGGGCGTGTGGGTATGGGATGAAGCAAACAACGGAAAAGGCGGCAGGTGCCGCCTTTCTTGGGCGATAAGAGTATTCGGCAGGCTTCTAGGTGACTGACTGCAGGGTTAGGCGCGTGAGGTCAGATGGCCATCGACAACGCGAACGCGGTCGCCGACGTTCCAGTTCGGTGACTGGGTATAAGGGAAGTTGCGAACTTCACCATCTTCCATGCGTACCCGTACTTGATAGCTAGTGGTGGAGCGGGTATGTTTCTCAATTTCGTTCCCGGCATAACCTCCACCGACAGCACCGGCTACAGTGGCAATCTTGCGGCCGTTTCCGCCCCCAACCTGATTGCCCAACACGCCGCCGAGTACTGCACCGGCAACCATACCGATACCACTCGGTTGGGCAGCTTGCTGAATCGCTTGTATTGATTCGACCCGGCCACAGTTATGGCAGATCGCCGGAGCCTGTGCGACTTTGGGTGGCATCGGTTCGCTATAAGTTCTACGGTGTTGTGTATGGCTCGTATGGGCTGTACGCGGCGCCTGAGTCTGTTTTACAACTGGAGTGGGGGTGGATGGTGCTGGTGCATCGGTTTTCATCTTTGTGTCCACCAGTGCCGCTGGTGTCGTTGCTACGGTAGCAGCAACGACTGAATTGGCAGTCGGTGCCGCCCCTGCCGTTGGTGTAGCCGTGCTATGAGAATTTGGAATGACGCCGGTGATCGCAGCGACACCGGTCAGGCTGACCAGCATGACCGAAATAGCTGCGCCAGCGATAAGCGGATGAATTCGGCTGGGTGTTTTGTTTTCCATTGGCTACCTCCTTGCGTAAACAGGGTCCTTGAATGCAGAACCTGGAAACGATTATCGAAGGTAAATTTGGCCAATAAAAGCCGTTTAGTGTGTCAGCTGTAAGGCTTTGTAACGTGGGATGGGCTGTTACGCTCGTGAAAACAAAAAGCGGAACCTGCAACGGTTCCGCTTTCGTTTTTCTTGATAGTGATTAGTCTTCCCGTCGCAAGTGCGGGAACAAAATGACGTCGCGAATATTGGGGGAGTCGGTGATTAGCATCATCAGGCGATCGATGCCGATGCCACAGCCCCCTGTCGGTGGTAAACCATACTCGAGTGCGCGGATATAGTCGGCGTCGTAGTACATCGCTTCTTCATCGCCGGCATCCTTGGCCGCTACCTGTGCTTGGAAGCGCGCTGCTTGGTCTTCGGCATCATTCAGTTCCGAGAAACCGTTGGCGATTTCGCGCCCGGTAATGAACAGCTCGAAACGCTCCGTAATACCAGGAACGGTATCGGAGGCACGGGCGAGCGGCGACACTTCGACAGGATAGTCAATGATGTATGTCGGATTCCACAGTTGTGCTTCTGCTGTTTCTTCAAACAGCGCTAACTGGAGCGCCCCGAGGCCTGAGATAGCGTGGGGCTTGACATCAAACTTTTTCAGCTCAGCCTTCAGGAATTCGGCATCGTGCAATTGTTCGTTCGTGTACTGCGGCGCATATTTGTTGATTGCACCAATAATCGTCAGTCGCTCGAATGGCTTGCTCAGATCAAGCTCGCGTCCCTGATAAGTTAGGCAGGCAGTGCCATGCGCATCGATCGCTGCCTGGCGAATAATCGCTTCCGTGAAATCCATCAGCCACTTGTAGTCAACGTAGGCTGCATAGAACTCCATCATCGTGAATTCCGGATTGTGACGCGGTGATACGCCCTCGTTGCGGAAATTGCGATTGACTTCGAAAACACGTTCGAAGCCGCCAACCACCAGTCTCTTGAGGTACAACTCAGGTGCAATGCGCAGGAACATTTCCATGTCGAGCGCATTGTGGTGGGTAATGAACGGCTTGGCCGCTGCTCCTCCAGGGATGGGGTGCAGCATTGGTGTTTCCACTTCCATAAAGCCGTTTTCCGCCATGAAGCGACGGATTGACGACAATGCTGCGGTACGCTCCTTGAATACGCGACGTGTCTCTTCACTCATGATGAGGTCGACGTAGCGCTGACGGTATTTGGTTTCCTGGTCGTTCAGACCGTGGAATTTATCCGGCAGCGGGCGTAGCGACTTGGTGAGCAGGCGCAGACTCGTCACTTTGATGGACAGCTCACCTGTTTTTGTCTTGAATAACAGGCCTTCGGCACCAAGGATATCGCCGAGGTCGTAGTGTTTGAATGCCGCGTGAGTCGCCTCGCCAGCATTATCATTGGTGATGTACAGTTGGATGCGGCCATTTGCCCTTGGGCCAGAGGCATCCTGGACGGTGGCAAACGATGCCTTGCCCATCACGCGCTTGAGCATCATGCGGCCGGCAACGGATACTTTGATCGGTTGTGCTTCGAGCTGCTCGTTGTTCTGATCGCCGTACTGTGCATGCAGGTCGGCAGCCTTGTGTTCAGGGCGGAAATCGTTTGGAAAGGCGACGCCTTGTTCGCGCAGCGCTGTCAGCTTCGCCCGGCGCTCGGCAATGATCGAATTCTCGTCTTGGGCCGGGGCGGCTGTTTCGTTATGGTTATTCATGGACATGGAGCAATTTATAGTGGGATGGCAAGGAGCGCTTATACACCCTGCTTGAGCGAGGCAGCGATGAAATCATCGAGGTCGCCGTCGAGTACGGCCTTGGTATTGCCGACTTCATGGTTGGTACGTAGATCCTTGATGCGCGACTGATCGAGTACATAGGAGCGGATCTGATGGCCCCAGCCGACATCGGTCTTGGAGTCTTCCAGTTTCTGTTGTTCGCTCATGCGCTTGCGCAGTTCCAGTTCGAACAAACGCGACTTCAACATCTCCCATGCTTCGGCACGGTTCCGATGCTGGCTGCGGTCGTTCTGGCATTGCACGACAATACCGGACGGCGCGTGGGTCAGGCGCACGGCAGAGTCAGTCTTATTGATGTGCTGGCCGCCGGCCCCGGATGCACGGTAGGTATCCACGCGCACATCGGCCGGGTTGATGTCGATATCAATTGACTCATCCACTTCCGGATACACGAAAATACTCGAGAACGACGTGTGACGGCCGTTGGCGGAATCGAACGGTGACTTTCGCACCAGGCGGTGCACACCAGTTTCTGTGCGCAAAAAGCCATAAGCGTAATCACCCTCGACCTTCAGTGTCGCGGTCTTGATACCGGCGACTTCACCGTCAGATTGCTCCAGGATCTCGACCTTGAAGCCCTTGCGCTCACAATAGCGCAGATACTGGCGCAACAGCATTGATGCCCAGTCCTGGGCTTCGGTGCCACCGGCTCCAGCTTGAATATCGATGAAGCAATTATTCGGGTCCATCGGATTGTTGAACATCCGGCGGAACTCCATGCCTTCGACCAATTTCTTCAGTTCTTCGGCGTCATGCTCGATCGCTTGCAGGGTGTCTTCGTCCTGCTCTTCGCGCGCCATGTCGAAAAGGTCGCGCGCGTCGCCAAGGTCGGTATCGATCTTAGTGAGCGTGTGGACAACCGCTTCCAGCGATTTCTTTTCTTTGCCGAGGTCCTGGGCCCGCTTGGGATCGTTCCAAACGTTGGGGTCTTCCAGTTCGGCGTTGACTTGTTCAAGTTTCTCTAACTTCACATCGAAGTCAAAGATACCTCCGCAGTTCAGCTGCGCGGGCAGTCAAATCCGCGAGCAAGGAGGACAGGGAATTGAGGCGTTCTGCTTCCATGATGATGTCTTCTGCAATCAAACCCGAAATTATACCCGACCGACCGATTGCCAACTCATGTGCGGCAGTGGTTTCAATGTGAAGCAAGTGGGGTTTCCTGAGAGGGTATGGCGCACAGTAAAACAGTTGTTGTTGCCATTGTGAAATGTATTGCCTATGTTTTGGGTCTTATAACCGGCCTGGCACAGTTGTGTGTTGAGGTAGAGGATAGGAAAGAGTGCGATTTAACATGGATGCAATATTTCCATTTATTGCATATCCTCGATTAACGAGCAACTCGAGGGGGCGATTAGCAATAGTAGGTAGATATCAACAAGATCGGGGAGGGCTTTCACATCTACAGTCCTTATCAGACGCTTTGCGCAAGTGCTTCCTTAAGGTAAGTGTGGCTCGTTTTAAGGAATTGAGCTTACACCGATTGCGCGTGTTCAATCAGCAACTGCACTCGCGTCACGCCATTGTATTCATTAGCATCCAGCCGATAAGCAACCATAGCGCGTTCGGACAAATCTTCGGCATGCCCGAACCAAATTGCGTCGTAGCGGTTGCCATTCTTCTCCAGTGTCAACTTCAAATGCTTTTCCTTTAGGATGCGTTGATTTAGCACGCGGAATTCGTCACAAAATACCGGTGGGGCAAAACCCTGTCCCCACACTTGCGCATCGATCAGTTCAATAAATTGCGGTGTAAAGTAAGCCTCTTCCAGTGGGCCGTCAGTTTCGAGCACCCGTTCCAGTTGATTTTGACTAAGCCAGTTGCGGCCCACGGCCTCGAAGGCTTCCGCAAATGCGTCAAAGGCATCAGCACGTATTGTCAGGCCCGCTGCCATTGCATGACCGCCGAATTTCTGGATGACGGAAGGAGCATGCTTGGAAACCAGGTCGAGCGCATCACGCAGATGGAAACCGGCGATCGAGCGTCCCGAGCCCTTCAGCAAGCCGTCACCGCCTGGCGCGAAGGTGATGGTCGGGCGGTAAAACTTGTCTTTCAGGCGCGAAGCGACGATGCCGATCACACCCTGATGCCAGGATTCGTCGAAGACGCTGATGGTGGTTTTGTTCTGTGGCTCAAAGCTGTCCAGCAAGGTCAGCGCCGTGTCTTGCATGTCGGCTTCGATGTCGCGCCGTTCTCGGTTGATGGTGTCGAGCTGTTGGGCGATGGCCCAGGCGCGGCCTTCGTCGTCGGTGGTCAGGCATTCGATACCGAGTGACATGTCGGCCAGACGACCGGCGGCATTCAGGCGCGGACCGAGTGCAAAGCCCAAATCGAAGGGAGAGGCGCGGCGCGCTTCGCGTCCGGCGGCACGGAATAGGGCGGCAATGCCCGGTTGCATGCGGCCGGCACGCATGCGTTTAAGCCCTTGCGCTACGAGAATGCGGTTGTTGGGGTCCAACTTGACCACATCAGCTACGGTGCCGAGCGCGACCAAGTCAAGTAGGGCATCGAGCCTAGGCTGGTTCTGTGCATCGAACATGCCACGCTTGCGTAACTCCGCACGCAGTGCCAGTAGCACGTAGAACATCACACCGACACCGGCCAGGTTCTTGCTGGGGAAGCCGCAGGCGGGTTGGTTCGGATTGACGATAACACGCGCTTCGGGCAGCGTGTCGCCAGGCAGGTGATGGTCGGTAACCACGACGTCAATGCCAAGGCGCTTCGCCTCCGCCACGCCATCGATGCTGGCAATGCCGTTGTCGACGGTGACGATAATATCGGGCGATTTCTCACGGATTGTCAATGCGACGATCTCGGTTGTCAGGCCGTAGCCGTATTCGAAGCGGTTCGGCACGATGAAATCGATGTTGGCACCCATGGCGCGCAAGCCGCGCAAGGCGACGGCGCAAGCAGTTGCGCCGTCGCAGTCATAGTCGGCAACAATCACTAGCTTTTTTTGTGCCCCAATGGCATCTGCAAGAAAGACTGCGGCGGCATCGATATGCAGCAGGCCGGACGGCGCGATCAGCGACGTGAGCTCGCTCGACAACTCGCCGACGTCGGTAAGGCCGCGCGCGGCATAGAGGCGTGCCAATACCGGGTGTATGCCTTGTTGCCGCAGCATCTCGGCGGTACGGAAGGAATAAGGACGCGTGGTGATACGGGTTACGGACATAGTGTAGCGAGTGAAGGCTTCACCCAGAATTTCCGCAGCGATGAGCGACTGACGGCAAAACGGGATAGGTGCGAGTGATGGGTGATGATGAGCGACGCCTGATCAATGACACCGGATTTTAGCGCCTGCAGCAAGGGAGCAAACCAGTCTGTTTCCAGACGGTGCATGGCGTCCAGCCAGCGTGCCCAGTCATTTGCAAGTGCGGGCTCAAGCAAAGCATCTAACGTCAGCATGTTGTGGCTACGCAAACGGCTGAGCAATGTAGCTGCGTTGTCGGCATGGCCTTGCTGCAATACAAATTGCCCGAACGCCTGCATCCACCCGGAAAGATTCCATGCGGTGTCATAGCAGCTTCGCGTCTGCTCCAGACGTTGTGCCGGCCCTCCCCACAGCCAGAGTGAATTGACTGACATCATCCCCCGGGCTTCGCGTTCTGCGTTGACGGAATGATTGAACCAATGCATCTGTATTTCATTCTGAACCTTGCGCCAGTTGCGTTCCTGCGGACCTCGCGGCATCCAGATGTCGATGTTGTGGCCCGTTGCTGCGTCGGGCGTCGCTGTTTGTAATTCGGCCCAGTCGTCGGCTTGAACGAACCAAGTGCCTGCATTGCCGTACCCCAGGTATTTGCCCTCTTCTTTAAAGAGCGGAGCTGCGATCTCGAACAAGATTCGCGCATCCTGTTCTGTCAAGGCTAACTGTCGAGGATCGGTCAAGACCAGGTGATCACGTGCGATATGGAGATGGATCGGTTGCACAATGAACCATGCGCCGGTGCCCGTTTCCAAGCCCATCGATCGCATCAGTGCTGTGGCGATCGGTGGGCTGGACTGTGCAGGTCCGACGCCAAACTGTCGTGCCAACCAAACTTCATGTGGGAGCGTGCGATGGAAGTCGTCGAAGGAGACGTGGCGTGTCGCGTGGCCTTCCGATTTGGCGCGCGCGGTCAGCGTGGCTAGGGCAGGGAGGTTTAATTCTTTTAATAAGTCGGAGGAGAGCTCGGCCGGCAAGAGACCGAACGGGAGGAGAATGTCGAGCTGAGTCATGCCGCGATTGTATTCCAGTCTCTGATTCACATATCAGTATATTTTTACCTGCATTGGCAACCTACCTGCAGCCCGATTATTTCCCCCAAACTGTGCCATAAGTCATTGATTTAT
>CBHCMF010000221.1:0-7162 GCA_965974465.1 uncultured Noviherbaspirillum sp.
CATTCAAATTGCTCTTGTCACGCCCTACTGCTGGGCGGACACATCATTCAAAACGCTCAACGACGAGCGCAGTAACGCTTCAATCGCATCACTAACCGACATTGACTTGTCCGGACGGATATTGAATCAGGGCTCGATGTCGGTTGGCGAGCATAAAGGCCAGTGTCAAAGGCCCGACGCGCCCGACCAGCATCAAGAGCATGATGACGACTTGGCCAGCGCCGGAAAGATTCGCTGTAATTCCTCGGGACAAACCCACGGTGCCGAATGCCGACATTACTTCAAATGCAAGGTCAAAAAAAGCAGCCGATTCAGTCATCGTCAGTACGAAGGTGCCAATGAGCACGCAGAAAAGGGAAATGATGGAAATCGCCAGCGCCTTGAGCATGATGGCTGAATCGAGACTGCGGCCAAAAATGACTGGTTTATCTTGAGCAAGAAGAAACGCGCGGGTTGCGAGCACCAGCACGATAAAGGTGCTTAACTTGATTCCACTCGCGGTGGAGCCACTGCCACCGCCGATGAACATCAGCACCATGACCAACAGGCCGGTCGACGGGAGCAGCGCGCCAATGTCCACAGTGTTAAAACCCGCAGTACGCGGTGCGACGGCTTGGAACCATGCGGCCCACAGGCGCTCGCCCCAGGTCGCCAGGCCGCCCAGTGTTGCGGTGTTGCCGTATTCCAATGCAAGAATCAGCAATGTGGCAATCACATTCACGCCAAGCGTGCCGACAAGCATCAGCTTTGTGTGAAGTGCGTAATCCCGAAAACGCTTTTTCCCCTTCATGTCGACAATCACTACAAAGCCGATGCCACCTGAAATAAACAATGCGGAGATCACCGCATTCACAAGCGGATCGCCAACGTAGGTGATGAGATTGTCAGCCCGCAGCCCCAACCCCGCATTGTTAAATGCCGACACAGCATGAAAGAAACTGAAGTACAGACCGTGTGTCCATCCCATTTCGGGTACCCAACGCAATGCGAGCAGCAGTGTTCCGAGGAGCTCCATTCCGGCAGTAAAGCCAACCATCCAGCGCAGTAAGCGCCATAGGTTCTCCTGGCCATTCTGGTTAAGCGCTTCGCTGAGTGCAGCACGCTGTCCAAAACTAAACTTGTTGCTGAGGATGTAGCTGATGAAGACGCCAAACGTCATGAGCCCCAGGCCGCCGCTTTGTATCAGGAACAGCAAGACCCATTGGCCGAACAAGGTGAAATGCGTACCGGTATCCACTATCGCAAGCCCGGTCACTGTCGACGCCGACACGGCCATAAACAAGGCCTGCGACCAAGATGTCGGCGCATGGCTCGCCGCCGGCAATTTAAGCAAAAGCGTGCCGATAAGCGAGAGGGCAACAAAAGACAAAATCAGTGCTTGCGGTGGCGACAGTTGCAAAAGTCGCTTTTCGACCTCCAAAGCGATGGCCGTAGTAGGAACCTGCCTCATAGGTACTTCGACACCTTGCGCAAGCGGCCGAGCGAGCCAAACAACAGAATCTGGTCGCCCAACTCGAACTGATAATGATCAGGCGGTGGCGACATCGCTAGCCCTTGATGTTTGACAAGAAGGCACCGAACATCATGCTCTTGCAAATGCAGCGCCTCGATTGTCTTGCCGACTAGACGCTCAGAAGCCCGAACTTCCGAGAGGAACTGATCGTCCCCCATGTCAATGTAGTCCATGACCTCCGGATAGATCAGCGTACGTGCTACACGAAGTCCCATCTCGTGCTCCGGATGGACGATATAGTCGACACCGAGTTTCTGAAGGATGCGGTGGTGATTGTGGTTATACGCCTTTGCCCAGACTTTTGGCTTGCCCATGCTTTTTACCAGCAGCGCGGCCAGGATATTGGCCTCCAGATCCTCACCGATAGCGACCACGACGACATCGGACTCGTGGACGCCAAGTTCGCGAAGAATCCGTTCATCGCGCGCGTCCGCAATCACCGCCTTCGCAATATTGTCCGCAATGGCATTGGTGCGTGTGGAATTCAGGTCAATCCCCAGCACGTCGTTCCCGAGACGGGTCAATTCGAGGGCAACAGTAGAGCCGAACGCTCCTAACCCGATGACGGTAATAGCAGATTTCATGGAATTTTCATCAAAAGAACAGTTGGCGAAATTTTAAGGCAGATTTACATGACGCTTGTTAAATCAGTTTCCTAATGGTTTTAGCCAGAAAGCACGGGAGGGGTGGCGAACGTCATTCACACTCCCCCTTGAAAGAATATTCCTTCAGGAATACTCATCAACATGATGAAAACTGAAGTAATTGCTAAAGACTTGATGTATTTGGAGCGAGCGTCGCATACATCATTCAAAAATAACTCCGAATAATCAGCGATGCATCAGCGCCATACCGCTCCGCAACCGCGAGAGAGCAGCGATGTAAATACGTAGAACGCATTTCATCAAGGAGGCCTTTTGGCTTCGCATTCCCCTAACAGTAAGCTCACAGCGTTGACGCTGGCCGCAATCGGTGTCGTCTATGGCGATATCGGGACCAGTCCGCTGTACACCATGAAAGAGGTTTTCGCTCCTGCTCATGGCTTACCGCTAGACCGAGACAATCTGTTCGGTGTCGTCTCGCTGATCGAATGGGCACTGATCATTATTGTTTCGCTAAAGTATGTGACGCTGGTCTTGCGTGCGGATAACCGGGGTGAAGGCGGAATCATGGCACTGGTTGCTTTGGCACTCTCTTCGGTGACACAACAGTCGCGCTGGTATACGCCCCTGGTGTTCATCGGCCTGCTCGGCACGGCCATGTTCTTTGGCGACGGGGTGATCACGCCAGCGATTTCCGTGCTGTCGGCGATTGAAGGACTCGAAGTTGCCACACCGGCATTTCAATCGTTTGTAGTGCCGCTGACTGTGCTTGTGTTAATTGCCTTGTACACCGTGCAGAGCACGGGAACAGCCGGCATTGGAAAATGGTTCGGCCCCATCGTGCTCGTTTGGTTTGGGACACTGGCCGCAATGGGCTTGGTCAATATCGTCCACAATCCCGACATCCTCGGCGCACTGAATCCCTTTCATGCTCTTCGTTTCCTCTTGCAGAATGGTTGGCTGGCCTTTATCGCGCTCGGCGCCATCGTGCTGGCAGTCACGGGGGCGGAGGCCCTGTATGCTGACATGGGGCATTTCGGCAAGCGTGCTGTGCGCCTTGCATGGTTCGCTGTTGTCTTCCCTGGACTGGCGCTGAATTATCTTGGACAAGGAGCCCTGCTGTTAAGTAATCCAGAGGCTGTATCAAATCCGTTCTACCAGCAACTCGGTACATGGAGCATTTATCCCCTGGTTGCCTTGTCGACCATGGCAACCGTGATTGCCTCGCAGGCGACGATTTCCGGCACATTTTCGATTGCGCAGCAAGCCATTGCGCTAGGGTTCCTGCCGCGCATGCGGGTGCTCCATACTTCGGACCGGGAAATCGGGCAAATCTATATTCCCCTGATCAACTGGACCCAGTTAATCGCGGTGCTGCTAGCGGTGATTGGCTTCGGTTCCTCGTCCAATTTGGCTTCCGCCTATGGTATTGCAGCAACCACGACGATGCTCATGACCACCATCTTGACCTTCTTCGTGATTCGCTACCGCTGGCACTACAACCTGGCATTATGTGTGGCGGCAACCGGCTTCTTCCTCATCATCGATCTCACGCTGTTTTCCGCCAATACCCTAAAAATCCTGCATGGCGGCTGGTTTCCGCTCGTGCTGGCAGCGGTGCTGATGACGATCATGCTGACATGGCGCGATGGGCGCCAGTTAGTCTATGACAACTTGCGCAAGCACCTGATTCCACTGGAGGACTTCCTGCAGTCGCTGTTTCTCAATCCGCCGGCACGGGTCGAGGGAACCGCGGTATTTTTCCGTGCCGAGGGAGATGGCGTGCCGCATGCGATGCTGCACAACCTGTTGCACAACAAGGTGCTGCATGGACGCACAGTGTTCCTAACCGTCATCAATGCCGACATTCCGACGATCCCGCTTGCGGAACGCGTCAAGGTAGAACCGCTTGGGCATCAGTGTTACCAAGTCAATGTGCATTACGGGTTCAAGGACGAGCGAGATATTCCGCTAGCGCTAGCGCAGTGTGCAAAGGCCGGGCTTGATGTCGACACGATGACGACCTCGTTTTTTATCGCACGTCAGACGGTGATCCCGCGCATGGGTAGCAGCATGGCCCTGTGGCGAGAAACTTTATTTGCCATGTTGTCGCGCAATGCACGTGATGCTGCGGACTACTACCGGATACCGGCCAACCGCGTGATCGAACTTGGTACTCAGGTAGAGATCTGAATCAGTGTACGGAACCAGGTTCAGGCAGGTGATTAATACGCGACCAAGCACCGTTGAGTAGCAGCTCCTCGAACTTTTTGGCTGGCACCGGCGGACTGAAAATAAAGCCCTGCGCACTCGTACAATCGCGTGCCTTCAGATAGGCCAGCTGCTCTGCCGTCTCAACGCCGCCAGCCACCACGGCCACGCCGAGATTGTGTGCCAAGCTGATGATGGCCGAAGTGATCGCCGAGTCTTCACGTCGGTGCGGCAGATGTTGCACAAAGGCCTTGTCGATCTTCAGCACGTCTATTTCAAACTCTTTAAAATCCATCAACGCCGTAGTGCCAGTGCCGAAGTTGTCGATAGTCAGACGGATACCTAGGCCGCGTAAGTCTGACAGTTGCTCCTTGATTTCCGGATGCTGTGCCAGCATCGATTCCGGCACTTCCAATTCCAGGCTAGCTGGAGTAATGCCGGCATCTTTCAGGATGGACGGAATGATTGCAACGAATTTTGGATCATTGAACTGGCGCGCCGAACAATTAACCGACAGGCGAAGATGGTTCATTCCTTGCCCTTGCCAGCGCCGTACTTGATGCGCAGCCTCACGTAATGCCCATTCGCCGATCTCAACGATCATGCCGGTCTGCTCGGTAATTTCCAGAAATTCGTTCGGCAGTACCGTTTCCATCTCTGTTGCATTCCAGCGCAATAGCGCTTCGACGCTAGAGATGCGCCAACTGCTGAGATCCACCTGTGGTTGATAGTACAGCTCGAATTGGTGATTCTTCAAGGCGCTGCGCAATGCTGCTTCACGGTCGCGCTTCCAAGCTTGTTCAGAGAACAGGTCGGATGTGTAGAACTGGTAGGTGCTGCGGCCCGAATTCTTGGCCCGATAAAGCGCGAGGTCGGCGCGTTTGAGCAGTTCCACCGAATTCTTACCATCTTTTGGATAGAGGCATACACCAATACTGACGCCGCTCGTGACGTCATTGGATTCCAGCTGATAGGGGCGACCGAGTTGCAACACCAGTTTGCGTGCGAGCGTATCGGCAGCTTCCGGCTGCGATGTGTCAGACTGAATGACGACGAACTCATCGCCTCCCAACCGCGCAACGAAATCCGTTTCACGGATCGACGAGACAATACGGGATGCCACTTCCTTAAGCAGCAGATCTCCGGCATGGTGGCCAAAAGTGTCATTGACGTATTTGAAGCGATCAAGGTCGAGTAGCAGCAATGCCAATGGAACGTCGTTGCGCTGGGACAGTGCGATCGACTGGTGCAACTGATTGCTGAAATTGACCCGGTTCGGCAATCCGGTCAATCCATCATGATTGGCGAGGAAACGGGTCTGCTCTTCCGCAAGCCGCTGCTCGGTCTGATCCCGCATGATCTTGACATAGCAACGCAAGCTGCCATCAGAATTCCATAGCGGTGTCACAACGCCACTCGCCCAAAAGCGACCGCCGTCATTGCGCACGTGCCAACGGTCATCCTCCGAACGGCCAACCGCCTTCGCTTCCTCCAGTTCTCGCAGCGGTTCGCCAGTAGCCCGATCCTCTGAGGTGAATATGCTGGACACTGGTCGTCCGATTGCCTGTACCGCCGGCAGGCCGATCATTTTCTCGGCACCGGCGTTCCAGCTCAGAATCGTGCCGGACGGGTCAATCATCATGATGGCGTGATCAGTGGAGGCTTCGACCAGAAGGCGAAAATCTTCTTGGGACTGTTTCAGTGCACGCTCAATTTGTACCCGCTGCGACATATCAGCATTGGTTTCCAGATACCGATACGGGCGTCCCTCATGAAAGTCGAGTGCCCATCGGCTGAAGACATGCAATTCACTTCCGTCCTTGCAGGTATGGATGAGCTCCCCCTCCCAATAATGCTGCTCCTGCACGGTGGCAAGGATCTCCTCTAATGGAACAGGGAACCGTGTTTTTAATAGGGAGTGGCTGTGCTTGCCGACCGCTTCCTCCTGCGTGTACTGATAAAGCTTTTCCGCGCTACGGTTCCAGTAGATGATGATGTCTTCGGTGGTGCGCGCAAGAATGGCGTCGCGCGCCAAGTCAAGCAAGCTCGCTTGCTCCTGTAATTGACGCGCCCGATTGGCGGATTCCTCTGTGTACCGTCGCAACTCGGTAATGTCGTGGAACACTGCAACCGCCCCCACAAGAACGCCTTGGCTGTCGAGTAAGGGACGTGCATTAATACTGACCCACACGCCTTTCTGCAATGCGTCATGCTGCACAAGAGCAATCACGTCGTCAACATGCTCACCGCGTAGCGCGCGTCGCAATGGTCGCCGGTCCTCTGGATATGGCGTCTTGCCGTCCGGCTGGAGCAACGTATAGGCAGAGATTAATTGCTCACGGTTCAAGGCAACGGGTTGGACGTTCAACAGCTTCTGCCCGGCGGGATTAATCAGGATCACCTTTTCCGACAAGTCCGCCACAATGACCGCACCTGCCATGCTGTTGAGAATGGAGGTAGTGATGCTTGCCTGCCGGTGCAGTTCTTCCTCCAGCGCCTTGCGCTGCGAAATATCGCGTAATGACGCAAAGAAAATCGTCCTCTCTTGCGCCTGGATCGGCGTGACCGTGAACTCAACAGCAATCTCCGAGCCGTCCTTGCACCGCGCCGGCATTTCTACACGCTTACCGATGATTTTTCCTGTACCACTTTGCTGGTACCGCTGCAGTCCGGCTAGATGCGTTAATCGATAACGTTCTGGAATAATGGTTTCCGTCAACGGCTTGCCTAATGCCTCATCCGCACTCCAGCCGAAAGTTTCTCGTGCATGTTCACTCCATTCGAGGACAATGCCGTGCTGATTGATGGCAATGAATGCATCGAGCGTGTTGTCGAT
>CBHCMF010000222.1:0-7125 GCA_965974465.1 uncultured Noviherbaspirillum sp.
TTCCTCTCTGCCTCTCATCCACTGCGGCCAAGAGAGTTTCTGGCAAGGGATTTTTCGTGTTAAAGCAACAACGTACGCCATCACTGAAGAGAAGAGCAGCCACATGGACAGAACGAATGCAACGAATCTCATCAGCAAACGCAATATCGCCCTGGTACTCCTATATGGATGCACCTTCTTCTTGAGCGCTTTTCTCTTATTCCAGGTGCAGCCGATTATTGGCAAGATACTGTTACCCTGGTTCGGAGGTTCTGCCGCGGTGTGGAGTACCTGCCTGCTCTTCTTCCAAGTGCTGCTCCTGCTAGGCTATCTGTATGCACATTGGAGCATTAACTTTCTGGCGCCGAAGCGGCAAGCCTTGATCCACATACTGCTACTCACCTCCAGCATTGCGGTATTGCCGATTACACCGAATGAAAGCTGGAAACCCGCAGGAGGTGAAGATCCAACCTGGTTAATCATGGGGCTCATGACAGTCACCATTGGTCTCCCGTACTTTTTGCTTTCCACCACTGGACCGCTGCTCCAAGGCTGGTTTGCACGGGAAAAGCCCGAAGCCTTTCCGTATCGCCTCTTTGCGCTGTCAAATTTCGGTTCGATGCTCGGCCTTTTAAGTTATCCCATCGTCTTCGAGCCCGGACTGACCATACCGGAGATGTCTATCGGCTGGTCCGGCGCCTACGTCGTTTTTGCTGCCCTGTGCGGGATACTCGCCGCTCGTGTGCCGCACCTCAACAACATCGTTCAGGCATACAGAAAGGCGAGGAGCATGCCGCGCCCCTCCCTATTTGCCATGATGCTGTGGGGTGCATTGGCTGCCTGCCCGACGATTCTCCTCATGAGCGTGACCAGTCATCTGACGCAGAACGTCGCTCCCGTGCCTTTCTTATGGGTGCTTCCCTTGGCGTTATACCTGCTGAGCTTCATCCTTTGTTTCGAAGGCGGAAACTGGTATCGACGAAAATGGTATCTGCCCATCTTCATGGTATGGCTAACCATGATGAATATCGATCTGATTGAGCCGATCGCGGATCATGGCATATGGGTACCTATTGCTCTTTACGGTAGCGGCTTATTCGTGTCGTGCATGTTATGTCACGGCGAACTGGCAAGAATGAAGCCGCATCCAGAACATCTGACGTCTTTCTATTTGATGATCGCATTGGGCGGCGCAATAGGCGGTATTTTCGTCGCAATCATTGCACCTCGATTATTTAATAGCAATTACGAACTTCCCATTGCCGCCATCGCAACGGCCTTGCTGGTGACGACAATCGTCCGCCGTGATTCCGTTAGTCCGCACCTTCCCGGTTCACTTTCTCTTGGATGGCAAAAGACCTTGGTGATTGCTGTCGCACTGATCTCCTTACTTGCCGTCATAGGCACCGGCAAGCAGAGCAGTATGCATCGGATTCTGGCACGCAATTTCTATGGCACGCTCTACGTAGATGACAGCTTCAGCAATGGACGGTGGGAAAGGCAACTTGTCCACGGTACGATTTTGCACGGTGCACAATATCTGGATCGGAACAGGCGACACTGGCCTACGACCTACTATGGCGATAACGGTGGCGCTGGATTGGCGGTCCTGGCGACGCGGCGCGCCGGTCAGCCGCAGCGCGTCGGTGTCATTGGTCTCGGCACCGGAACGATGGCAGCATACGGCCGTTCCGCCGACTATTACCGCTTCTACGAAATCAACCCGCTTGTGGATCACCTTGCCCGCACGCAGTTTTCCTTTCTATCGGACAGCCCCGCTATGATAGAAACAGTGATGGGGGATGCTCGCCAGTCACTCGAGCGCGAACAAGCGCAGCAGTTTGACGTTCTCGTGGTGGACGCCTTCTCCGGCGATTCGATCCCAGTGCATTTGCTGACACGTGAGGCATTCGCTGTTTACTTTCGTCATGTAAGGCCCGGTGGCATTCTCGCCGTGCACATCTCAAATCGAAATCTGGATCTTGCACCGGTCGTTAAACACGCGTCCGATTTCTACGGAAAAGCAGCGCGCCAAGTGGACGCAGACGATGCTGAAGACAGCGGGCTGATGGGATCCACATGGATCTTGGTAAGTGACAACGCTGACACGTTTGAGGCCACCGAACTCAAAGGACATGTCACGGAAGTCGGTCTGGAATCAAACATTCGCCCTTGGACAGACAATTACAGCAGCATTTACACCATTCTGAAATAAGGTCTTGGGGAAAAGAATAGCTTGGTGCTAAGCACTGGCATTGCACCATTGCTTACATCGTTTAGTATTTATTACGTGTTGCAGATACGCAGCCCTTATGCGTTTTCCTTCATCCCTGTATGGCAGTCCAGTTGAACGCCCCGTATGTCTGGCATGAACACTGCATCATTGGATTCGAGAGGCCTTATCCAAAACGGATATTGCGCCATCAACGTTCTGCTGGGGCACCCGCACGTTATCTTGGTAGAAATCACGGTAACAGACGGAGGCGTTGCAAATCGCCTTAGGAACATATCAGTGGCAGTTCGCCGCATCCTCTCCGCATTATTCCTTCACTGCCTCGGCAACGAAGAAGGCGCCATCCTTTTCCATACAGGAGATATTGTCATGAACACGTTTCGTCTCAACACAATGATGCTGTGGTGGCTGTCTTTATTGCTGGCTCTGCCAATCATGGCCTGGAGCGCCGATGGAAATAAACCCGTCCCGAACAATGCCACCGCTACGGCAAATACGTTTGTTGCAACCCTATCAGGCTCGCAAGAAGTTCCACCAGTAGTCAGTGCCGCTTCCGGTACCGGAGAGGTCGTCGTCGATCCCTCTACACGAAACATGAAAGCAACCGTTAAAACGACCGGTATTGCCGGTAACGCGGCACATATTCACGAGGCACCTATTGGCAAACCGGGACCAGTCGTTTTTCCGTTAACCGAGACATCCCCTGGCAGTGGCGTCTGGATCACCCAAGTCACACTGACAGAAGCGCAGTTAAATACGCTCCGTGCCGGCAACTATTACTTTAACGTTCATACCACCGCATTTCCCAATGGCGAAATCCGAGGACAAATACAGCAACAAAAATCACAGAGTAGTGGAGGCAGCACCACTGGAACAGGCTCAACCGGCACCACGGGAACGACGGGTAGCGGTTCTTGATACGGCGCGATTGGATAAGCGGCATCCCGCTGACCAATTCACCTTTTCCAAACATACGCCACTGGCTTCGGCGTCGGAGAATGGCAGCTGGCAGGCCTGAGCTTCAAGCACAATGTAGCCAAGTCTTCCTGAGGTAAGTTGGCCAGGTACGCACCTCGCTGCCTTATCAATTGCTCGCCATCGCGCGCTATTTTGCGATAACACGCACTTTTGCGGTAACCGGTTTGCCATTGACTAGCACAGGGGAATGATCATCATTGGCAAGCGACAATAGAAGCGTGTGCGGCCCTGTGGGCGCGGGACATAATGCAAAAATCGCAGTAATTTTGTCCCCGCCTGTAGCCGCATTCGTATTATTCCCCGGCTTTCCAGGATAGTTACAGGAAGTATCCTCGGGATCGATCTGCACATGCACATGGCCGCAATGCAAAACGCCTTCACATGTTCCATAGGGCCGGACGATAAAGCTATCTGTGACAAACGCAATGTCCAAGGTCCTCTGCGGGTTGTCTGCGAGAGTAACCACTGCATTATTCTCCAGCCCAATAATGCGTATTTCCGGAATACCGTCTGCGTTGGCAAACGCAGCAGATAACGGCATAGAGCAGGCAACACCCATCAGTAAAGCAGCAATCCAATTTTTCATTTTCATTTTCCGTACTGTTTATGTGATTTTTTCACTGCCCCAATCCAGGAAGTCAAAGGAGGAACAAATGTAAGTCAATCTTACATTCAAGCAAAACAGATCGTCAATGAAAATAAGTTAGACTTACATTCACAGCATTGGAGAACAAAAACGTATGGCCATCCGACATAAGAAGCAAGCGGATACGACCCGGGCAAAAAAAAGTCCTAGTACCCCCTATCACCATGGAAATTTAAGACAAGCGCTTATCGATGCAACCGTGGCGTTGGTTGCACAACACGGCGCTGCCAATGTCACAGTAGCTCAGGCTGCCAAACAGGCCGAGGTATCTTCAGGCGCCCCATTTCGACATTTCGCTGACCGTAAAGCACTCATGACTGCCGTTGCACTTGAAGCGATGGCCTTGTTCAAGTCAGAAATTACGCAGGCAATGGAAGAAACGCGCCACCGACAATCGCTCGAGCGATTTGGTGCCATAGGACAGGCTTTTATTCGCTGGGCATTTCGGTACCCAGCCCACTTCGAAGTCATTTCAACGCGGAGTCTGATTGATTTTGACGATTCATCTCTACGTCAAAGCAATGACGACATACGTGCGCTAATGAGAAACCTACTGACTCAGGCGCGCCAAGAAGGACAGTTAAAGCGTAGTGACATCGCCAATGTAGAAATTGAAGCGCGCGCCTTGGTATATGGCTTGGCACGGATGTATATCGATGGCCAATTCCCTAGCTGGGAACTCGGAACGGACCATCCCGAACAGACCGCCCTTTCTATTCTTGAGCGGTATATGCACTCACTCAAATAATTCCTTCTTCCTGGTCAACTGCCCCTTCTTGCACGTTTTGCTTCTGCTGAAGATAGGTTTCGCCCCACGCCTTCAAGCTGAAAATAACGGGCTCCAACGTCTTTCCCAACGCGCTCAAATGATATTCCACGCGTGGCGGCACTTCTGCGTAAATAGTTCGCACAACGAGCCCACACGCTTCAAGCTCCCGCAATTGTTGCGTGAGCACCTTTTGCGTCACGTTAGGCAACTGCCGCTTTAATTCATTGAAGCGAATCGTTCCTCTGCATAAGGAGAACAAGATCAGACCCTTCCATTTCCCGCCGATCAGGTTAAGCGTGGCTTCAACAGGACACCCTGCTGAACAATCGAACTGCTGATGCGCGATGCGCCCCATGATGGTTTCCTAAATGATACCTAGTGAGGAATAAGTGCTTTCTTGTTGCAAAAGCAAGGCGTTCATAGAATGAGAACTTCTTTTTTGCTTCAGGAAAAATACATGTTTGCCATTGCCTATAATACACCCCTCCCCATTGCCAATTCAGACGCATTAATTGGTATGCATACTGAACGGCCCCAACCTGAAGAACGGGATATTTTGGTCGAAGTGCGTGCGGTTTCCGTCAACCCTGTCGATGTAAAAATTCGCGCTTCGGCCACACCGCCGAATGGCGCACGCATCCTCGGCTGGGATGCCGCCGGTATCGTCGTTGAGGTCGGAAAGCAGGTCACGTTGTTTAAACCAGGCGACGAAGTTTATTACGCCGGCGCACTTGACCGTCCAGGCTCGAACGCTCAATTCCAATTAGTCGATGAACGCATTGCCGCACACAAGCCACGATCGCTTGATTTTCCAGAAGCGGCTGCCCTGCCCTTGACCACCATTACCGCATGGGAGGCGTTGTTCGACCGCTTGGATGTACGACGCCCTATACCAGGGCACTCACCGACATTACTCATTATTGGAGGAGCTGGTGGCGTTGGTTCCATGGCGATTCAGTTGGCACGTCAAGTAAAAGACCTCACCATCATCGCGACAGCCTCACGCCCGGAAAGCATAGCGTGGTGCAAAAAGCTGGGGGCCCATCATGTCATTGACCATAGCCAGTCCCTCATCGATCAATTGAATCGCTTAGGCATATCAGCGCCCGGCTTTGTGTTATCCACCACCCATACGGAGAGTCATTTTGAGAGCATTGCCGCCTTGATTGCGCCTCAAGGTCGATTCTGCTTGATTGATGATCCGACCACGCTTGATATAACGAAGCTAAAACGAAAAAGTGTTTCACTTCATTGGGAGTTCATGTTTACGCGCTCTTTACTTAAGACGTGCGATATCCAGGAACAGCATAGGCTTCTTACTGAAGTGGCAAAGCTGATTGATAGTGGAAAAATTCAAACCACCCAGATGAAGACGATGACCCCGATCAACGTCGATAACCTCAGACTGGCGCATCAAAAAATAGAGAGTCAACACACCATTGGAAAAATTGTTCTCCATGGCTGGGGATGATGGTTCTAGGAAGATGTCATTATCGGCATGCGCAATGCCCGTACTATTCGCTCAAAAACTTGAGCAAGTCGTCGTTCAGCTGATCTTTATGCGTGCTCGGCAAACCATGCGGCGCGCCGGGATAGGTTTGCAGAATCGCGTTTTTGACAAGCCTAGCAGTGCGCTGCGCCGAAATGTCGATAGGCACGATTTGATCGTCCTCCCCGTGAATGATCAAGGTCGGCACATCGAATTTCTTGAGATCTTCCGTTAAGTCCGTTTCGGAGAAGACCTTGATGCAGTCGAATTCCCCCTTGATCGAGCCCTGCATGCCCATCAGCCAAAACGCGTCCTGCAGCCCTTGCGAGACTTGTGCCCCGGGCCTGTTAGCACCGTAGAACGGCATACTGAGATCTTTGAAGAACTGTGAACGATCGGCACGGATGCCAGCACGCATTTGGTCAAAGACTTCCATTGGCACCCCACCCGGATTGGCATCCGCCTTCAGCATCAGCGGGGTGATTGCGCCCACTAATACGACCTGGGCAACACGCGAAGAACCATAGCGGCCGATATAGCGAGCAACTTCCCCGCCACCCGTAGAGTGGCCTACCATGATGGCCTCCCTCAGATCAAGCACTTCAAAGAGCGCTTCCAGATCGTCGGCGTAGGTGTTCATGTCGTTGCCGTGCCAAGCCTGGCTCGACCGGCCGTGGCCGCGCCTATCGTGCGCAATGACCCGAAAACCGCGCTCACCCAAAAACATCATCTGATCATCCCAGGCATCCGCATTCAACGGCCAACCATGCGAAAAAACGACGGGGCGCCCTCTCCCCCAATCCTTGTAGAAGATATGGGTACCGTCCTTGGTTGTGATAAGGCTCATGTTATGTCCCCCGATGATTGCCTATAGGTTGCCGCGCTGCGCGTCATAAAAGCACACGCCGGAACAGGGCTGATGCTTCACTCTACTTCTTATAACCAGCGGTTCAAGGGGAACGCGAGATGAATAAACAAACAATCAATTCGCCATGAGGGAAATCAAATGATGATATACCGCACCTTTTCGC
>CBHCMF010000223.1:0-7104 GCA_965974465.1 uncultured Noviherbaspirillum sp.
TTCATCTAAGCACTTCTTGCGGTGAGCGGAGTATGACATTCCCGTGTATTTAACGATCTCAACTAAGCGGGCTGCGCAGCTTTTGCGCAGGTCCGCTTGAACGTGTTGTTGGGCCTGCCAGCTTAAGCATTCTCGACCTCTATGGCCTGTTGGCCAGAAATGAGTTTGAGCATTGCTTGATTAAAGCGGAGATACAAATCGGTAGCGTTGTCTTCAACTATATGGTGCGAAGGGGAGCACTCGCAAAGCTCGTTCAAGAAATCCTTTGAAATGAATTCACCGGACAATTCGAGCTGCTTTTGAATATGGTTACAAAGCTCAAGCACTTGCTCACGCTGCTTGTCTGTCGTGATGTACCGGTCTAGTTCTGGGTCCATACATCCATTAGCATAGTTCCTCGCATGCTCCACCCAGTAGTCACGCGCTTTGAGCAACCAGTCCGGAACTGCCGGTAAGTTTTCAATTTGGCGAACCATTAACCGCAGCCAAGTCTCGATCTTGTAGTCCTTGGACCGCACATGCTTTCCGCGAAAGCTGGTAAATGAATGTCCCATTATGTAGATGCCCAACGTTTTAGTTGTGCGGCACCCCGAAGGGGCAAGGCCGCTGCGGTTTGTTAATTTGTTATGGAGATTTTATGAGCTGTGGTTTGGCGAAGCAATCGATTAATTTGCTTACGCTGGTCGAGGCGGGAACCGTAGGGGGCGGCAATGCGACTTTTCGAATGCGCGCAGTTGCGTATCAAGGATGTGGACTTGCAGCGCCGTGAAATATTGATCCGTGAGGGGAAAGGTGGCAAGGGCCGTATCACGGTGTTGCCTTTATCCCTGATGCAGCCCTTACGGGAGCAAATCGCTGGGGCGCGAACTCTTTATGACCAGGACCGGTTACATCAGCGTCATGGCGTGATGCTGCCCTATGCGCTGGAACGGAAATATCCAAAGGCCGGTAGCCAGCTGGGCTGGTTTTGGGTATTTCCCTCCGACCATGAGTCAACCGATCCACGATCAGGCATCGTTCGGCGCCATCATATCTATCCACAAACCATTCAGCGGGCGATCAAACGAGCGGTAATCGCCGCCAAACTGACAAAACCGGCTTCGACCCATACGCTGCGCCACTATCCCGAGTTCGGGAATATTCCGAGACGTATTTGTTGGGCCTTGCATCAGGGCTCAATTGACGAATTTTGCTCGGCATAGTTTCATCACCAGCCACACTTCGTGGTGCGACTGGAGATGACTATGGCTCAGATATTCAGGGATTCGCGCCGGCAGATGCAGAAGGGTTCGTTTTGCGAATCCGTTCCTATGTTTGTTGAACAGATGCAGGCACAGGGTTACGCGGCGGCCTCGGTGAAGATATCGGCCCGGTTGGCAAAGGACTTCGCGACCTGGCTCGATCAGCGCGGGATCAAAGGGGAAAGCCTTTCTGTAAAACAGGTGGCCGAGTACCTCGATGATCGTTGGCTGCACCGACGCCGCCGACGCGGCGACGCCTTTACGCTCCATGCATTCGCACGACTCGTTGCACCCGATGGATACAAGGCGAGTTCCGAGCAGGCGCTTGCTATTTCGCCAGTTCGTCGCGTTCGACAGGAATATGAACAGTATCTGTTGGGCGAACGCGGGCTCGCCGCTGCGTCGATTCGCTTGTACGGTGATTCGGTCGAGCGCTTTCTTCAGAACGTCTTCGGCGACTCAGAGGTTCGGCTCGATCAACTCACAGCGCCTGATGTCATTCGCTTCGTGCAGGCCAATGCTGCACGCTTGCCTCATCCGAAACGCGCCCAGGTCATGACCACAGCGTTGCGCTCGTTCCTACAGTATGGACGCTATCGCGGCAACATCGTCGCCGACTTGCATACTTGCGTGCCGACGGTGGCGAACTGGTCGATGACCGGGATTCCAAAGACGATATCGCCCGCGCAAGTGCAAAGCCTGCTCCGCCACTGCGACCGGCAGAGCGCCACCGGCCGTCGTGACTACGCGATACTGGTGTTGATTTCTCGACTCGGACTGCGCGCCAGCGAGATTGTCGAACTGACGCTGGACGACCTCGATTGGGCCGAAGGCGCCATTCGCGTCCGGGGCCCGGCACAACGCGTAGATCGTCTGCCGCTGCCTGCGGATGTCGGTGCGGCCGTGGTTGACTACTTGCGCTTTGGGCGCCCCGCGTGCTCCTCACGCAACGTGTTCATCCAAACTCGCGCACCTCGGCGCGCACTGCTCGGCCCGAGCGCCGTCAGTTGCATAGTGGCCCGGGCGCTGCGGCGCGCTGGAATCGATTCGCCCACCAAGGGCGCACATCTGTTGCGCCATTCGCTGGCTACGCAGATGCTCGGCGGCGGCGCCTCGCTCGGTGAAATCGCAGAGATTCTGCGTCATCGAAGTCCGCAAACAACCACGATCTACGCAAAGGTCGATCTTGCATCCTTGCATGCATTGGCCCTTCCCTGGCCGGGAGGTGTGCAATGAAGCCGCTGACCAAGGCGATCCACGACTATCTCGCGCTGCGACGAAACCTGGGGTTCAAGCTTCGCGACGCTGGGATAGCACTCGAGAAGTTTGCAACATTTATGGAACAGCAGAACGCCGAGTACGTCACCACGCAACTGGCGCTGGAGTGGGCACAGCAGCCGAGCAATGCACTGCCGGCATTCTGGGCGCAGCGTTTGAGCTATGTGCGATGTTTCGCACGACATCACGTCGCCAGTGATCCCAATACCGAGGTTCCACCGCCTGGCTTGTTGCCGTTTCGCCCGGCGCGGGCCCATCCCTACCTCTATTCGCGCGACGAGATCGAGTGCCTGCTCGAACGAGCACTGCAGTTATCACCCAGCACGGAGTTGCGAGGATGGACCTACCACGTACTCCTGGGATTATTGAGCGTGACAGGTCTGCGTGTGGGTGAGGCGCTGCGGTTGAAGCTCACCGATGTTGACCTCGATAACGGTGTGCTCACGGTGCGTGGCACCAAGTTCGGCAAATCCCGGTTGGTGCCGATCCATGCATCGACCCGGGATGTCCTGACACGCTATCGATCGCGCAGAACCAGCCATCTGGGCGATTGCGATGCGCCTCATTTTTTCGTGACCCGAACCGGCCATCAACTCGACGGCGGCGACGTTCGTCGCACCTTCTACCGTTTGTCACGCCAAATTGGCCTGCGCGGAGCGCAGGCCAGCCATGGACCGCGCCTGCACGATTTTCGCCATCGATTCGCCGTCGAGACCCTGCTGGGGTGGTACCGCTCGGGGCAGGATGTCGAGCGCCGCCTGCCGGTGCTGTCGACCTACCTCGGACATGTGCATATCAGCGACACCTACTGGTATCTCAGTGCCCATCCAGAGCTCATGACCTTGGCGATGACTCGTATGGAGCAACGCTGGGAGGCGCAGCCATGACCACGCCTACATTCTCCTCGCTCCTGCAAGGCTTTTTCACGCATCGCTTGATGCAGCAACGGCAAGCCAGTCCCCACACCATCGCTTCATACCGGGACAGCTTTCGGCTGCTATTGCAGTTCGCGCAAAAGCGGCTCGGCGTTGCACCGCAGAAGTTGGCCTTTGAGCAGGTCGATGCACCGTTGATCGCCGCGTTCCTCGAGGATATGCAGACGAGCCGCAGCATCAGCGCAGGTAGCCGAAATCTGCGACTCACCGCCATTCGCTCATTCTTTCGGTATGCGTCGTTCGAGATGCCAACCCACGCCGCACAAATTCAGCGGGTACTTGCCATCCCGAACAAGCGCTGCACAAGGGCGCAGATCGGATTTCTCACCAGAGAGGAAATCGATGCACTTCTGCGCGCACCAGATCTTGGCACTCGGTCCGGTCGGCGTGACCACGCGCTCATGCTGCTTGCGGTTCAGACGGGATTGCGCCTGTCGGAAATCACCGGCTTGTGTCGCCGTAGCATTTTTCTGGCCACGGGCGCCCATGTGCGAGTTGTCGGCAAGGGCCGCAAGGAACGATCGACACCGCTGACCAAGGGCACAGCAGATGTCTTGCGTGCCTGGTTGCGTGAGATTGAATCCAACGATGACGCCATCGTCTTTCCCAGTGCGCGCGGCGCTCGCCTGAGTGCCGATGGTGTGCAGTATCTGCTGGCAAAGCATGCTGCACATGCCTGCCAGACATGTACATCCCTGAGGACCAAGCATGTGACTGCTCACGTGCTTCGACACACGACTGCGATGGAACTTCTGCAGGCAGGTGTGGAACGAAGCGTGATCGCCCTGTGGCTCGGACACGAGTCGATCGAAACGACACAGATATATCTCGATGCAAATCTGGAGATGAAGCAAGCCGCTCTCGACAAAGTTGAACCACAACCCGGGCGGGTCGGCCGCTTTCGTCCCGATGACCAACTGCTCGCCTTTCTCAAGGCGCTTTGAAGCCATGGAATATGCCGACTGCAAACCCTGCACGATGCTTCTGATGCTCCGTCCAGCACGTGCGCCCCCAATTTACTCGGCATATTCCCGAACTCGGGATAGTGGCGCCTATTCCGACATCGGAATAGGCGCCATTCCTTTGCGACGCACATGCTGGAGGCCGGCTACGATATTCGCACTGTACAAGAGCTGCTTGGCCATGGCGATGTGTCGACCACGATGATTTATTTGCATGTCCTGAACAAGGACGGCCGGGGGATTGTCTCGCCAGTAGATCAGTTGCTCTGATTGTTCAGCTTGACATTCCAGGGCAGGAAGTCCTCGACCCGGTTGACGGGATGCTCGGCAATATGGGTGAGGATATGACGCAACCATGCGCCGCGCAGGGCACGCTCGGCAGCTGAGTTGTCGATCTCGATGCGGCCATCGTCACCATAGCGGGTCAGCGCCGGCCACAGCGTGAGTGCGTACAAGATGGCAGAAGCAGTATCCGATTTGCGCGAGACCGTCGCCAAGATCTGCGTTAGCCAGGCATGCAATATGCCAGTGAAGTGCGCCAGGTGCGTCTGCGGGATAGGCAAACCACACTGCGGGCGGCACGGCGGAACCGGATAGCCTGTCATCGCGCACATAGGTCCAGAGCCGGCCCGTCTTCGTCTTGCCGTACCCCCGGTGCCAGGACCTGGCGACGAATCGCGTCCACGAGCGGTCGCAGCAACCTGCTGCACCCGCCTACCCAGTCAGCCAGCATCGAGCGGTCCAGGTCGATGCCTTGGATCAAAGCACTTGACAATCACATTTGGGTTGTTAGACTAGTCATCGATGTTTGTGCTTGACTTTTTATAAAGTCGGCCTTTTTGTGTGTCAGCCCCTAATCACGCAGAGTCCACGCCTGCTGGCTAGACTTGGGGTAAATGTAATCTTGTCACCCGATCGGGAAGATCTCCTTCCCGATATCGGAAATGGGATCTTCCTTTTTTGATATTTTTGAAGGAGATCTCCATGTCTAATCGCGCATCCCAAGTAACTCGTAATAACAACGCTCAACATGCCCAACAAGGCAGCAATGAGTATTTTGATTTGCACACCAGAGGTTGTGGCTATCTTTCGCGCGTGCGTTGGGTAAACACCAAAACGCGCGGCCGCAAATCAGAGCCGTTTCTATGCTGCGCTATCAATGCATTGCATGGAGACATCAATGATCCAAGCTATTCCTACTTCGATCTTCGGGTCACTGGAATCGAGGCTCAACAACTCATCGCAAGTTTTGAGAGTTATGTTGCGCAAAAAAGGAAAGTATTTATTGCTTTTAAGATCGGCGATATTTACGCTCACCCCTATGAACGCACTATCAAAGACCAACGTACCGGCGAAGTAACCGGCACAGAATGGTCTGCTCTGATTAAGGGTAGATTGCTGCAAGTGACTCATGCCAAAGTCGATGGCGCCGTGCTCTATTCCACCCGACAAGAAACGGTGCCGGAATCGCGTACTACCACCGATGAAGCAATGTCTGAATCCGATCAGGATCAAGACGGTCATCATGATATTTCAGGTGAAGATGACACTGATTACGACCAGCATACTGGCACGTATTAACGAAATCTCACCTTGGCTACGTTTCACACCGCTAGCCTCCAGATTAAAGCGACGATGCTTACGCATTGTCGCTTTTTTCTTCTTAAGGAATATCATGGAGAACGCCTCATCATCGACGGCTGCGTATGAATGTACGATTATCATGAAGCGACTGCGTTCAAAGATTGCGCATCACGCGCTATTCGATGTCTATGCTGAACTGCTATTTACGCTCATAGTCACTGGCCAAGACTACAAAAACGATTCTGAGTGGCTTGTACTGCGAAAGCAATTGCAAGCGCTTGAAAAAAGTTTGTAGCACAGCCAAGCCCAATTACTACCCAACCCAGGGGAACCTCTTCCCTACTGGGTGGATGTTCCCCCTAAATTTAAGGAACATCCGATGGAAACTGTCACAATCGTACCGCCCAATGGCCCCGCCATTCTTCCATGGACCTTGGCCAAACTTGCGCAGCAGCGCGACAAGGGTGCTAGATGATTCTAAAACTGGAAAATGCGTGCGCGGACTATGCCTACCACGTCAAACATCTGGTTTTGAGGAGTGTGATAAAGCTGTTGGTTTGGGTGTATCATATTTATATGAAAACCTCGATCGCAACAAACGGAAAAGAAGTCGCCATATTCGAAACGCCCTCAGGCGTGAAAGGATATGTCGATACATCCATTCCGCAAGAAGCCATCGATGGACTCATCGCCAAACTAGAGGCTGAACTCGGCCTCAACACCTCTTCCTCACAGTCAGACAATTCTTCGCATCGTCCCCGTCAGTCACCTGACTGAGCGCCTGTGCAAGGAACAACATGACGACCTCGTATTCGCGAGGCTCGGTGTTGAAATGTCTTTTCCCTTACGATACGAAACCAAGCTTACCTGGCCCACAGCCGCATTATTGCCTTTTCATTAGCGATTATGCGATAGCGGGAAGAACGTATGCAACGGTGTGCTACGGCACGTCTCGGTTGGATGATGATCTGATACGGTCGCACAAAGGATGTATTCTGAGTGTGCCGTCTCAATTCATCAAAGGAAAGATGCCTGGCATCGTCACGCACTTCATTGCCGATCACGTTGCATTGATTTCGTTAGACGATGCATGGGTTTATCCCC
>CBHCMF010000224.1:0-6938 GCA_965974465.1 uncultured Noviherbaspirillum sp.
GGTAGCAATCTGATTCAGGACAGGGGATCCACATTCCCCAGAAAAGCCGCGTTCATAGAACGCGGCCTTTTTTATTCCTCCGGACATAGCGCACTAATTTGGCCTGCGTGGGGCTGTCGAGTCTGCTACTCATGCTTTTTTATTTAATCTGGGATTAATTTAATGGCCTTTGGCTTTTCAGCCGTAATCAGGATCATTTTTGGTTATGTAGCCAGCACGACGACAGCACACCTCGTCCCGATTGAGGCACTACGGCATGAATAACCGCTGATCTCCTAAACCATTCAAAAGAAATTTGTCAAGTCCAACACGCGTATTCACATGCTGCTCGACCGCAAAAAAGCGTGAACCAAATGGATCTCAGCGATAAAAGCAAAGAAATTCAACATTGTGTGAAATTTGTCATACAACACATGTGAAATTTTTCTCAAAGGCCTTCTATAATACGCACCCTGCTCTACTGACTGCTTCAGAAATGGATCTCAACCCGCCGTCAACAACCGGGGCATTTTATTTCTGTCGCATCACTCGAGATTTGTCGCGATTTTGATCAACACTTTTATCCCCAACAAGTAAGAACGGCCAATGGTGCACTGTATGGCGGATGCCTTTGCATTCTCATCGGTGTTGGTGTGCCGGATTGCTGCGGGAAAGGCTGTAGCGTATTTGCAGGTTTGTTCTGCGCCGCCGCCTTGCACACAACATATGCAAACGAAAACCGCTAAAACTCTGACATTGACAGCAAAACCGGCACGGCCGGATTCGGCGCCTCGGGCGCTATCAACATCGACGCGCGCCATTGACATTGATCCCACAATGGGCACCTTGTCTTCCTCTGGCAAGGTCGTCGTGGTTACCAAGCCGCGGCGCTCGCGACTGTTGGCTACGGAAGTACCTCCTGCTGCCACGGACACGCCCGTACCGGCAGAAACGCAAGTGGCAGCCGTTCCGTCTCCCAAGCCGGCAGTCGTTGTACGACGGGTCGCTCCCAAAACCGTGACCGTTCCCGCGCAACAGAAAGCTGACATCCAGCCCGTGACGATAGGACATACAGCACCGCAGCAGCCGACGCACAGCACCACCGATGCGGCATCTTTGTCCACCATCGATGTCTCCAACTATACCTTGCCTGCAACAAAGGTCCCTGCACGCCGCGGACGCAGGCCGACCGAATTCACGCCCGAACACGACGACATCGCCGCACTGAACGCGCTGGAGCGTGCCGAAATCGCTGCCGCAACCCGGGCAAAGTCTCGGCAAGCCGCGGGCAAAGCGAAGAACAAAGGAGAAGATGCGGATGCCGGCATGGACGCTGAACTGGAAGTCCGTCGTCAGAAAATCGCCGCCCTGGTCAAATTTGGCAAGGACCGCGGCTATCTGACGCATGCCGATATCCACGACCATTTGCCTGACGACTCCACCAGCCAGGAAACAATTGAAAACCTGATTACTACCTTCAGCGACATGGGAATTGCCGTCTACGAGCAGGCCCCCGACGCTGAAACGCTGCTGTTGTCGGATAACGTGCCAGCGGTAGCAAGCGACGACGATGCCGAGGCAGCAGTCGCCACTGCCTTGTCAGCTGCCGATAGTGATTTCGGTCGCACGACCGACCCCGTCCGCATGTACATGCGCGAAATGGCCTCGGTGCCGCTTTTGACACGGCAAGGCGAGATCGACATTGCCAAGCGGATCGAAGAAGGCTTCAGGGACATGATGCAAGACGGTTCGTCATGCCCGGCGGCCATCGCTGAAATTATTGCCCAAGCAAACAGAGTCAAGAACGAAGAAATCGGCATTGATGATGTCGTCGATGGTTTGGTCGACCCCACCGCGGCTGACAACAATTCAACTGATGTTGCTGTCGTCTCTGCTGACGACACCGAAGAAGATCTTGCCGACATGGAGGAGGATGAAGAAGACCATGTGGCCGGCGGTGCAGCAAGCCTGTCGAGCGAACAGCTCGGGCAATTGCAGCAAAAGGTCCTAGAGAAACTCGCTGTTGTAGCATCGGCTTTTGCTGACATGAATAAGGCACGTGCGGAAGAAGGTGATCAATCGAGCACCTGTCTGCAAGCACAGAAAACGATTTCGGATGAACTGCTCGGTATCCGTTTCACGACGCGCGTTGTTGAGAAACTGTGCGACACGCTGCGTGCACAGGTCAATGAAGCAAGGCAGATCGAAAAGCAAATTCTCGATATCGCGGTCAACAAATGCGGCATGCCGCGTGACCGCTTCATCGGTGTATTTCCTGGTAACGAAACCAATCTGGATTGGGTGGACGGCATTGCCGCCGGTGAACATGCTTACGGTGTCACGCTGCGCCGGTATAGTCCTGCGATCAAGGAATACCAAAATAAATTGATCGAGCTACAAACGCGCGCGGGCTTGCCGTTGACCGAACTGCGACGCATCAACAAGCAAATGACGACCGGAGAAATCGAGGCTGCCATTGCCAAGAAGGAAATGGTCGAGGCCAACCTTCGCCTCGTGATCTCCATTGCGAAGAAGTACACGAACCGCGGCCTGCAGTTCCTTGATCTGATTCAGGAAGGCAATATCGGCTTGCTCAAGGCGGTAGACAAGTTCGAATATCGGCGCGGCTACAAGTTTTCAACTTATGCCACCTGGTGGATACGTCAAGCAATCTCGCGCGCGATTGCAGATCAAGCGCGTACTATCCGCGTGCCGGTGCACATGATCGAATCGATCAACAAGATGAATCGAATTTCCCGTCAGATCCTGATGAAGACCGGCGCGGAGCCAGACCTGGCAACGCTCGCTGCAAAAATGGACATGCCGGAAAAGAAGATTCGCGAGATCATGAAGATTGCGAAAGAGCCAGTATCGATGGACACCCCGATGGGCGACGACGGTGATGCGATGCTTGGCGATTTTATCGAGGACAGCACCTCGGTAACACCGGCAGACGCAGCGATTCACGCCTCGATGCGTAACGCTATCAAGGACGTTCTGGATTCCTTACCACCGCGCGAAGCGAAAGTCCTGCGTATGCGTTACGGCATTGATTCTGGCACTGATGCAACGCTGGAAGAGGTCGGCAAACAGTTCGATGTGACGCGCGAACGTATTCGCCAGATCGAATCGAAAGCAATGAACAAGCTGCGCCACGCCTCACGCGCAGACCGTCTCAAGGCTTTCCTAGAAGGAGAGTAATACGGGTCGTTCAGGCCTGGGACATGAAAAAGGGAGCGTACCCGAACGGGCTACGCTCCCTTTTTCCTTAGGTCCGGGAAAACGGAAATTAACCGTTGACTGCGTCCTTGAATGCCTTGCCTGCGGAAAACTTGACTGTCTTCGCGGCTGCGATTTTGATTTCTTCGCCGGTACGAGGATTGCGGCCTGTGCGTTCAGCACGCGTTCCGCTGGCAAAGCTGCCAAATCCAACGAGTTGCACTGTCTTGCCTTCAGCAACGGCTTTAACAATATTATTGATTACCGAGTCGAGGGCGCGTTGCGCTGCAACTTTGGACAGATCGCATTCTGCGGCGATAGCATCAACCAGTTCTGTTTTGTTCATTAAGTTTCCTCCTGATAAAAGGCTCAGATTCTAGCACCAGCCTTCGGCGCAGTCTGTAAGTATTTTTCCACAGCCAACGATGTGCTGCGATTTGATGTAATTTGTATATGGAAATAACAGCGGTGCTCAATTGCGATAGATCAATAGCGATATACCCGCTCATTCTCCACGCGTACCCGGCCACCGATCTGGAGGTCGCTAACGTTATCTTGAATAAAGGTGCGATAACTGCCATTGTCCATGCGAACGCTCACCTCATAGGTATCTCGCGCTGCGCTATTGCGTTCCATTTCATGACCGATCATTGCACCGCCGACGACACCAGCAACCGTCGCCACCTTCTTGCCTCTACCACCGCCAACCTGATTGCCTAGAAGGCCACCCACAACACCGCCGACCACCGCTCCTACCCCTACACCACTTGTCCCGGCCGCCTGCCGGAGCTGAATGGAATGCACCGTTCCGTACATCTGGGAATATGATGGCGAGGTCGCTGGATAGGTCTGTACAGGATGAGACTGGGAAGACGCCGGAAAATTGTAGCCGCCGCTCGCGCAACCGCTCAAGATAGCGCTGGACATAAGGGTGCTGATTATAGTGATTCGATAGACTTTCATACTGACCTCACTTGTGATGGCTCATTAAACGCTAAAGCCTCAAGTGCTTCCAGTATCGATGAGTAACGATTGCAACAAGTTGTATCTGAGTGGAATTTATTTTCGTCCAACGACTGTTGACTGAGTATTTATTGATGTGATGACCTGCGTTCCTAGCTTTAATATGCCGGCGCCCCCCCCCTGCCGCGCGACAATGAAGGCAAATTGAATCGGTATCGATTGCTTAGCTAGCTTTTGCATAGCCGATGTTTACAGATTTCGGCAGCGATTCAGGAAAATCTGTCTCGCGGTATTGCCGCGCCGTGCCAAGCAACCATTGCTGAAATACTTCAAGCAATGAAGAGCCTTGCTTGTGCTCCGGATACACGAGGTAATAGCCTTTTTCATTTCGCAGTGACATATCACAGGGGATGACGAGTTCGCCGCGGGCTAACTCATTCAATACTAAAAAGCGCGGCATCAGTGCGACACCAAGACCGGCGCGAGCTGCCTCCACCAGCATGGAGAACAATTCATAGCGCTGCCCGCGCAAGCATGCTGCATCATGAATGCCTGCCTGCACGAACCAATGCCGCCATGCTTCTGCGCGTGCAGACTGGTGCAGCAACGTGAGTTGCGCCAATTCGCACGGCTGTACTTTGGTGCGTCCCTGTAGCAAACGCGGACTGCAGACCGGCATCATCTCTTCACCGAACAGGTGATGCGCGACAGCGCCTGGCCATACCGGATTGCCGAAATGGATGGCCGCATCAAACATTGTGTCGGTAAACATGAATGGTTCGGCACGCGTTGTCAGATTGAGCGTGATGTGGGGATTCTGTGCATAGAACTGCGGCAGACGTGGAATCAGCCAGCGGGTGGCGAAGGTGGGGATGACCGCCAATTCGAGTATACCGCCGGCGCCACGGTTCGCCATCGCGGCGAGCGTGTCGCGCTCGATGCGTTCCAGATGTTCGCGTATCTGCTTTGCATACACGCGCCCAGCATCCGTCAGACTTAGGCGCTTTTTGATGCGATTGAATAACGGAACGCCGAGATAGTCTTCCAGGCAGGCAATCTGTCGACTTACCGCACTTTGCGTCAAGGCGAGTTCATCAGCGCTACGCGTAAAGCTCTGGTGACGCGCAGCGCATTCGAAGGCAATCAGGGCTTCGATGCTTGGTATTTTTCTTCGCACGGATCATTCCTCAAACGCACAACATCGCAAATTTTTATCGTTTGTGCGACGTCGCGGCTACCGCAACAATGCTTCCTTCAGATGTGCACCGCGAACGCCGAAATATATCGCGCCGTCTCCGAGCCGAGTTGCGATATCACCACACTGGTTGCGGTACATCAAGCCACACAGATTTCCACAAGAGGAGTAATCATGGGCAATGAGAACGAGACGCTACCAATGAAGTTCAAACCGTACACCCGCCTGTCGATCAATCAGGCACCACAATGGGAACGCATTCCAGAAGACTTGCGCGAGGCGATACAGGTGATCTCGCGCGTGCTGCCGTTCCGCACGAATCAATACGTCATGAATGAGTTGATCAACTGGGACAATATCCCCGACGATCCAATCTACCGGTTAATTTTTCCGCATTCCGACATGCTGGCACCGGATGAATACAAGCATCTGCGTCAATTGGTGTTAGTCGACAAAGATGAAGCGGCGATCGAAAAAGAAGTTAAACGCATTCGTCTGCGCATGAATCCACATCCAGCAGGCCAGATGACGCATAACGTGCCGATGCTTGATGGAAAACCACTGCCAGGTCTGCAGCACAAGTACAAGCAGACGGTACTGTTCTTCCCGAGCTCCGGTCAGACTTGTCATGCCTACTGCACCTTCTGTTTCCGCTGGCCGCAATTCGTCGGCATGGACGAATTGAAGTTCGATGCGAAAGAAACTGACGATCTCATCGCCTACCTGAAACAGCATCCGGAAGTCACCGATGTGCTGATCACGGGCGGCGATCCGTTGATCATGAATACACGCGGACTAGCCGGTTTCATTGAACCGCTGTTGACGCCAGAATTGGCGCACATCCAAAACATTCGCATCGGTACCAAGTCGGTGTCGTACTGGCCGCAGCGCTTCGTCACTGATAAGGATGCCGACGATTTGATGCGCCTGTTTGAAAAAGTCGTTGCCTCAGGGAGAAATCTTGCCTTGATGGGCCACTACAACCATCCGGTCGAACTGCGCCAGAGCATCGCGCAGCAAGCCGTCAAACGTATCGTGTCGACTGGGGCCACCCTGCGCATGCAAGCACCGTTGATCCGACATATCAACGAAGACCCGGCGGGTTGGGCGGAGCTATGGACGACGGGTGTTCGACTTGGTGCGATCCCATATTACATGTTCGTCGAACGGGATACGGGACCGAGTGAATACTTCCAGCTGCCCCTCGCAAAAGCATATGAAATCTTCCAAGCGGCTTATCAAAAAGTGTCCGGTCTGGCGCGCACCGTACGCGGCCCTTCTATGAGTGCTTTCCCAGGCAAGGTGGTGGTCGACGGCATCGTCGAAATCGCCAATGAAAAAGTATTTGCACTACAATTCCTGCAAGCGCGCAATCCAGACTTTGTGCGCAAACCGTTCTACGCCAAGTTCGATCCGAATGCGACGTGGCTGGATGATCTGGTGCCCGCATTCGGAGAGAAGAAATTCTTCTTTGAGACCGAGCAAAAAACGGAAATGCTTCGTGTCCTGACACGACATGACGAACCTGCCAACGACCTCATGTCTGACACCTCGCGCGCCAACCCTGATGTCGCTTCCACGG
>CBHCMF010000225.1:0-6908 GCA_965974465.1 uncultured Noviherbaspirillum sp.
CTGGGCGTTCGAAGTAAAGCGTTTGAGAAAATCTGCGCCGAGTTTCAATGCGCCGGTGCCGCCGAGCGCTTGTACAGTAATTGCGCGCTTTTCTTGCACAACCGGGTGGTCTGCTCCGAAGACCAATTCTTGTACGGCCTTGTCATAGATTGCCAAGCCTTCGATCGGCAGGTAGGTGCGTGGAGATACTTTTTCCATTAATTGCATCTCTGCTTTGCGCACGCACTCAAGCAGCGGTACCTTGCCATTGTCGTCGTAATAAACGCCCACACCGAGATTAACTTTGTTCGGATTTTGATCGGCGTTGAAGGCCTCGGTAATCCCAAGAATCGGATCGCGCGGCGCCATTTCGATAGCGGTAAACAGAGAGGCAGGCTGGGAGTTGCTCATCGTGATAACATGAAAAGTTGACTGCGGAATTAGACTTTTGCAGTCGGGTTGTCGTCAGTTCCGAGAAGAAGTGAAGTCTCGGGCTAGAGTGCAACTTATTATTCTACCAAAGGTCGAATGCAGATGGCTGATTTATCCGAAGTTACCAGTGCCGTTGACAATGCCAAAATTGTCACTTTTCCAAACTCGCCGTACCGTTTGCATCAGCCGTTTTCTCCGGCTGGCGATCAGCCGGGCGCGATTGCGAAATTGGTAGAAGGTATTGAGGATGGCTTGTCATATCAGACCCTGTTAGGGGTCACGGGCTCGGGCAAGACTTACACGATGGCAAACGTCATTGCTCGGCTTGGACGTCCGGCAATTGTGTTTGCGCCAAATAAAACGCTCGCTGCACAACTCTATAGCGAATTCCGCGAGTTCTTTCCGCACAATGCGGTCGAGTATTTCGTCAGCTACTACGATTACTACCAACCAGAAGCCTACGTTCCCCAGCGGGATCTGTTCATTGAGAAAGATTCCTCGATCAATGAACACATCGAGCAGATGCGTTTGTCATGTACCAAGTCCCTGATGGAGCGGCGCGATGTGGTGATTGTTGCGACCGTCTCAGCGATCTACGGTATCGGTAATCCAAACGAGTACCATCAGATGATCCTAACCTTGCGTGCTAAGGATAAGGTCAGTCAGCGCGATGTCATTGCACGTTTGATCCAGATGCAGTACACGCGCAACGAGGTGGATTTCGGTCGCGGCACTTTTCGCGTACGTGGCGATACCATTGACGTTTTCCCGGCTGAGCATGCTGAGCTGGCGGTGCGCATTGAAATGTTCGACGATGAAATCGACAGCTTGCAGCTGTTTGATCCATTAACCGGTCGTGTACGGCAGAAGATCCCGCGCTTTACGGTCTATCCTGGTTCGCATTATGTGACGCCGCGTTCAACAGTATTGCGGGCAATCGAAAGCATCAAGGAGGAGTTGCGAGATCGACTGGCGTTCTTTCGCAAGGAGGGCAAGCTGGTTGAAGAGCAGCGCCTGGAACAGCGCACGCGTTTCGATCTTGAAATGATGCAGGAGATAGGCTTTACCAAAGGGATTGAAAACTACTCGCGACATTTGAGTGGAGCCAAGCCAGGTGAGCCACCGCCCACGCTGGTGGACTATCTACCACAAGATGCTGTGATGTTTCTGGATGAGTCTCATGTATTGCTGGGCCAACTCAATGGCATGTACAACGGCGATCGGGCGCGCAAAACTAATTTGGTGGATTACGGCTTCCGTTTGCCATCTGCACTCGACAACCGGCCGTTGAAATTCGAGGAATTCGAAAGCAAGATGCGGCAGACTGTGTTTGTTTCCGCAACACCAGCTGACTATGAGAATGCTCATGCGGATCAGGTGGTCGAGCAGGTGGTGCGTCCGACCGGCTTAGTGGATCCGGCAATTTTGGTCCGTCCAGCAAGCACGCAGGTAGATGACCTGATGTCGGAGATTACCGAGCGCGTGAAGAAGAACGAGCGCGTATTGGTGACCACGTTGACTAAGCGTATGGCGGAGCAGTTGACTGAGTTCCTCGGCGATAACGGTGTAAAGGTACGTTATCTGCATAGTGATATTGATACCGTGGAGCGGGTTGAAATCATTCGTGACTTGCGGCTCGGCACTTTTGATGTGCTGGTGGGAATCAATCTCCTACGCGAGGGGTTGGACATTCCCGAAGTATCGCTAGTGGCAATTCTAGATGCGGACAAAGAGGGTTTTCTGCGTTCTGAGCGCAGTCTCATTCAGACTATTGGTCGCGCTGCACGTAATCTGCATGGCACAGCAATTCTGTATGGCGACAAGGTTACTGACTCGATGCGCCGAGCGATCGACGAGACCGAGCGCCGACGCGCCAAGCAGATTGCCTTTAATAAGGCGAATAACATTACTCCAGCTGGCGTGAGGAAGGAAATTCGCGACTTGATTGACGGCGTCTACAGTCCGCAGGAAGCACGCAGCGAGCTATTAGTCGCGCAGGAACAAGCAAAATATGAGTCGATGAGCGAGAAACAGGTGAGTAAGGAAATTAAGCGCCTGGAAAAGCTAATGGTTGACCATGCGAAGAATTTGGAATTCGAAAAAGCGGCGCAGGTACGAGATCAGCTGCATTTGCTTAAGATGCAGTTGTTTGGCGCGCCAGGTGCCGATAACGTGATGCCGTTAGCAGGAAAGTAAGTCTGCTTAAGAGCAGCACTGGGTGTGGATCGCAGGCGTTACAATCGCGTATTTTAATTTCGACCAACTATGTCCAAGGCAATTCCACAATCCATCATTGAGGTGCTCGAATTGGCACATGCTTCATGGCGCCCGGTGTTGGCTCGGGGGCTGGAGGCTGTCGCGAAGGCCGATTCGGACTATCTTCCTGCGCTGGAACGGGATGCATTCCTGCCTACGCAGGGACGGATATTTGCCGCCTTCACGCAGCCGTTGGATCAGGTCCGCTATGTTCTGGTTGGGGAGGGGCCTTATCCGCGGGAGCAAAGTGCAACGGGTGTCTGCTTCATGGACGGGGCGGTCGAGTCATTGTGGTCCGAGAAGGGCTTGTCGAAGCAGGTTAATCGTGCCACCTCGCTGCGCAATTTCGTGAAGATGTTATTGGTCGCCGATGGTTTATTGACGCCAGAAAATGCATCCGGCGATGCCATGGCCCATATTTCTCTGAAAGCCAGAGCAATCGGTTCACCGTTTATTCAGACTCTCACCGAATTACAGGCTAATCTGACCAAAGAGGGCTTTCTTTTGCTAAACGCGGCGCTGGTGTTCCGCCCTCACGTACCTCCAATGAAGGAAGCAAAGGCATGGCAGCCTTTTCTGGAGACAGTCTTAACTGCACTGGCAGATCAAGCCGAAGAGTGTGACGTGCAACCTCCGACGCTCGTTTTGTGGGGGAAAATCGCTGAACAACTCCATGGGTTGAAATCGACTGGACGCTTTCCTAAAAAGGTATCAGAGCATCCATACAACCTGTCGTTCATCCGTAATGAGACTATGCAGAGACTGTTTGGCCCCATGCATTTGCTACAAAAGCGGTGATTAGCCGGGCGCTTAATCGAAGAGCGCTAGATCAGGCTCATCTGCAGCGGATCAAATTCCATCACATGTTCTGATTCATTGTTCGCGGCGGCAAGCGTAAATGGGCGCGGCTGCGCGCTCACATCTGTGTGTGCGTGTTGTCACCGTATGCCAAGCAAATATTTCGGTATCACTTCGAAGGGTATCGACAAAGCTAGGGTCATCTTCGGTGTGGCAGGTTCGACAATAATTTTCTCATTCCAAAATGCAGTTAGCATAAGTGTGGAATGCGTACATCCACTGTCAGATTCGCCTTAGCGCACACCTTGCGCTGCATATCGCAAACCTGTCAATTCTTTACCTAATCAGCGTGGGTTTTGTGATGGTATTTTCAATTCCTGTTCAATGTTTATCGCTGATCTACTCAGGTTGGCAAACATAGCTGTCAACTTTGACAGCTATGTTTGCAGCAGATCACTTTGATAAATTAGATTCTCCTGAATTCCCTGGAAGCAGTTTGGGTCTTCTCGGACGGCACCTTTCGTCGCAGTGCGTATTGCAAGCCTACATCCTGTTCCGTGCAGCTGGATGTCTTTAGTGTGACGGGCAAATCACCTCTGCATCCATGCAGTGGCATGGCGGCTGGCACGAATAACAAGGAGGAGTACAGCATGTTCAGGAATATAAAAATCAAAACCCTGATTATCTTGGCCTTGGGTTTTCTCATCGGATTGATGCTGCTCATCGGCAGTCTGGGCATCTATAGCGTCAAGGATACGGCAAGCCAGTTACGTGACATTTCGCTCAAGGATGTCAAGGCGAGCGCCTCTGTCGAAAAAATACGCTTCAAGATGGAGGTCAATCGCAGTCAGATACTGCAAGCGCTCCAACATAATCCGATCATGGACTGGTCGAAGCTGCACGATCATGAAATCGCGGTTCACTTCAAGATCATCAGCGAGACAACTGACGACATTCAGCGCTTGTGGACGGAGTACGTGGATGCTATCGAATCACCGGAAGAGAGGCGACTAGCTGATGACTGGTATGCCACAAGCGGTCGTCTAGGGGCCGATAGTATTACCGCTGCGATTACGGCGGTCAAAGAGGACCGGTGGGATGATAGTGAGATGGCGCTGATCCGAGGAATCAATCCAACATACCGGAAATCGGACGTGGCATTGAAGGCATTGACCGAATTTTTGGCGCAACGCGCTGCTACGAATGGCGCGGTGGTTGACGCCAACATCGACCGCACAGGCTATTGGATGGGCGCTGCGCTGGGACTGGGGGCATTGCTCTCGATAGCGGTGGGTTTCATTCTCGTTCGCGGCATTATTTTGCCGCTGGGCCAGGCGATTCATATAGCGCGGCGTGTTGCCGAAGGGGACCTTAGTGGCCGTATTGAGGTGTCCTCTACGAATGAAATCGGACAATTGCTGCAAGCTTTAAGAGATATGAACACGAGTCTGTCGAAAATCGTTCAAAACGTGCGTTCTGCCACGGATACGATAGGTTCTGCATCTAGCCAGATTGCTTCCGGCAACCTTGATCTGTCATCTCGCACCGAACAACAGGCCAGTTCGCTTGAGGAAACTGCCTCCGCTATGGAAGAGTTGACTGGAACAGTCAAGCAGAACGGTGACAACGCACGTCAAGCAAATCAGTTAGCAGTGTCAGCAGCAGAAGTGGCGGTCAAAGGCGGAGCCGTCGTTTCGGAGGTCGTCACGACGATGGGACTGATTAACGAATCGGCAAGAAAGATCGTCGACATCATTGGCGTCATCGACGGTATTGCATTCCAGACCAACATCCTCGCATTGAACGCAGCGGTGGAGGCAGCACGTGCTGGTGAACAGGGGCGTGGCTTTGCCGTGGTTGCAGCAGAGGTGAGAAATCTCGCGCAGCGCTCGGCCGGTGCGGCAAAGGAAATTAAGATGCTGATCGGTGACTCGGTGGAGAAAGTCGACATTGGTGCAAAACTGGTCGATCAAGCCGGCGTGACAATGGATGAGATTGTCGCCAGTGTTAGACGTGTCACGGACATCATGGGCCAGATTGCTTCGGCCAGCCAGGAGCAAAGCACTGGAATCGAACAGATCAATCAAGCGGTCAACCAGATGGACGAAATGACCCAACAGAACGCGAGCCTCGTCGAGGAAGCGGCGGCCGCAGCCGCATCGTTAGAGGATCAGGCGAAGAATCTGGTAAAAGTGGTCAGCATCTTCAAGGTAGAAGCGGAAAATTCCACTTTGGGTGCCTCCATCACCAAGTTGGCGGGACAACTAGGGAGTGAGCGTAGGGGGAATGCAGTTGATACGGCTCCCCAAAAGAAAGCCAGCCACGCTCTACGCCTCGGAAAAAGCAGACTGACCGCAATTGCTTCCTGAGTCCGGTTTACTGCGCATGCACGAAATATCAAGCAAAACTTGTTTTATTTCGCATATGCGCAAATGGGATGCATCAAGCGCGTTCCATATTTCTTTTCTATTCCATTGATTTAACAAACCGATGCTGGTGGCGAGGCTATCTCGTCATTAGCGTCTTTAGTTTTGGGCAGGTTGTTGCAAAACAATTAACTTTATGTGGGTAGTCGCAGTGCTTTGTATTTTTAGTAGGCCAATAAGGAGAGGTAATGGAGCAAGAAATACAAGAGTTCTTCAGCAAGGAGGAACATGCCATTCTCGTACTGGAGGATGGTTCGCTTTTTCATGGCACGTCTATTGGGGCAGTCGGCCATGCGATAGGTGAGGTGGTATTCAACACGGCCATGACCGGCTATCAGGAAATTCTGACCGACCCCAGCTACAGCCGCCAGATCGTTACGCTCACCTACCCGCATATCGGCAACGTCGGGGTCAATGAAGAAGACGTCGAGGCAAGCAAGGTTCATGCTGCCGGCTTGATCATCAAGGACTTGCCGCTGCTTGCGTCAAATTTCCGTGCTCAACAAAGTCTGTCTGCTTATTTGAAGGCAGAGAATATCGTTGGCATCGCAGGTATCGACACCCGTAGGCTGACTCGTATCCTCCGTGAAAAAGGGGCGCAAAACGGCGCAATTTTGGCTGGCGAAGCTAACGTTGAAAAGGCACTCGCGCTTGCCCAGTCCTTTCCGGGACTCGCCGGCATGGACCTGGCCAAGGTGGTATCGACCACCACACCTTATGAATGGACGGAGAGAGTATGGCGCCTCGATCGGAAAGAAAGCGCCGGTACTGATCCATCGCAGCGAGAATCGGCCAGGCGTCATGTTGTTGTGTATGACTTCGGGGTTAAGCGCAACATCCTGCGCATGCTGGCTGAGCGCGGCTGCAAGGTGACGGTGTTGCCAGCGCAAACGCCTGTTGCCGAGGTCTTGGCGCTGAATCCGGATGGCATCTTCCTTTCCAATGGTCCCGGCGATCCAGAGCCATGCGACTACGCCATCGCTGCGTCAAAAGAATTGATCGAGCGCGGTATTCCCA
>CBHCMF010000226.1:0-6880 GCA_965974465.1 uncultured Noviherbaspirillum sp.
ACCCGCGACCCCCGGCGTGACAGGCCGGTATTCTAACCGACTGAACTACCACTCCTAAAACTCTATTGCTTGCTTGACTGATTGGTGGGTGCTGAGAGGCTCGAACTCCCGACCTACGCCTTGTAAGGGCGCCGCTCTACCAACTGAGCTAAGCACCCAAATCCACACTTAGTCAGCCAAACATCTTCAGACGTTGTCACCACGTCGTGAAAAACAATATTATATAGTATCTTTTATCAGGATGCACTACTTATTAATTGACTGCGTCCTTGAGGGCTTTACCCGGGCGGAATTTAGGCACCTTGGCTGCTTTGATCTTAATTGCATCACCGGTACGTGGATTACGACCGGTACGTGCAGCACGCTTGCCTACCGAAAAAGTCCCGAAACCAACCAGCGTAACAGTTCCATTTTTCTTCAACGTAGTTTTAACAGCGTGGATCATTGCATCGATTGCACGTGTTGCAGCAGCTTTGGAAATATCAGCAGCCCCTGCAATGTGATCGACCAATTCGGTTTTATTCACTGACGCCCCCTCAAAAAAGTTAGATTTTGCACGCTCTGCTTATTTCTTTTTTTAGCATAAGCACCACAAAATGCAGAGAAGAAATTTTCTGCAGCCCGTATTAAACAAGCCACAAAGCCTTGTGTCAAGCGGCTTTCCGCCCATCAGTTTGCCCTGACTAGACGGGATTCAGGAAAATTCCGATGCCTGATTTTTGAGCATGAAGGGATTTGCTGTGAAATGAAAAAAGCGCTCCGAAGAGCGCCTTTTGCTTGCAGATAGAATGATCAGTGCTTTACCACGCTCGGATCAGTCTGACCCGCTGGTTGTGCCACCGCCGTTTCAACCGGAGCCTCATCGGTTAAAGGAACCGGCGACCGCTCAAGAGCCACCTCCAGCACCTTATCGATCCAGCGCACCGGAACAATCTCAAGCTTATTCTTGACGTTATCCGGGATGTCCGCGAGATCTTTAACGTTCTGCTCAGGAATCAGCACAGTCTTGATGCCACCGCGGTGCGCGGCCAACAGCTTTTCCTTCAGCCCTCCGATTGGCAGCACCTCGCCACGCAATGTGATTTCACCCGTCATTGCCACATCTGCACGCACAGGAATGCCGCTCAATACAGAGACCAGTGCCGTTGTCATGGCAATACCTGCTGATGGCCCATCCTTGGGTGTCGCACCTTCCGGAACGTGAATATGAATATCGCTCTTACCGAACAATTCCGTCTTGATGCCGAGGCGCTTGGCGCGACTGCGAACCACGGTACGCGCCGCCTCAATAGATTCCTTCATCACGTCGCCCAAGGTACCAGTACGAATAATGTCGCCCTTGCCCGGCATCGTCACCGCCTCGATTGTCAACAGGTCGCCGCCGACCTCGGTCCATGCGAGACCGACCACCTGACCAACCTGATTTTCCTTCTCGGCCATACCAAAAGCGTAGCGACGTACGCCAAGGAACTTATCGAGGTTCTTCGAGCTAATGGAGACCTTGCGCTCTTTATCTTGTTTTTTCAACAGGAGCATTTTCACCACCTTGCGGCAGATCTTAGAAATTTCGCGCTCAAGCGAACGAACACCGGCTTCACGTGTGTAGTAGCGAATAATGTCTCGAATCGCAGATTCCGAAACCGCAATTTCATCTTCCTTCAGACCATTGTTACCAATTTGTTTTGGCAACAAGTAACGCTGTGCAATGCTGGTCTTCTCGTCTTCTGTATAACCTGAGAGGCGAATCACCTCCATCCGGTCCAGCAAAGCTGGCGGAATGTTATACGAGTTCGACGTCGCCACGAACATCACATCAGATAGATCAAAATCGACTTCGACGTAATGATCTGAGAATGTGTGGTTCTGCTCTGGATCAAGGACTTCAAGCAGCGCAGAAGCGGGGTCACCACGAAAATCCATCCCCAACTTATCTACTTCATCCAGTAGGAATAATGGATTGCGCACACCGGTCTTTGCCAGACTTTGCAAGATCTTGCCCGGCATCGAACCGATATAGGTGCGGCGATGACCACGGATTTCCGCTTCATCACGCACTCCACCAAGGGCCATGCGCACAAACTTGCGATTAGTGGCTCGTGCAATCGATTGTCCAAGCGACGTCTTACCAACCCCTGGAGGACCGACCAAGCACAGAATAGGCGCTTTCACTTTGTCAACGCGTTGCTGCACGGCGAGATACTCTAGGATGCGTTCCTTAACCTTTTCTAGGCCATAGTGGTCGCCTTCCAATACCTTCTCTGCATTGGCAAGATCATTGTTGACCTTTGATTTCTTTCGCCACGGCAGACTCAACAGCGTATCGATGTAATTACGCACCACCGTTGCCTCGGCGGACATCGGCGACATCAGCTTGAGCTTCTTCAGCTCGGACTGCGCCTTTTCGCGAGCCTCCTTCGGCATCTTGGCAGCGACGATTTTCTTCTCGAGCTCTTCGAGATCAGCACCCTCTTCTCCTTCCCCCAGTTCTTTCTGGATGGCTTTGACTTGCTCATTCAGGTAGTACTCGCGCTGCGATTTTTCCATTTGGCGCTTGACGCGTCCACGGATACGTTTTTCGACCTGAAGAATATCGAGCTCGCCTTCGAGTTGGCCAAGCAAATGCTCATGACGCTTAGCAACGTTGAAGATTTCGAGGATGACCTGTTTTTGCTCAAGTTTGAGAGGTAGGTGCGCTGCTATGGTATCCGCTAGGCGCCCTGCATCGTCAATGCCAGCTAACGAAGTGAGAATTTCCGGTGGAATCTTCTTGTTCAGCTTCACGTACTGATCGAACTGCTGCACGATCGCACGACGCATGGCTTCCACTTCGGACTCGTCACCAGGCTCAGACTCGACCGGGGTAAGCGCAGCAATGAAATGGGTATCGAGTTCACTGATATGGTGAATACGCGCGCGCTGCGCGCCCTCTACCAGAACTTTGACGGTGCCATCGGGCAGCTTCAGCATCTGGAGAATATTGGCGACGCACCCGATTTCATAAATGTCATCTGCGGAAGGTTCGTCCTTGGCCGCAGCTTTCTGCGCGGCGAGCATAATGCTCTTGCCTTGCTCCATCGCAGCTTCAAGAGCCTTGATCGACTTGGGCCGGCCAACGAACAGCGGGATCACCATATGCGGGAAGACAACAACGTCCCGCAGCGGCAAAAGCGGCAGTTGGGTGTGTTCAGTTAATGTTGTAGAAGTCGTCATGGCGAACCTTATTTAAGAGCTTGTTAATGATGTAGGCATGAGAGGCCTAAAACTCAAGTCCAAGCGGCAATAAAAATCACTGTGTTTCAACCCTTTCTTTCAAAGTTCGCAATAAAAAAAGCCACAAACGAAGTCGCCCTCGGGTGGCTTTGCTATGGAAGCCGAAAGTGATTCATGTGTTTCAAATTGTACTGCTTTTAGGAAAAAACGGGCTTTTGTCCATGGTATTCGAATGCACCAAGCTTTTTCGCTATTTTGCTCCGGATACTTTGGGCTGCTCGTGATAAATCAACAAAGGTTTCGCTCCATTAGTGATCGTGTTTTCATCGATCACTACCTTTGCAACATTTTGCAGGCTTGGCAATTCAAACATTACCTCCAGCAAAGCATGTTCAAGGATAGAGCGCAACCCACGTGCACCAGTCTTGCGTTCAAGCGCTTTTTTAGCAATAGCATGCAACGCGGCTGGTCGCACCTCCAGTTCTGCCCCCTCCATCTGCAGTAGCTTCGCATACTGTTTGATCAGAGCATTCTTGGGCTCAAGCAATATTTGGATTAGTGCCTCTTCGTTTAGTTCACTCAAGGTTGCAACAACGGGCAAACGTCCCACCAGCTCGGGAATCAGACCAAATTTAATCAGGTCTTCAGGTTCTGCATCGAGCAGTACCTCACTTGCATTACGCTCCTGCTGACTTTTTACACTAGCAGAGAAGCCAATCCCGCTCTTTTCAGAACGATTTGAAATAATTTTCGCCAGTCCGTCAAAAGCACCCCCACAAATAAACATGATGTTGGTGGTATCAATTTGCACGAAATCTTGGTTTGGATGCTTGCGCCCCCCTTGCGGCGGCACCGATGCCATTGTTCCTTCGATCAGTTTCAGCAAGGCCTGTTGAACGCCCTCTCCTGATACGTCGCGCGTAATCGAAGGGTTGTCGGATTTACGAGAGATTTTGTCAATCTCATCAATATAGACAATCCCTTTCTGTGCCTTTTCGACTTCGTAGTTGCAGTTTTGCAGCAACTTCTGAATGATGTTCTCGACGTCTTCACCCACATAACCAGCTTCGGTCAACGTAGTTGCATCAGCTATCACAAAGGGCACGTTCAACATACGCGCAAGCGTTTGTGCAAGCAGTGTCTTGCCAGAACCAGTTGGGCCGACCAAAAGGATATTACTTTTAGCCAGCTCCACATCATCCTTCTTACCAAGATGCTTGAGTCGCTTGTAGTGGTTGTACACTGCCACCGATAGAATGCGCTTGGCAGTCTCCTGACCAATGACGTATTGGCCAAGCAGTTCGAAAATTTCCTGCGGTGTCGGCAGATCGGATTTAGGACCGGCTACCGACTCAATGCTGGACGCCTCGTCACGAATAATGTCATTGCACAGGTCGATGCACTCATCGCAGATAAACACAGAAGGCCCTGCAATGAGTTTCTTTACCTCGTGTTGGCTCTTACCGCAGAAGGAGCAGTAAAGCAATTTTTCGCCGCTGGAGGATTTTTTGTCAGACATAGAGCTGTTTATGGATGGAGATTGAACTTGATATTACCTGTGAATTTCGAATTCGTCACGACGCCGCTCAAGAATTTGAGTAAACAGGAGAAATTCGTCGCCATAAAACAAAACGCCCGAACGCGCTTCCGTCCGGGCGTTTTCCGCGTGGGCAACCGGTTTAGGCGCGAGTAGTCAGCACTTTATCAATCATGCCATATTCGGCTGCTTCCGAGGCGGACATGAAATTATCTCTGTCCGTATCCTTGCTGATTTGTTCCACGGTCCGGCCAGTTTTTTCGGCGAGGATGTGGTTCAGGCGATCACGCAAGTACAAAATTTCACGAGCCTGGATCTCGATATCTGCAGCCTGACCTTGAGCACCGCCCAACGGCTGATGAATCATAATGCGCGAATTCGGCAACGAGAAACGCTTACCTTTGGCGCCCGCAGCCAATAGGAATGCCCCCATTGATGCTGCCAAGCCGGTGCATAGCGTGGAAACGTCCGGCTTGATGAACTGCATGGTGTCGTAAATCGCCATGCCTGCCGAAACAGAGCCACCGGGGGAATTGATGTACAGTGAAATATCCTTGTCAGGATTCTCACTTTCCAGGAACAGCATTTGCGCAACAATCAGGTTGGCCGACTGATCATTCACCGGACCAACCAGAAAAATTACCCGCTCCTTGAGCAAGCGCGAGTAAATATCATACGCACGCTCGCCACGGCCACTCTGCTCAATCACCATCGGCACCATACCGAGCATTTCAGTATCAAGTGCGGAATTTCTAATCATGCCTGACATGTGCCTTTCCTTAAGGAGTGCGCACCAGCAGCTTAGGCTTGTGCGTTGTTGCCCATCAACTCATCAAATGCTACCGCTTTTTCAGTTACCTTGGCTTTACTCAGCACATAGTTAACGACATTTTCTTCCAAAACAAGGGCTTCTACTTCTGCTAGACGACGACGGTCGCTGTAATAGAACTTGAGGACCTGTTGAGGATCTTCATAGCTTTGCGCAAACTCTTCAATCTGTGACTTGACCTGTTCCGGTGTCGCTTCCAGCTTATTCGCTTTGACCACTTCGGCCAGAATCAGGCCCAGGCGAACACGGCGCTCGGCTTGAGCAGTAAACAATTCCGGCGGGAACGGCATGTCCTTGACGTTTTTCATGCCACGCTGCGCCATATTCTGGCGAGCCATTTCGATCAGACGCTCAACATCTTGATCAATCAATGCCTTCGGCACGTCCAACTCGGAAGCCTTGAGCAGCGCGTTCATCACATTGTCCTTGGTCTGTGCTTTGACGCGGCCGTTGACTTCACGTTCAAGGTTCATCTTGATATCTTCGCGCATCTTGCTCAAGTCACCATCAGCAATGCCGAGTGACTTGGCAAATTCCGCATCGACGTCTGGCAAGTGCGCCCATTCGATCTTCTTCATAGTGATCGTGAACTCAGCCGTCTTGCCTGCAACATCCTTGCCGTGATAATCCGCTGGGAACACGAGCGGGAAGGTTTTGGATTCGCCGACTTTCAGTCCGATTGCAGCATCTTCGAATTCTTTCAGCATGCGACCCTCACCCAATACGAACTGGTAATCTTCTGCCTTGCCGCCTTGGAACTCTACGCCATCGATCTTACCAACGAAGTCGACGGTCACACGGTCGCCGTTTTTCGCGGCCAGGTCCGCTCCGCCGTCACCATGATCACCCTGCTCCCCTTTGACATGGTAATGCACACGCTGCTTACGTAGAATGTCGATAGTTTTGTCGATTTCCGCTTCGGAGATTTCGCTCTTTACTTTTTCGACTTCCGCAGCTGCGAGGTCGCCAATTTTCACTTCAGGATAAACTTCGAACGTGGCATCGAACGCAACAACACCTTCCGTAGTGCCGTCTTTCGGCTCGATCTTTGGATACCCGGCAACGCGCAGATTGTTTTGACTAGCTGCCTCACTGAATGCCCGGCCGACCTTATCGTTCAACACTTCATTCTCGACTTGGTAGCCATACTGCTGTGCGACTAGCTTCATCGGCACCTTGCCTGGACGGAAGCCTGGGGCCTTTGCGGTTCGGGCGCGAATTTTCAAGCGCTTTTCAACTTCCGCCTGCACATCGGCCAGCGGCACGGTAATGGTAATACGGCGCTCGAGTTTTTCCAAAGTTTC
>CBHCMF010000227.1:0-6733 GCA_965974465.1 uncultured Noviherbaspirillum sp.
TTGCTGCAACGCTAACGCATTGGAGAGGGGCACTGTCGTAACGGACGTACTTTCCTCCCTTTTCTCGGAAGGTATCGACGTTGTTGCACTGGCCTCTTCTTTTATGTTTTGCGTGACTGACGGTTGGGCCGCCTCTGTCTTTTTCAGGTTGAGATCTGAATCCAACTTCAGTGGTAATTTCACCTGAGAGGTAGGTGGGGCAACTGGTGGCCGCAAGAACAGCCATGTCAATATCCCGATTAATGCGAACGCCAATATCAAGGCGATCCACCACGCAGGATGAATACGGCGTTGCTCCTGCACTGCCCTGATCTGCTGGGCAAACGCATCGTGCCCCAACGCATCAGAGCGGCGCGCATCCAAATCCTGCAACATTTGATTGATTAGGCTCATCGGAAATACGCCCATCCTGCGCTACTACCAACGGCCAACAAGGCGAATGCTCCTAACCACATCCAAGGCCATCTGATTTTTTTTGCTGAACCAGTATCTTTGGCTGCTGCTTGCACTTGCCGCGCATTGACTTGCTGCCTACCCTCACCATAGGCAAGCATTAAGGCTTTGTGCGCAAGAATATTGATCAGCCGAGGAATTCCGCCACTTGCCTTATACAAGGCATGAACGGCGCCACGGTTGAATATTCGTCCTCCCGTGTATCCGGCCACCCGCAGTCGGTGGGAGACGTAAAACTCCGTGTCGTCCTTGGAAAGCGGTCCAATGTGATAATGAAAGGTAATACGCTGATTCAACTGGCGGATGGCCTCCTGTTGCAGTTTGCGATTCAGTTCGGGCTGACCGAACATAACAATCTGCAACAGCTTGCGCTTTTCCGTTTCGAGGTTGGTCAATAGGCGCAAGGCCTCGAGGCTTTCAATCGGCATTGCCTGAGCCTCGTCCAAGCACAGCACGACGCGCTTGCCTTCGCGCGCCAGTATGAGCAAACGATGATTAATGGATTTCAGCAAAAGATGCTGATCGACATTCTGGTCCTGCGGAATTTCCAGCTCGTCAGCCAACGCCAGCATTAAGGTACGCGGTTCCAGATAAGGATTAGGGATGTAGGCCGTGACAAAACTCTTGTCGAGTGTCGACATGAATTTTCGGCACAATAGCGTTTTTCCCACCCCCACTTCACCAGTGATCTTAATAAAGCCCTCGCCGTTCTTTGTGGCGATGAGTAAAGTATTTAAGGCTTCCTGATAATTGGCACAAGCAAAGAAAAAACTGGTATCGGGCGTAATCCCGAACGGCAGTTCTCGCAGACCGAAGTGAGTCTCGTACATACTTAAATCATTGATCCGGTACGTTGCCCGAGTTGGGAGCCAGGCCTTGAATGCGTTGCTGGCTTTCCATCATGTCCTGCGCCCAGGTATTCTGCCCTTGAACAACAGTGGGCTTTAACAGAATGACCAGTTCGCGCTTTTGCATTGTCTGCGACGTGTTCTTAAACAACCCTCCAACCACAGGCAAATCGCCTGCCCCGGGAAGCTGTGAACGGCCAGAAGTGCTCGCTTGCCGCATCAATCCGCCAATAGCGACGATCTGGCCATCCTGACCTCGTACCACACTATCAGTTTCCGATACGGTACTTGATGCGAGCGGTAGACTGAATGAGCCGGCACTGCCCAAGTTGAGTGGTTTGTCGACGGTTGTCACGTTACTGACAGAGGGATGAATGTGCAGGATGATATTGCCGCTGTCATCAATCTGTGGTGTCACATCCAGAGCGACCCCGGAAAAGAAAGGCTGTACCGTCACAGTCGGACTTGTCGTACTTGTATTGCCAGTGGAAGTCGTTGTTGTGCTGACATTGGTGACGAAAAACTCATCCTTGCCCACCTTGAGAACCGCCTTCTGATTGTTCATCGTAGCGATACGCGGGCTGGACAACACATGGACAGTTCCTTGCGTTTCCAAGAAGGAGATGAGAGCGGCAAAGTTAGTAGTCTGAAATGCAAATCCAAACAAGGAGCCCACAGCATTAGATGGTGCTGCTAGCGAAAAACCAGGAATGGCCGTTACGGAATTGCTCGTTCCTCCTGAGAGCGAACCCGAAAAGCTTCCATCCAGCGGGATCCGAGTCAACGTCGCGCCAGGGGAAACCAGACCTGCGGATACGCGACGGTTTGGATTCCCATTGACCGAGGCCAATGCTGCCCAATTGATGCCGGATTGGTACTCGTCATTCAATTCAACTTCAAGGATCTTCGCATCAAGAATAACTTGGCGGTCTACTGCAAGTTGGGTTGCCTTGAGATACGAGGAAACATTGCGCAACTCATCCCACATAGCACGCACCACAACCACCCCGGACTGGGGGCTAATGACAACGCTTCGGCCTTCTTTGTTGCCAACGATCGCTTCTAGTGAAGCCTTCAGTTCCCCCCAGAAGTCACTGGTCGAGGAAGTACTGATCTTACTCGTGTTCAATGACTGGAAACTCGTCGTCGGAGCCGGGGTCGACGTGCCTCCCGCCGTATTGGCCGCATTTCCGGAAGGACTGCCAATTGTTGAATCACTCACTGACCCAGAGGTTACACGAATGTCGGAAGTCCCTTTTCGGCTACCGGTCAGATAATTAACCTGAAATACGCGTGTTTGAAGCGTAAGCGGTTTCACATAGATGCGCGTCCCCTCCACCTTGTAGTCAAATCCGTAGAGTTCGCGAATCGCGTCTAGCGCTTCAAAAACGGTGACATCCTTCAGATTCACGGAAATGGTGCCAGTGACATCGGGGTGTACCAGCATGCTGTACCGGGTGCCGGCAACGATCCCCATGAAAAACTGATGTGCGGGGACATTGTTGAACGTGACACCGCCTTTGGAATATCGATTTTCAGGGGGGGCAACAATGCCGCCGATACCGCTTCCGGTGGGGCGGACTGAGACTTGGATTGAGCTGCCTTGGTGAGTTCGGCATTGATTAAATCAAAAGTCTCGCGTTTGGGCTGGTGTGGTGCACACCCTGCCAGACTCAGAATCACGATGGCTAATATAAATTTCCGCACTCTATACCTTACCTTCGTTCTTGCCGATTCTCGGCATTACCCGCACGACCGGCGCTTACGCGCTTCTGAACGGCGGGGAAAAGCTTCAGGACTTGGACGTCCCGCCCATTACGCAAAACCACTTCGTTTTCGCCAATCATGATGACTTCCGATTCACCGACTTTCTCGCCCACCGTAACACTTTGTCCATTAATGATCGCGACTTTTCTAGTCGGCGAAATAAGCACTGACTGCAACTCCAGCGCAGCAGCACTCGCTGCTGCCTCCGACACAGCACTGGTGCCAAGCGACACTGGGGGGCGGGTAGGGTCAACGAAAGTCTGGGCCCACGCTCCCTGCCCCCCGACAAAAATTGCCAGTAGGAACGATATGGGGATTGTGACGTGTTTCTGAACTTTACTCAAATGTGCAGCCATTCTTTGTCCAAACTTAGTGTAAAGAGCGTCAACGTCAGACTCGACTGCGGATAGGTGTCAACATTTAGCCTTGCCTTTTCCCAAAACAATTGCCACGGCATGGCTTCTAGTTCGGCAAGGTAATTCATCATGTCTGGGTAGCTGCCTTGAACGACGATTTCGACAGCATGTTTGTAAACAGCATCTCCCGACGCTTTATCTTCTGGTCCGCTCTGTTGCAAAAGCGTGGTGCTTGGAGGTTTTCTTTCGCTTGCAGGTTGTGCCCCCCCGATGGCGAACTCATCCAGCAGTGAAACGGGCAGCGTCTTCAATGAAATGAGCTGAAGCCGCCCATTTTTCACCAATAGATCTTCAAGCAACGAAGCCACTTTATCAGGAGGGACCAAGCCCTTTTGCATGCTCCCTAAATCATTGTGAAGCTTCGCGGATTGCAGCTTCAGGGCCTGCAAGCGTGCTCGGTTCGGTGCATCTGGATCGATATCATGAGAAGACACCCGCATTTGAATTTCAGCCTGAATGGCCGCCATCTGCTGCAGATCCAGTTTTACTTGTTGTGAATACTGCTTTTGCTGCGCGAGCAAGGGATCGAGTATGAACGTGTTGACCAGAACGATGCATGCCAGTGCCATTCCGCCAAATATCATGGCTCTCTCACGCACGCTCATCGCATCGATTTTCGCTTCCAGGCGTAGCCAGACCTGTTTCATTCGTTTTGCGCTCCTGAAAAACCCATGTCTACTTCATCGCGCCGGCACTGCCCGGCGATATCATCGGTCGCGCCTCTGCTACGCTTCCCTCTTGAACGGCATCTGACGATTTCAACGTAAATTCAATATATGCAGCAGGTGTACGTTCCTTGGCGTGCGATAGGCTTGCCGCACTGTCTTTGTTTGCAGGATCCGCTTCGGGAACCCCCATCACCAGCGTCGCAAAAGATTTGCCTTGCATAACAGGTTCTACCTTGAGGCGATTAAGGTAGGTGGGCACCAGTTGCGGTTGCAAAGCGCGTCCGCGTAATTCGATCTCCGCGCCGGTACCTTGAATAGTGAAACCAGTTAGCCAAATGCCATCCACGATTTGGCGGGAAAAAGCGCGCATATATTCAGCATAGCCATGGGTGTTCCCCAATTCGCCTTGCTGCAACATGTCGAATACCCGCTGTTGCGCTTTCAATTTCGCCTCGACCCATCGAATTTCTTCCACGAGCGCTTCGCTTTTTTGCCGTGGCGCATACTCAGCAGTTACTTTTGCCAATTGTGTTTTGCTTTGGTTGAGCTGATGGGCAATGGTTGTCGCTTCCTCTTTCAAACTAGACAATTGGAACTCAGCATAAGCCGCGACTGCGACAGAACCAACCAGAATCAACCCTACCCCCTGTGCCATAGCGACAGCGGAAAAATACTTTTTTTTCTTGAGAAAAATAGGATTGAAGAGATTGATCTGTCGGCTCACAGGACGGTCTCCTCGCGCCGCATCGCTGCACCAATGCTCATGAAATATCGCTGCTGCACGTCGGACTGGTGCAGTTCTGCGACCTTGGATAAATCTAGTATGGTTCCCAGATCGAGGTTTTCGACGGGAATATAGAGATTCGTCGCAAGGTAAGACTGCAAACCATGTCCGGCTTCTCCTGCCGGAGCTAATACCAATTTGGCGACATTGATGAAATGGTACTGGCGGTCGAAATGATCGAGCGAGCGTTGTAACTCCAGCGTGATGCGGTCATAACATGCGTTACGCTGCTCGGTATCGCGCAGTTGCAGCTGCGCCAGTGACACGTCAATACGTCGCGAAAGATACAGTTCGCCAGCATAGGACACGGTCAGCAATCCGCCCCTCGAATCGAATGATAACAATGCAACCCCACGCCCCTCCTGTTCCAACAATGTAGAAACGTTGCGCTGCGCCATTTCGGGAATATCGATGACAGACAGCGGCACCTTGGCATCAAGGAACATGTTCTGGCGCTGTTGTATCAATGGATTCCTCGCTGCCACGGCATACATTGACTTATTGCGCCCCGCCACTGCCTTGTCTACCGGCACGTCGAGGACATCGATCGTCGCATCGTCGATAGGGAAATCGAGCATATCCTTGAGGCGCCAGCGGATCGCTGTTTTTAACTCCTCCAGTGGCACTGTCGGCGCATCAACGGAAAGCAGCTGGTATTCCTGCCCCTCCAGTACCGTCGTGCATTGATAGTGGTGCGCGTGCAGTTCCTTGGAGAGTTTCTCAACCGCCTGCACAGCAGAAAAAGCATCGGCAGGATAAAACGCCACCCGTTCAACGACCGGTTTGGAGGCGGGTGGATATGTGACATGGGCTACACAGACGCCGTCTGCTTGTAATCCAATGGCCATCCAACCTGGATTCTTTTTAGTTTTGGTGAAGAAACCCATGCCGGCATTTTTAATCAATAAACGACTTGAAATTAGGGGAATAACTTATTGCTGTCAATTAATTTTCTTACAGAAAACTCACTTCCCGATACGCTCGAGCGCAGAGCATTCAGAAAAATGCTTTCCAGTCATTTTCCTGAAAGAGCCGTTGTAACAAGCGCTGTGGTGACGTGTTTAACCAAATCGGGAGCGTATCCAAGTGTGGCAAGCTCATCCTGAAAACTTTTGGCAAATCGTGCGCGATTGATAATGCCCAACCGCTGTTCTTGGCGAAATGCCTTGGCGCGCGCATAGAGTCCAAGCAAGACCTGATCGGCCTTTTTATCGAAAGCCTTATCTTTTCCAGCACCCTGCCCAGGCCGCGAACAAGAAGTAAAGAAGTCTTGCGCAAGCTGCCGTGCATAGGCGTCCACAACCTTGCCATGTGTAAAGCCAAAAAATTTCATCTCTGCCCTATTTTGGTATCGATGCAAAAAAGCCCGCCGAAGCGGGCTTTGTTATTCCTTGTCATTTCATTAGGAAACGCCATGACCGATAAAGGTGGCGGATTGACTGTTCCCAGTCACGGTACAAGTCGCCGTCGACCCGGCCGCTATGGTTGCCGACGTGATGGAGTAGCCAGTAGGGAGCCCACCATCAAGAAGACTAGCAATGTCGGTGCAATTCGCGACTGCCGACGAACCATTGGTTGTCGCAATCATACGAGCCGCCTTGTTTAGGGCGGAGGCAGCCCCTAACGAGCCAGCTACCCCTTGAACCGCTGACTGCGATGCATCCGCTTTAAGATCAATAAATTTGGGCAAGGCTGTCGCCGCCAGAATACCCAAGATCACAATAACCATGACCAGCTCAATCAATGTAAAACCTGATTGCTGCTTCGCTTTAGTGTTCATCCCCGCTCCTCATTGGC
>CBHCMF010000228.1:0-6717 GCA_965974465.1 uncultured Noviherbaspirillum sp.
CGGAAGATATCGAGGCAAGCTTTCTGATGGAATACAAGCTGACGCCAATGGAGGGCGAGAGGAAACCAACGCAGATCGACGAAATTGCCATCGGTGGCCTTCTAACAAATCTACCGGACGACGACGAAGTCAGCGAGGAAGATCTCATCACCGTATTGCGCCCGCGCCTGCATGTTCCCGACGGCCACGCTATACGCTCAACTCGCATAAGGCATCTGCACCGCAACCACGTACGGCTGCGTACACGGCTACGGGGAACAGGACGGTAACAACTGGGGGCTAGTGGTTGGAAACAACGTTGACGTCCACTCTAGGCTCAGTTGCTAAGTAAAATCCCTTCCCCTTGGAGGGGGAAGGTTGGAATGGCAGTATCGTGCAAGCGCTAACGGCTGCACTAGCTCCGGTGACTTTCGGCTTTCCTTTGACGCCGTCGTGCGAGGACCTTCCCCAGAGACGTATCTGGTGACTTGCGCCACTGATGCGGCTTCGTCGATCGGATCTGAACCTCAATGGCCGCTAGAGCGATTTGATTGTGCGTGCAAGGGAGGTCAGGTCGGGCCGAGAAGCGCAACCGTACTTGAGCTATGGTGAGTATCGCAGACCCGCGATGCCCCCCCTTTCACGCACATGCAAATCGCGCTAATACATTCGAGCCGTCAGAGACCACTGCCTGCGCAAGCACATAGTTTTGTGCGTGCCGCACAGCGCGATTTGCACGTGCCTTCGCTACTGGAATTCCCTTTCGAGAAGCTTTGTTGTTTTCTCCGAACGTGTAGCGCCGGTCCTTGGCGTAGCTGAGCCGTTTTTTCTCTTGGGGAGTCTTCATAGATTTCAGGTCTTAATCGTTGAGCGCCACTTTTCGCGTAGGCAGAGCGCATAAGCTACAAATTGCGCTGTGCGTAGGCATAGATAGCCTCTCCAACGAAATCCACCATTTTGGGGTGGTAGGCATTATGAAAAGCCTTCATATCTGGGTTGTCTCGATAGAACAATCCCATCCCAATGTATGCCTCTCGTGAAGGTGAGTAAAACCGTGAAGCAATTGAATAGTGGCGAGACATAAGAGACTGAACTTCGATTGAAGACGGAAGCGAACTGTCTACCAAAGAGGCGAGCTCCTTGTACAAGACATCCCAGTCGATATGCGTTTTCTGCTTATCGACATGCGACCAATTTTCTGTCTCAGCAAGCGACTTCGTTTGCTCTGCGGTCAGCGCTTGTCGACATTGTTCGAGATACGCCGAGGTTGAATTTTGAAGAGTCATGAGGTTTGTTTGTCCTAACAAAAAGAAAGTCATTTACAGCACTTGTGACGCATAACTTCAAATGGGAAGAAAAAATTTCGTCCAACTTGGCGAGTTGTCAACCTATTATGACAGACGAATTCGCTTGAAACACTTGCTACCTCTACCCTCCAGAATAAAATTAGAATGTATCGTCGCGCGCAGTGGCGACCACCACCGTGGCCGACGTTACCCCTTTCCTGAGCAGGAAAGGACTGATCGCGGCATATGCAGCGGGAGAAGGTTCTGACCTGACCGAACCTAAGCGTGAATTGCTTATGGAAATCGAATCACAGGACGACAAGTCGGCGTAACCGATAGCAGGCGCCCTCTTGGCATCCAGTGTCGTCATGCGTTCTATGCGACCGGAATACTTTCGCGCATCGCTGTCCATTCACTGATGACATGGGTTAGCATCATGGCCTTATCTCAGGCTAATCGGCGCAAAAGCATCGTAGGAATTCCTGCTGCGCCAGGCAGCCCAATTTCACTGACACGATCATGAAAAAAACAAAACACCCTTCTGCCTCGAAAACCATCGTACCAACAGAAGATAGGGACGAAGCGCTTGCCGACCGTTTGGTCGAATTCGCAATAGATCTTCGCGAGTCCGACATCTACGCCGCACTTCCAGATGCTCTGCAGAAGACACAGGCCGACCTGCGCAAGACAATCAGAAAATGCCTGCAGCAAAAACGAGAGCAGGTGCTAAACGAAGCACTCGAGCGCACCTTCGAGGAAGATGCCAAGGCATATCGCGTGCTGCGCGCGGACGTAGAGGAGATGTCCGGGACTATCCTGTTTCGCCGCGATGAGGGGACAGAGCTGGAGGTGAATGCCTTCGCGGTGCCACTCTTCGTACATACGACGGGCGGCCTGCGCAGCGAGCAATGCTTCCAGGATGAGCAGGCATTCGAGCAATTGCGCGAGAGCTTTCAGAAAGGCGGCCTGGAAAGCCGCAAGGCAAACGTGGTGCTCGTCAGCCACGCCTATCATCTTGACGAGATCGAGCGAATCGGCTATTGCGAGTTGCATGACATGGTGCACGAAGCGTTCGACGCCATGACGCGCAAGAAAGCCACTGCGGCCGATGCTATCGCACGCAGCATGCGCGGCTGGCCGCCAGCGCATTTCGCCCCGGACGACAGTGCGATGGAACTGCGATTTCTTCTGGGCTTTGCGCTGAAGACGATGGACGATCCCTTCTACCATGCGCCAGAGAAAGAAGCAGCGGCCGACCGCTACTTCGAGGCGCGAGCAGAGCGTTTTCGGAAGTGGTCACAGCAAGTGATGCCGCTACTGCAGCGTTGCCTTGTGACCGATGGACGCGACGTGCAGATCGACTTCTTGTATCAGGACCTGTTCCATGGCGGTAAGGAAGCGGCGCTGGGAGAGCTGGAGATGCTACAGCTGCTGTCCGAATTGCAGCACACGCTGGAGGCGTATGGGACAGCCCCAGAAGATGCCAGGGCGATCGTCGGGCCGATGGAAGCAGAGGATGACACCGTGGTGCGGGTAAGCCTGCACGCGAAGGCTGCCGATACCTCAATTGGCACCATTGACAAGCCGCTTGGCCGGAATGAGACTGTCGAAAGCGCGATTGCCGATGTCGTAGATGGCTTGTCGACGGTCGAGATTCGGGATGTGCATATTGCGAGGCGTTTCGACGCGGACGGCGCGCCGAGTGGAGTCCGTCCCTATGCACGCCAATAGTAAGTCAGTTGGGGGAAGTGAAGCGTCCCCAACGCCTCCATCATTAATCGGTGGACGTAGAGCGAAAGAAACGAAGCGCATTGCGCTATCCGAATTTTGGAGGCCGCTTCGTGTATGTTTCTGCACAAAGATCAGAAAAATATCAATGTAAGTAGCACGATCTCCGTGAAACTCTTTCTCCCCGCAAGAGGAGAAAGAAGCCAAGCAATCACAGAATTCCCCTCATCTCCCTTTCTGACTTCTGTGTCATGCGCTCACGCCTACCCACCCCGTGCCTGACGTATCGTCTGATGCAACTGCGCCGGCAACGGCAGTTCCTCAATACGCGGCTGTCCAATCAAGGGATTCATCGGATTGATGCGCGGCACCGGTCTGGTGCTCAGAGACTTACCAGAACTGCTGCCTGAAAACCCGCGCGAAAATGGGAGTACCAGATTTCCCCATTCGTTGTAGTCCTTCAGTACGCTTCTGCCGTATCCATCCAGAGGATTGATGTTGTTGCCGAAGCTGGTTGTGGTCAGGGCATTGTTGTTATCCCAATCCGCATAAGCACCATCGATGCTGCCGCGGCCGATATTGTGGGCTTCTGACAGATTGTTTTCATCAAGCACCGCACCTGTTCCGTCTGAATAGTTCATGAGGAAGCGATCGGTGCATGGTGAATTTTCTTCTAGCCCGCAATAGCTGAGGCCCTTGAGCCCATAGGCCAGATAATAACGATCGGCGGCATGGAGGCTGTTCGGTGTAGCGCTCAATCCGGTGAACTGGTACAGGTAGTTCATGATGCTGTAGTGGTTCGGCTTGTAATTAACGTCTTCATTGCCACCATGCTTGAGGCCGAGATTGTGGCCGAACTCATGCATCAGCGCGCTGGCCTGCATGTTGATCAGCATGTTGCGGCCCACTTCGGATGCATCGCTGAATCCGTATCCGCCAAGCGTGACGATCAAATCATTACCGAAGAGTTCGGCCGTACCGGAGGGGCCGGCACTGCCATTGCTATTGAGGGAGTGCGCGAACACAGCGTAATGGAAAATGAAGCGGCGTCGCACATCGAAGTGAGCGTTCTTATAGGATTGAAAGGAAGCACAGCCATCACGCGCACCGGCACCAACGCTCGACGTATCCAGTTCGATACAAGGAGAAAATGGGATCGCATTGCCACCGCCAAGATGAAACTGCGCTGGGCTGAAGCTCTCCCCATACAGGCCACCGACATCCATGTGCAGCGCGATTCCGTTCGCGGCAAATGCTTTCTGCATCTTTTCCAACGCTTCGCGGCGTGGCGTGGTGGCGGAATCGCTGCTCGCCATGTAATCGATCTCGAGGAAAATGTCACGCTGCCCACGGCGCGCGCCCATCGCATACAGATCGAGTCCGGCGTAGCTACCGCCGGGCACCTTGGCGCTGTCAGGGATACCGTCCAGATCGGAATCGATGACATTGGGTAGCACATCGTTTGGGCCTCCCGGTGTCGCAAAGTTTACTAACGTCCAGTCGTTCGCCGTATGGGTGTCGGCCATGGCAGCAGCCGCCAGCCGCACAATCGATTTGCCGTGTTCATCGGCACCCGAAGGCAGTGCGGCGACATTTACCCCGGACCACGCACCAGCAGTACCAAGCAACGCTATCGACGTTCCGAAACGTACCGCATCGACTGTCACGCCATCGCGTTGGAGTTCTACCGAACCACTGCCATTCCAAAACGGTACCGCATTACCATTTCTTACATAGACCATCGCGGGACCATTCTGCAACTGCACTGAGGTTTTACCGGCGATGATCATAAATCCGTGAGCAGGGACCGCCACGTCAGGCAACTTGAACGACATCGGTACAAAGGACGGTATGCCCGTATCCGCATTGATGTAGGAACTGTTCAACGTGTAATCGGACAACGTCACCGGCGCGGCAGAGGTGTTATAGATTTCGAGCCATGCGACATCATTGCTGTAGTAGTTCGTCGCAATTTCCGAAATGAGCAGTTTACCGGCACTTTCGGCCACAGGTGGAATCGAGGGGGCTACAGACGCTGTCTCTGATGCGCTAGGCGCAATGAGGGGGGAAGAAGCGGTGGGATTTCGCATGGCATCGGTCGTCGGCAGACTAACGGTGTCGCCTCCCCCTCCACCGCCGCCACACCCCAAAAGGCTGAGCACCATAACCCAGGCCAGCGTTGATTGTCCCGAAGGTTTTCTCTGTTGCGCACGCTTCTGTTCGATCATGCTGTTGTCTGGAATTTCGTGAAATTCCTAATGACAACTGTGCCGACAGAAAGTTTCCTACTGGAAAAACAAAAAGATCAGAACGTGACGGCCATGCCTATATGGCATGTATGCATGACATGCTTTGCTTCAGGATTGCTTTTTTATGATGCTGATTTGTCCATCCGATTCGATATACGCTTCTTTCACCTCCTCCAGCGATTCAATGCTTTGCTCGCGCAGCTTGCTCCACAATTCTTCATCGGTAATCAATTCGCGGCGCATATTGCGCCTTAACATTTTTCCATTTTCGATCAAGCGGATCGGACTCGGCTCAGCCAGCTTGCGCACACCAGGAAAGCGGTAACTTATCCAATCAAGAAATACGTTCCATCCGATCAGCGTGGCGACCAACACCATGCCATCGGTTACGCTGGTGTACTCTCCCGCCATTGCGTTTTGCGCGGCGTCGGCGACGATCACCAGCACCAGCAAGTCAGCAATACCAACGGCACCAATGTCGCGACGGATCACAAAACGGAAAATAAGAAACAGAAACCAATACATCGCACTGCCGCGAATCACGATTTCGCCTAGCGGCAGGCTCAATGTGAATAGCTCGCTCCAATTGACCGACAGCATGTTTCCCATCGTCGTCTCATTCAATGACGCACTTTTTCTTTGCAGGCCGACAGGCAGGCGTAAATACGTTCATCGGCCACTACTGTTTTGTTCTTTGCTGAGAGGCCTCGGACTAGCGATACCACCGGGGCCTGGAGGCAAACGATTGCTGCCGAATCCGCGTCCAACCATCCGGCTCCAATAGCGCTCGACGTCGGCACTCCAAGTACGGTCGGACATGTCAGGCCATCTCGCCTTATCAAAACCGGGTGCCATGGCTATGGTCTCTTTGTCTGCATGGAGGATATAGGATTTGCCATCATCACTGGGCTGCAAAACCTGCCATGGAACAGCATACAGCTTCATACCGATGCCCAGACCTTCACTGAAACTCACGACCGCATACGCGACTTCACCGCGCTGGCTATCGAGCATCAGATCCTTGATCTCTCCAATCTTCTGGTCTTTGGGATCACGAAGATCGCTACCGATAATTTTGCTGCCACGATAGAGTTGGTGCTGCGGCGCGGTCGCTGTACTGTCCGACGGCAGAGTTTGGGCAACACTAGGGGCGGCAATCGACATCCCCATCAATGCGAGCCACGCGGCGCGGGAAAGTATGCACATGAATCCCTCCTGTCTGGAAGAACGTGACAACAAAGCAGCAGCAAGTGATATGCCACCGCCTTGCTGCTGCCTCCTACTCCGCTGCCACAGCGTTCTTCTTTGCTATCCACTTCACCGCATCAGCTGCCTTCTTTCCTGCGACGAACGCATGATCAGAGTTGTAGTATTCCCATTCGCTGTAACGCCCGGCAAGAATGATGTCATGCATGGCCAGCCAAGATTTGATTATCTCGACATTGTAGGCCCGTGCATGGTCATACACTACATAG